>JAAYUF010000059.1 GCA_012517815.1 Clostridiales bacterium
ACTCGCTCGCCGATTTTGGTGGGCAGCTCGCTGCCCACCAAAATCGCAGTAACGATCTCCCCATGCGACCGCTTCGCTGGCTCTCGCCCCGTGAGTTCCTTCGCAACCACACTGTCCAACATGTTTGACAAACCTACACCGTCCCTTGCCGCGACGCCGAATTTCCTTTTGCAGGAAGTTCCGCAACCGTTGTTTGCGAAAGGTTTTGATGGTATACTGTGACTATGGAAAAGGGGGTATCGGCATGAAACGCAGAATCGGCATCCTGACCAGCGGCGGCGACTGCCCCGGCCTGAACGCCGCGATCCGGGGCGTGGCGCGCTCGGCCTACGAGCTTTTTGACGCCGAAATCATCGGCATCCGGAACGGTTACGGCGGGCTGATCGACGGCGAATGCCAGGAAATGAGCAAGAAGCAGTTTTCCGGCATCCTGACCCTGGGCGGCACCATTCTGGGCACCAGCCGCACGCCGTTTCGGTACATGCAGGTGGTCGACGAGAACACCGGCATCGACAAGGTGGCCGCCATGAAGAAGACATACCGCGACATGAAGCTGGATTGTCTGGTGACGCTGGGCGGCAACGGCACGCACAAGACCGCGAACCTCCTAGCGCAGGAAGGCCTCAACGTGATCGGCCTGCCCAAGACGATCGACAACGACCTGTACGGAACCGATTATACTTTTGGCTTTCATACCGCCATGGACATCGCGACCGAGGTGATCGATCGCATCCATACGACTGCGACCAGCCACGGCCGCTGCATGGTGATTGAAATCATGGGCAACAAGGTCGGCTGGCTGACCCTGTTCTCCGGCATCGCCGGCGGAGCGGACGTTATCCTCATCCCGGAGATCCCCTACGATATCAAGCGCGTGGCGGAAACGGTCGAAACGCGCGCCAAGAGCAAGAAAGCGTTCTCCATCATCGCGGTGGCCGAGGGCGCCCTGAGTGCCGAGGAAGCCAAGATGAAGAAGAAGGAACGCGAAGCCTACCGCGCCTCCCTCCCCTACGACTGCATCAGCAAGCGCATCGCGGCGCAGTTGCAGGAGATGGTAGGCGTGGAAGCGCGGCATGTCGTACCCGGGCACATCCAGCGCGGCGGCAGTCCCAGCGCGTACGACCGCATCCTCGCAACCCAGTTTGGCGTGCACGCGGCGGAGCTCATCCGCGACGAGGTGTACGGCGTTACCGTGGCGCTCAGCGGCAACCAGATCATCCACAACCGCCTGGGCGACATCGCGGGCGTGCCCAAGCCGGTGCCCAGGGACGATACCATGATCCAGACGGCGCGCAACATTGGCATCAACCTTGGCGACTAGGCCATGGCGCCATGCAAACGGGCTGTCGGCATCAGGGCAGCCCGTTTGTGATGCCTCGGAATCGCGCGTGACGGCATGGTGGGGCTAAACCCCAGGCAAGCCCATGCAAAGGCTGTTGCGCTGTGTTTTTCTGCGAAAAACGCCGCTCCGGGTGGAGCGTTGTGGCGGAAGCATCCGCGTCCGTGGGCGAATGTCCCGCAGGCAGCTTTCGATGGATATTCGCCGCCATCCACGCATTCGATTTGCTAAGCTGGGACGGATACGCCGGTTCACAGGGTATGGTTCGAACCGGTGCCTGTAAACAGGGTTTCACCGGCTTTTCCGGCCGCCGTCTGCTTTCACAGATTCCTGACGAGGCTTGGCTGAACGGGAAGTGCGCGAGTTCATCGCTGCGCGGCAAAGAATGCCTCCCATTCATATCCCGGACCCCCCCCCCGCGAGTGTGCGGAAGCTGCGTTCCGTGGCCTCCATGCGCGTCAAGGAACGGACAGCCCCCCGCGGGTGTGCGGAGGCTGCGCTTTCGCCGGTTTGCTTTCTCTTTCCAGTACGGCATGCATACAAAAACGGAGGCGCTTTCGCGCCTCCGTACACCGTGCGTTGGTCTTCGAATCAGGCAAACGGGTTCTCCTTCGGGTACAGGACGCCGGCGGGATGGTTGTAATCGATATCCGCAACGCCAAGCATCTTCAGCGCCTCGAAGAGCACCTTGCCCGCTTTGCCAAAGGCGACCGCGCCGTGGTGCGGGTAACGCTTCTCCACCAGCACATGGCGGTAGAAGCGCGCCATCTCCGGAATCGCAAACACGCCGATGCCGCCGAAAGAGCCCGTGGGCACGGGCAGTATCTCGCCCTGTGCGATGTAGCTGTGCAGCGTCGCGTCGCTGGCGCCCTGCAGCCGGAAGAACGTGATATCGCCGGGCTTCATGTCGCCTTCCAGCGTGCCGCGGGTGATGTTGGGTTCGGTATCCGGCTCCAGTGCCCGCTTCATGATCAGCTGATACTTCATTTCCGGCTTTTGCAGGTGGCAGGCCGGGGTATTGCCGCAGTGGAAGCCCATGAACGTGTCGTGGAGCGTATAGGCATACTTGCCGCGGATGGCTTCCGCGTACAGGTCCGCGGGCACGGTGTTGTTGATGTCCAGGATGGTGGGCGGCGTCTGCGTGGCGCAGGCGACCATGTACTCGCTCAGGCCGCCATAGATGTCGACCTCGCAGCTGATGGGCATCAGCCGGCTGGCAAAGCGGCTGTTGACATAGCAGGGCACGAAGCCGAACTCGGTCTGGAATGCCGGCCAGCACTTGTTGGCCATGAAGGCGTATCTCGCCGCGCCGAGGTTCTGTTCCACCCAATCCTGCAACGTCGCCTCGTACTGCGCCAGCCTGGGCAGGATGCCGGGCATCTTATTGCCCGCGCCCAGTTCGCTTTCCATATCCCGGATGATCTCCGGAATGCGCTTGTCCTCCGCGTGCGCCTTGAAGGCCGCGAAGAGATCCAGCTCGCTGTTCTCCTGCACGTTAACCACGCCCAGGTCGTACAGCGGCTTGATGGGGGCGTTGCAGGCCAGGAAATCATACGGGCGGGGGCCGAAGGTGATCGCTTTGAGCCCGCGCACGCCCAGCACCACGCGGGCGATGGCGCAGAAATCGTTCAGCTTGTCGGCGATTTCCGGGGCATCTCCGACGGGGTACTCCGGCAGGTACACGTTTTTCAGCCCGCGCAGGCCGATGTTGTAGCTGGCGTTGAGCATGCCGCAGTACGCGTCGCCGCGGTCGCTGCGCACGGTTTCCTTGGTTTCTTCGGCAGCCGCCGCGAACATGACCGGTCCGCCAAACTGTTGGGCCAGGATCGTCTCGGGGCCTTCCGGGCCGAAATTGCCAAGGTACACCAGCAGGGCGTTGACGCCCTGCGCGCGGAGTTCCTTCAGGGCGGGTTCCACGTTCAGCTCGTTTTCAATGATCGTATCCACTTCCACGATTGGACCGTACTTTTTCTGATACGCCTGCACCAGCGCGGCGCGGCGGACGCGGGAAAGCTGAATCGGAAAACAGTCGCGGCTGACCGCGACGACACCCAGCGTAATCTCAGGAATGTTGACCATTGTGGTTCCTCCTTTGACATCGGTCTCTGCTACTCATTGTATGCGAAAAGAAGAACCTGTCAAGGTCAAAATCTTCCGTTTCCCCTGCGCTTTTCCGATATTTGACATCAGGTTCGTACAATTTCGCCGTTCGCTCCTGTAACCGACCCCCGCCGAAACCGGGCGCGTGATCCTGCGCGCCGGACGTTGATCCGGCAAGGGCGTGGGGCAGCCGGCCAAAGGATGCGCTTCTGTTAACGAACCTCCACTGCATACGGAAACGGGTGACAGCCCCATACGCATAGAAAGCGGGCGCGCCGGTTTCCCGGAGCGCCCGCGCGGCGTCGCATCGCCGGTTGCGTCAGTTGCCCATCATCCCGCCGATTGCGCTGGAAACGCTCTGAGGCAGGTTGCCCATCACCTTGTAGAAAGTCTGCATGGCGTTGGTCTGCAGCGTGGCGAGATACTCCTGCATCTGCGTATCGCTGTATTTGGCGATTTCGATGGAAGTGGCCGGGGTAGCCTCGCTCAGGCTGGAGAAGAGGCCGCTGTTTTCCGCAATCACGGTGCTCACCTTCAGCGTGCCCATGCGCGCCTGATCGGGGTTCGCCTTGATGGCGTCCAGGGTCGCGCCCGTGGAAAGGCTCAGCGAGGTATCGATCGTGCTGTCGGCAACCGTCTGTTCAAAGCCGATGGCAATGGCGTTGCTCGCGGATTCGCCGGGGAGGATGATGTCCAGCTCGCCCGTGGTATGCTTGGCATCCGTGTAGTCGGCGGCCAGCAGCATCGTGAACGTCTGCTGTTTGCCGTGGTCAAGCACGGTCATGGACCCGGAAGCCTTCTGATCATCATAGGTCAGCAGGAAGTTCATATCCGCGGTGATCGCATCGTTCTTATACACGTTGAGCTTCGCGGTATACTGCTTGGCCTTGTCGGCCGTCTTCTTGGACAGGGTCACGTCGGCGGACATTTTGACGGTTTCCGGCGCGGCGGGCGTGGCGCTTTCCGTCGCGGTGGGCTGCAGGCTCGCGTCGGTTCCGTAGACGACCGTCGTGCCCTTCGTGTCTTCAAACGTGCCGCTCATGGTCATCAGCATCGCGACGAATTCATCCTCACCCTTGGTGTAGATGGTCATCGGAATCGTCATGCCGGTTTTCAGGACCTCTTCCTTGATGGTCGCAACCGTTTCGACGGTTTTGGCGGCGGCCTGTTCGTCGGTCAGGGTCGCGTCGCTGGCCTTGAGCTGATTCGCAATCTGCTTCTGGATGTAGGATGTCTCATAGAGGTTGGCGATATCTTCCGCGGTAACGGTCAGGTCGGTTTTGGTATCGGCGGGGTCGCTGTCCGCGGTGGGCTGGTACTCGCCTTTGGTGACGACCTTCTTGCTTTCGATGGCCTCCAGCCACTTGACGAAGCTGTCGTCGCCGTCCATGGCCTCAATCATCTTCTGCTTGATTTCGGCTTCGGTCAGCGTTTCCTTTTCAGCGTCGGTCGCGGAGAACATCGAGCCGGTCATCAGCCCGCGCTGGAAACCGTTCATGAAGCCCTGCGCGAACTGGTCGGAATTCCCCTGACCGCTGGACTTCATAGCCTCGGTCATCAGTTTGTTGAGATCCTCCCAAGATACGTACAGGGGCTTTGCGCCCAGCGTCTCGCTCTGGAGGTACATCCCGTCGGGTTGCATCCGCATCTGGGCGCTGATTACATCCACGCCGCTGAGGACGACCGCGAACGCGCCGTACCCGCCGGGGAGCTTGTTGAGCCGAATGGCCGTCGCAGCACTGAGGTCCGCCACAATCTGGTCGGAAGCAAACATGGCGCCGGGTTCAAGCGTAATGGTCGTGACGATCTCCTTACCATCGGTGTTGGCCTGTTCCAGTAAATCCATGGCGGCGCTCTGGGCCATCGCGCTCACCGGCAGCAGCAGCGCCAGAACAAGGCCAAGGAAACGAATCCATCCTTTGTGTTTCATCACTGATTACCTCCTATACTATCGCTTCAAATCACCTGGTGACTTGGAATGGTTTTATTATACCCAACCATGGCAGACCTGTCACGTATTTCCTGTCATAAGGCAAAAATTCTGCCATCAACCGTCGTTTTCAGGCGCCGAAAGCGGACTTTTCAGCCAGACGGTCTGGTTGACGATGGGCGTATAGCTCTGGATCAGCTTGATCACTTTAACGCTGACGTTCTCGTCCGCGTAATCCGCGGGCATCGCGCGCGGTTCTGCGTTTCGCTGCATGGCGATGGCGAGCTCGGCCGCCTGCATCACGCTGCCTGACGTGATGCCGCCGATGACCACGGTACCTTTGTCCAGCACCTCCGGCCGCTCGGTGGATGTGCGGATCAGCACGCCGCAGAAGCCGAGCATCGCGCTTTCCTCGCTCAGGGTGCCGCTGTCGGAGAGCACCACAAGGCTGTTCATTTGCAGGTGGTTATAATCCAGGAAGCCCAAAGGTTTGACGTTGCGCACCAGCGGGTGAAACACGAAGCCGCGGCGCTGGATGAACTTCATCGAACGCGGGTGCGTGCTGTAGATCACCGGCAGTCCGTAGGTTTCCGCCATGCGGTTGATGGCGTTCATCAGCGAGAGGAAGTTGGCCTCCAGATCGATATTCTCCTCGCGGTGCGCCGATACAAGGATGTAGCGCCCCGGTTCCAACCCCATGCGCGCCAGCACGTCGCTGGCCCGAATTTCGGGCATGGCGGCGGAGAGCACTTCGCGCATCGGCGAGCCGGTGACGAACACCGTTTTGCCGTCGATCCCCTCGCTGAGGAGGTAGCGACGGCTGTGCTCCGTGTAGGGCAGGTTGATGTCGCTGATGTGATCGACGATTTTGCGGTTGATCATTTCGCTGACATTCCAGTCCCAGCAGCGGTTGCCCGCCTCCATATGGAAAATGGGAATTTTCAGCCGTTTGGCGGAAATCGCGGCCAGCGCGCTGTTGGTGTCGCCCAGGATCAGCAGCGCGTCCGGCTTTTCTTCGCACAGGACGGCATAACTTTTAGCAATGATCTGCCCCATCGTTTCGCCAAGGTCGGCCCCGACGGCTTCCAGATAGTGATCGGGGCTGCGCAGCTTCAGATCGCGAAAGAAGATATCGTTAAGTTCCGGCGCGTAGTTCTGCCCCGTGTGGACCATCACGTGCTCGAAGTAACGGTCCGCGCAGCGCATCACCGCCGACAGGCGGATGATCTCCGGTCGCGTGCCCAGCACGGTCATCAACTTGAGTTTCTTCATGGTTGCGCTCACTCCCCCGTTTCAGGCGTTACGGGCAGGCGGTAGGTATCCGGGCGGTTTGGGTCAAACGCCTCGCTCGCCCACATCAGGGTGACCATGTCGGTTTCGCCAAGGTTCTCAATGTTGTGGGTATACCCGGGCGGGATATCCACCACGGCCGGGCGCGCGCCTTCCACGGGGTAGGCGTACACCGCTCCGCCCCGCGCGTCGCGCAGGCGGATGATCCCCCGGCCGGCAACCACGACGAACTTCTCGTGCTTGCTATGATGCCAGTGCTCTCCTTTGAGAATGCCGGGCCGGGACACGTTCACGCTCACCTGCCCGTAGTTGCCCATGTGGAGGAGTTCCGTAAACGAACCCCGGCTATCGGCGTGCACGGCCGGGAAGGCGGCCAGTTCGTCCGGGGGCAGAAAGCTCTGGTAGGTGGCGTAGAGCTTTCGCACCAGCGGGTCGGTCTGATCCGGCAGGTACTGGCCGGCGCGGCTGTCGCGGAAGCTCTCCAGCAACCCAACCAGCCTGCCCAGCTCGATCTCATGTTCCGGCAGGGCCGCGCAGAAGCCCTCCTCCCCCTGAGTCGCGTGCCCGTCCAGGGCGCGCAGAAATTCCGCAACGATATCGTCGATATACACCAGCCGCACCACGCGGGCGGGGTCATTGACCGTGACGGGCAGGCCGCGCGCGATGTTATGGCAGAAGGTGGCTACGGCGCTGTTGTAGTTGGGGCGGCTCCACTTGCCAAACGCGTTGGTCAGCCGGTAGCGGTACACCGCCGCGCCGGTGCGCCGGTGGTACGCGAGCACCGCCTCCTCCGCCTGCCGCTTGCTCTGCCCGTAAGGGTTATCCAGCGCCGCCTGCGTGGAACCGCTCAGCAGCACCGGCGGCGCTTTACCCGCTTCCAGCAGCCCCAGCAGCATATTTGTGAAATCGGCGTTGCCGGCCTGGAACTCGCTGTCGTCCTTCGGGCGGTTGACCCCCGCCAGATGAAACACAAAGTCCGCGTTCGTGGCCGCGTAAAGGAGTTGCGCGTCCGTAGCGTCCACGTCGATGCGGTAGAGGGTATCCTCTCGCTGCGATAACGCCGCGCAAAGGTTTTTTCCCATAAAGCCTTCGGAACCGGTGATCAGGAGGTTCATCGCCCACACTCCTCTCGCTGTGGTTCATCATATCCCATTCCAGCGCCTGGGTCAAGGGAGGGCGGACGCCTGCGGCCCGGTCGGGCAGCCTCGGCGGGGAGCGCGGAGCGGCCGACGCTCGCAATTGCCCGCCGCGCCGTAGCACTCCGCCTTGTGATCCTACTTATTCCGTGGTATAATCGGGTTTGGAGGTGAGCACAGGTGAAAATTTCTTCCAGAGGGCGATATGCGCTGCGGTTCATGATTGATCTCGCGCAGCACCGGCAGGTGGACGCCGTTACGCTTCGGGAGGTTTCCCAACGGCAGGAGATATCCACCAAATATCTGGAGCAGATTGTGACCCTCCTGAACCGATCCGGGCTGATCCGCAGCGTGCGGGGCAATCAGGGCGGCTATCTGCTCGCGCGGGACCCGAAGGCCTATACGGCGGGCGACATTCTGCGGGCGGTCGAGGGCGAGTTGCTGCCGGTCGCCTGTCTGGAGAACAACCCCAACCTGTGCCGCCGCCATGACGCCTGCAATACCCTTCGCTTCTGGGAGGGGCTGTATCACGTGGTCAACCAGTATGTGGACGGCATAACCCTACAGGAAATGGCGGACCAGTGCGATGCCAAAACCGAATGGAGTTATTCCATCTAGCGCATACAGCCGCGGGTCGCAGGGGCATCCTTGCTCGACCGGGCCGACAGGCAGGGTTCCGTCGGCAGAAGCGGGCCATTTTCCGGGCGCGACTCCCCGTGGCCGTCCGTATACGTGCGCGCAGGCCGCGTTGAGGCCCCGCGCGTCCGGCGGGATCAGCCTCCGAACCTCGGCGTTCCTTTCCGTCATTTTTCAGCTGATTTTTTCTGACGTTCATCTTGACACCCGAAAATGAATGTGATAGTATAATTAAGTCGCCGATGACGAGTCGGTACCGACATGAAAACGGTCTGTTGGCTCAGTTGGTAGAGCACATCGTTCACATCGATGGGGTCACTGGTTCGAGTCCAGTACAGACCACCAAATCATAGCCCCTGCATCTGCCGGATGCAGGGGTTTTTCCAATCCCCGGCGGCCGAATGCCTACGGCGGATAATGTCCGAATGCACGGTTATGGGCGGTGTGGGCCGCCGGATGAAAGCACGGCGTCCTACGGATACCGGGACGATGCGGAAAATCAGGTTAACCCGGTTTCAGGGCATGGTTTACGCCTTGTTGTGCACGGTTGTGCCTTTCACGCCGGGCTCATTGACGCGTTGCCCGCAAAGGGCGATCACGGCATCGCTTCCTGACGTTCTGCGGCCTGTCGGGCTGGTTCGTACTTTTTCTCCCGTGAAGCACGGGAAAACGTTTCCGTCGCCGCCCGACGGCTATCAGGTCCGGCAGACAATCCTTAAATCGATTGACGTTTGACGCTTTCTTGATTATAATAAAGATTAAATCAAAAAGATCGGTTTCCGCATAGGGTTGCATGGCAGCCGACCAGGCGGCAGATCGGTACGGACATCCTTTTTTATATCGGTATGGTAGTATACCCATCCATCCTTTTCTGGGATGCATTGATGCCCCAACCCTTTCTCTGGTTGGAAAACTCCATCTAATCGTCAGGTCGAAAGCGGTTGTCCCGGACAGTTCGCCCTCGAACCTTTTTAGCGGCAGAGCCAAGGAGCAACTACCATGAGATCAGGTGTAAAAAAGCAGGACCGATCCCCCGTCGATCATACGGTCGTATACCGACACCATCGCGTTTTTTACGCGTCCGTTCTGGTGATTCTGGCGATTGTCGGCGGGTTGTACCTGCGCCTCGCCTGGATCCGCTACGATACCCTGGAAGCCTCCAGCGCGCTTCTGTCCGGCAGAACCATCAGCGCGTTGCTTCATCCGGAGCATATACAGGCGCTGCTCAGCGATGCGGTCGAGTTCCATCAGAATGCGTTCCTTTTCGCCAAACAGAGCCTGACCCGGGCTGTACAGGCCAACAGCAATATCGCGCAGATGTTCCTGGTCGGCATGCGCAACGGAGAGCCCACGCTGCTGACCGATTCGACCCCGACGGATCAATCCGGCTCCAATCCATCGCCGGGCGCGCTCTACCTGCTGGAAAAGGCGGCCGTTCTGACAGCCCTTCAAACCGGCCGGCAAACGATCAACCGCGATGTGCGCAACCTGCGTGGCGCGTGGATTACCACGCTCACCCCCGTGTTCAGCGAGCAGGCCGAGACGCCGATTGCCGTGCTGGGCATCTCCTACCCGATGGCACAGTGGTATCAAAGCATTTTTACCCGCATTATCGCGGATATTCTGGCCGTGCTGAGTCTGTGGGCGGTTTCGCTCGCGCTGCTGTTGATCAGCCGGGAACACCTGCGCCTGAAAACCCGCAGCCTCGCCCTGGCACGGGACGAGGCGCTGTATCACGGTTTGTTCGACCAGGCACCTATCGGCATCTCCATCTGTTCCGACGATAAGGTTACCTGTGCAGCCGGCGACGGCCGCTATAGCGTCAACCCCGTGTTCGAGTCCATTCTCGGCCGCGGCAGGCAGGAACTGGAGATGACCAGCTGGCGGGAGATCACGCATCCCGACGGCCTGCAAAAGGATGACGAGGAGCGGCAGCGCTTCCTGCGCCGCCAGACCGATCGCTATTCGCTCGAACGGAAGATGATCCGTCCGGACGGCACAGCGGTCTGGGTCAACATGACCATCGGACGGCTGTATGGAACCCAGGACGGCGATCCCCTGCAGCTATGCATCCTGATGGACATCACCCAGCAAAAAATGGCCGAACAGGCGCTGCACGAAAGCGAACGGAGCAAGGAAGTGCTGCTGAGCCACCTGCCCGGGCTTGCGTACCGTTGCAGCTACGACCGGGAATGGACCATGGCGTACGTTTCTCAGGGCTGCGAAACCCTGACCGGGTACCCGGCCGAAGCGCTGCTGGACAACCGGGACCTGTCCTACAATGATCTCATCGCGCCGGAGTACCGACAGCCCATCTGGGATGAACTTGGGAAGTGCGTGCAGGAACAGCGCAGCTTCCGCTTTGAGTACGAAATCCTCACCAAAGGCGGCGACCGTCGCTGGGTGCTGGAGATGGGGCAAGCCATCTTCCGTACGGACGGCTCCGTGGAGGCGCTGGAAGGCATCGTGATCGATATCTCGGAGCTGAAGCTGCGCGAAGCCCAGATCACCTACATGAACGAGCATGATTTCCTGACCGGCCTGCTGAACCGCGGCCGTCTGGAGCACGAAAAGAACGATCTGGATAAGCCGGAAAACTATCCGCTGTCCATCGTCGTGTTCGATATCAACGGCGTACGCATGGTCAACGACGCGTTTGGCTATGCCGAGGGCGACCGCCTGATCGTGGATGTGGCTAACCTTATCCAGACTCATTGTTTGGAGAAGGATATCCTTGCCCGTACCGGAGGGGACGAGTTTACGCTGCTGCTTCCCCGTACGGGCGAAGCGGAAGTCGCGCAACGTCTGAAAACGCTTGCCAACAGCGTGGACCGTTACAATCAGCTCAACCGCTCCCATCCCTATGAGGTCAGCGTCACCTTTGGTTACAGCACCAAAACCGACGCCACCCTCACCCTCGATCAAACCATCATCCAGGCCGAAGCGCACATGAACCACCGCAAGCTTCTCAACCAAAAGAGCTCCCACAATTCCATGCTGGCGTCGATCATGGCCACGCTGTATGCGCGCAGTCAGGAAACCGAGGAGCATGGGAAGCGCCTGACCTTGCTCACCCGCAGGATCGGGGTTGAGATGCATCTGGATCAGAAGGCGCTGGATGATCTGGAGTTGCTGTCGATGCTGCACGATATCGGCAAAGTCGGCATCGACGATCGAATCCTCAACAAACCCGGCAAGCTGAACGCCGAGGAATGGATACAGATGAAGCGGCATTCCGAGATCGGCTACCGCATCGCCCTTTCCACACCGGAGTTCGGGCACATTGCGCAGTTCATCCTGCACCACCACGAACGGTGGGACGGCCTGGGGTATCCCTCCGGCCTGCGCGGCGACAGCATTCCCCTGCCGGCGCGAATCCTGATGCTGGCCGACGCCTACGACGCCATGACGGAGGACCGCGTCTACCGCCACGCCCTGCCCAAAGAAGAGGCGCTCAAGGAAATTGAACGGTCGGCCGGCAAGCAGTTCGATCCTGAGATCGCCGCCCTGTTTGTCAGGCTGATGCGCTCTTCTCCCGCGCAGGAGTGATCAACCGTCGGATTTCTTAACGGAAATGGATACGCAGACCGTCAAGGTGCGCCCGCCGTGCGTGAGCCGCTCGCCTCCTGCCCCTCAGGGCGGTTCGCTCGGTTTGGCAACCTGCCTGGGCTAAGGGCTTTGAAGCTTCACCCAAAGCCCGCAACGGTTTCGCGCCGGACCCGCCTGCGCCACGGCGGAGCTTCCTGGACAGGCTGAGCCCGCACATCATCGCGGGCTCAGCCTTTTGCAGAGGTACCTGCTGATCGTTCAAGTGGTTCGGGCAGTTGGCCTGCCGCAGGTTTCAGAAAAGGTTAACGCATCCGGTGTGCTAAATCCGATTTCATGAATGCATCGGGGCTTACGAGTGATTTTTCGCTGTGGCGCGGAGCGGATGCGGAGGCGTAACGGGACTGCGTCCAGCTTTCGCGACAATGCCAAAGGATAAATCGCCGTGAGATTGGGGCGTGCTTGCTATGAAACTATTCACCGTCAGTAGGCCGGCAATCCGTTGCCCGCGTCGTCCACCTGCGCGTACAGCGCGAGCAGGAACGCCAGATCGACAACTCCGTCCGACGTCAGGCTGTTGGCCGCCTGAAAGGCTTTCACCGCCAGACCGGTTTCATCGTCGAAGCGCTGCGCGGCAGGTCCGGTCAGGTATCCGGCCTGTGCCAGCCAGGTTTGGAGCGCGGCCACATACTTGCCTTCATCCCCCGTTCGGATTCCCGCCATGGGCGCAAGGTATGGCGTGACCAACGCGTCGTACCCGGCTTTGGCCGGTATGTACCCTTTGCGCATCGCCTGTTTCCCGTCGTTTACCGCCAGCCGCCAGAAGCGGACGTCACCGGTATCCGCATAGGCCTGGGCGTAGCAGGCGGCGCGAATCTCCAATTCGTAGGGGTTTTGACCGTACAGGTCCATCCGGCGGTTCAGGTTTTCCACGATCAGCCGAACAGCCCTCCGGGCATCATTGCGTTCCGCATCGGTGTGCTTCGGGTCGGTAAACACCTGCGCCGGCAGGTACCGCTGCCGCAGGTCCACCAGATATCCGTACTCGGTTTTGCCGCCCAGGTCGGCGGGCATGCTGTCCGGCACCGGTGAATCCGGTGTTCCGGGATCAAGCGCAATCGCCAGATCGCAGGGTGTGATGACCTCCCCCGCAGCGTCGGGAAACGCGCGCCCGCTGTCGTACAGGTTGGCAAGCACCTTTCCCGCAACGGCCTGCGCGATATCCGCCGCACCGGCGTCACCGGCCGGGCTCCCCCATGCCGCATCCGGCACCCATACCTGCAACACCAGCTGATCCTTTCGGGCGACGACTGCCCAGTAGCGCTGCGGTTGCACCCCCATGTTCCGCAGCGGAAGCAGCATCGCCTCGTCCCCGATCCCGTCAAGCGTTTTGGGGTCGGATAAAAACGCGAAGGATTTCAGCACATCCGTTCGATCCTTCCCGCCCTGCGGATCCGCCAGAATGAAAATGGTCGCCTCGGCAGGTTGCTCCGCGCCTTGCAGGCGATACCCCGCGCCCAGCCGGCTCCCGTCCGAAGTTTGGTAGGGTGTGTTCACCAGCGTCAGGTCTTGCGCGGAGTGGCCCAAAATCTCGCCCATCTCCGCCAAAGTGAGCAGTTGCGGCACTTGCCATTGCAAGGGCGCGGCGGGCACCTCCAGGGCCGCCAGCCGGTCGAAATCCGCCTGAGCGTAAGCGCCGCCCAGTTCCACGGTCTGCCGGTAATCCGCGAGGGCTTCCTGCCGCGTGACCGCGTCCCCGGCATCCTGAAACAGCAGG
Organism: Clostridiales bacterium; assembly: GCA_012517815.1. Taxonomy (GTDB): domain Bacteria; phylum Bacillota; class Clostridia; order Christensenellales; family Aristaeellaceae; genus CAXXOK01. The sequence continues at coordinate 13,755 of JAAYUF010000059.1, forward strand.
TCGCGGGCGTATGCCCTCAGGTACAGCATATACTGATCCGGTTTCCCCGCCGCGTTCATTTGATCGGTCGTTGCGGAGATCACCAGCGCGGCGGCCGCTCGGGCGTTTGAGCGGTCCTGTTCCGTATAGCGGGCCGCGTCCTGAAAAACCTTTGTGGGCAGGTAGTTGCTCTTCAGGTCCATCAGATACCCGTACAGGGTTTTCCCGCCAAGATCCTCAGGCAGTTCCGCCGGTACCGTGGCATCGGCGGCAGCCGCAACGGCCGTGCACAGCGTCAGGCTCAGCAGTAAGGCGACAAGCAGACAGACGATCCGTTTCATGGCAGTCCTTCCTTTCTTACGTCGGTTGCTGAAACTCAACTGCGCCCATCCGACGGATCAGCGCTTCCCCAAGGTGGATGATCGGTTCAAATTCTTCCGGCTGATCCAGCCGCTTCCCCGTGACGGACAACCGGAGTATGCCCCCCTCCATCTTGCCGTTCAGGGGCAAGCCATCCGGCCAGCCGGCAAGGCTTTCGCTCAGCGCCTGACGCCAGGTTTCCTCGTCCCCGTCCGATTCCAGCGCGAACAGAAAACGGCCCCCGGGCAAAGGTTGCAGCCGCAGCGCGGCAGCAATCCCCGAGGGGCTCAACAGGTTCCCATAGGCGTTTGGAGGATCAAGCCGGTCCGGCTTCCAGCTGTTACCGCCCGGCAGCGTGCCAAACCGCAGGTGCAAGCCGGTATCGCGGCCGACAGGCGCGCTTTCCCATACCGTGTAGCGAACCACATCCGCCGCGCCGCTCTGCGAGCCGGGGTCGGCGGCCTGCGAGCCGGTTTCCAGCCGCCAGCCGTCCGCGTTGACCTCAAACGCCTTCTTCAGCCGCTCCCGGATGATCCGGCACCGCCAGCCGCGAATGTCGCAGGCTTTCTGCAAGGCAAGCAGACGGCGCTTTTCTGCCGCATGCGCAGCCCAAAGCACGCCGCCGGCGACCGCTGCCGTCAACAGGATTACAATCAGGCTGGTTTGCAGTTCCACGCACATCTCATCCTTTGCTCGATCAACAGAGGGGAACGGCGAAGGGGGTTTGGAGCCGCCCGGAAGGTCTGCCCCGATCGAGGGCAGCGCAGGGTATCGCGCGCCGGGCGCTTTGCCTGACAGCAGTATATCATGAACGTCCGATTGTCACAATCCCACAAATCGGGCAATCGCACAGCCGTTACCAGCGACCGTTCCACGGCGGCGGCCCTTCGCCCTGAGAGCAGCGTTTCCTTCATGCGCCTGCGCCGCTCCGGCCGAACGCGGCCCCATCGCAGTCGCGGGGCGGCCGGCGACCGACGTTTCCGTTTCGCGGTTCTTTGCCGCCAGCCGAAACAGCGGGTTACCGACCGTGCTCGGGGGACCAGCCAAAGCCAATGGAATTTTTAATGGTTACCCCCTGCGCCCTCACGAAGCGCAACGGAAAGGTGATGCTCGTTGGGGACGGAAGGATGCCCAATCATGGCGGCGATCGGCGGAACGAATGCGGCTCTCGGGACTTGGCGGCCGGTTGCCGATTGCCTGGCATCGCCTGTACGGCAACCGCCCGCGCAGTCGTCTGCACGGGCGGTTGTGGCTGAAAGGGTCCGCGCGGTTCACCCAGAACACAAACGGATGTTCTGCTTCCATTCACAGAGACGCCTTCGCCGGAACCCGCTTTCCCAATGGATTTAGCGCAATTTCCAGGCCAGGTCCTTGAGGAACAGTTCCTCCTCCAGCGCTTCCGGGGTGGTTTCCCGGCCGATGTGGACGTACTCGATCTCCATCATCGCGGCCCACTGGCGCATTTGTTCGGCCGTCACATCGTAGGAGAGCACGGTGTGGTGCGCGCCGCCCGCGGTGATCCAGCATTCGATGCCGGTGGCGAGGCTGGGTTCCGGCCGCCACATCACACGCGCGACCGGGAGGTTGGGCATGGACATGGCCGGCGGGATGCATTCGATGTCCTGACAGATCAGCCGCATGCGCCCGCCCATATCCACCAGGCTGACCACGATCGCCTTTCCGGGATGGCCTTCGAACACCAGGCGCGCCGGCGCCTCACGGTCGCCGATGCCCAGCGGGTGCACTTCGATGCGCGGCCTGTCCGCCGCCAGCGAGGGGCAGACCTCCAGCATATGGGCGCCCAGGCTGAACGCTTCCCCCTGAACCATGTGGTAGGTGTAATCCTCCATGAAGGCCGTTCCGCCGTATTTACCCTCGCCCATTGCCTTGAGGATGGCGGTCATGGCGGACACCTTCCAGTCTCCCTCACCGCCGTATCCGTATCCGTTGGCCATCAGGTCCTGCGAGGCCAGGCCGGGCAACTGCCGCATGCCGTACAAATCCTGAAAGGTATTGGTGAACGCCTGGCAGCCTTCGCCGTCCATCATGCGGCGAATCGCGATCTCCTCCCGCGCCTGGTAGCGTACGGAGTCCAGATGGTCGGCCGGCATGGTGTAGCGCGAACGGTACGCGTCCATCTGCGCGTCAATCTCCGCCTCGGTCACCTGATCCATCACCTCGACCAGCGTGCCGACCGGCCAGGTGTTCACCTGCCAGCCCAGCTTGATCTGCGCCTCGACCTTGTCGCCTTCGGTAACCGCCACTTCGCGCATGTTATCGCCAAAGCGCATTACCTTGAGGTTTCGGGAGAAGGCGACGCCCACGGCGGCGCGCATCCATTCGCCCAGCCGCTTTTGGAGGGTCTCCTCCTTCCAGTGCCCGGCGATGACGTTGCGCGGCATGCGAAGCCGGGCGGCGATAAAGCCGTGCTCCCGGTCGCCGTGCGCCGACTGGTTCAGGTTCATGAAATCCATGTCGATGTCTTCGTTGGGGATCGCCTCGCCGTACTGCGTGGCCAGATGACAGTATGGTTTCCGCAGCGCCGCAAGGCCGTTGATCCACATCTTGCTGGGCGAGAACGTATGGCACCAGGTAATCAGCCCGGCGCAGCGGTCGTCATAGTTCGCCTCACGGACGATCTCGGTGATTTCCTGATTGGTCTTCGCCGTTACCTTGTAGACGATTTTACATGGCAGATGACCGGCGTCGTTCATCTGCCGGGCCATTTCCGAGGCGCGCGCCGCGACGGTTTCCAAGACCGCGGGGCCGTAGAGGAACTGGGAGCCTACCACAAACCAAAACTCATAATCTTTCAGCATATTGAACCTCCGTAATTCTGATTTTGAAGCCTTCAACGTAAGCCTTGCCGGCATGGCGCTGGCCGCCGACCCGTCACGGACAGTTGGCGGGGCGGTATCGAGCGTGCCGGGCGGCACGTTGGCAGGGTATGCGGAAAGCCTCGGCGGAGCATGCCGTTGGCACCGCCGGGCGGCCTGTTTGCCGCCCGTATCGGCACTGCCTGCCGGAAGCTTCCGCACGTCTGATAAGCCCGTTACTTGATCACCTTCAGCGATTTACGGTCGATGGTGAGCGCGACCACGGCAAGGAAGATAACCCCCTTGATCAGCTGCTGCATTGCCGTATCCAGCCCGATCATGACCAGGCCGTTGTTGAGGATCAGGGAGATCAGCGTGCCGATGATGATGTTGGAAAAGCGTACCTTGGCGCCACCGGAGATGGGCAGCCCGCCCAGCACCAGCGCAATCAGAATCTGCGTTTCAAACTGGTTGCCGGCGGTCGAGGTGATGGAGCCGACCTTGACCACATTCACAAACGCCGCGATGCCGGTGATCGCGCCCGCCGCCACAAAGGCCAGCACTTTCACCAGATCGGTGCGCACGCCGGAATAGCGGGCCGCCAGTTCGCCCGCGCCGATCGCCTTCAGGTCGATGCCGATGCGCGTGAACCGGAACACCAGAAACGCCGCCAGCAGCACCCCGGCCGTGATCGCCAGCTTGATCCAGTCCTGGTTCAGGGCGGTGATGCTGGGCATGGCCGCCACGGGCGCGTCGGTCGTCAGATAGGCGCACAGCCCGCGGAACAGGTACATGGTGCAGATGGTCACAATGAAGCTGGGGATGCGAAAACTGACATGGAAAAACCCGTTCATCAGCCCGATCGCCGCGCCCGTAAGGATGCCCCCCACAATCGCCAGCGGGATGCTGTAGAAGGAAAGCCAGCTGATTACGATGGAGGAGATGCCCAGAATCGATCCCTGAGAAAAGTCCAGGCTGCCCAGCGTCATCACCATGAACACGCCGGTGCTGGCGATCATCAGGGGATACACCTGGCTCAATATCAGCCGGACGCTTCGCATGGTGACGATTTGCCCGTCGGTCAGCCCCGCGAAGGCGGCCACGATGATCAGAAGCCCAATCAGCGGCAGAAACGCCTGCAACCGATTGTGCACCCTTGCGTTGCGAAGGTTGCGGGCACTGCGCGCCTCGCTGTCGGCTGCGATGTTTTGCGATTTCATAAAGGCCCGCCCTCCTTACAGCATTTTGGCGATGATATCTTCTTCGCCCAGTTCGCGGCTGCGAATGAATTCGGCGTTGATCTTTCCGTCTTTCATGATCAGGATGCGGTCGCACATCCCCAGGAGTTCCTGAATTTCTTCCGAGATCATCAGGATGGATTTGCCCGCCGCCCGCAATTCCGCCATCAGCGAGTAGATATCGGCCTTCACCTTTACGTCGATGCCGCGCGTGGGGCTGTCCAGCACCAGAATATCGGAGGCCTTGCCAAGCCAGCGCGCGACCACGACCTTCTGCTTGTTGCCGCCGGACAAGTCGGACACGAACTGGCCGATGCCAGTCATCTTCACGCTCATGTGGTCCGCGTGCTCGCCCGCGAAACGGTTGAGCTTCCTTTGCATCAGAACGCCGTTCTCGGCAAGATCGTTGGCCGATGGCAGCACGATGTTGTCGCAGATGGAATCGTTGACGATGATCGATTCGTTGTCGCGGTCCTTGGACGCGTAGCCGATGGAGTGTCGGATCGCATCGGGGATGGAGCGGATGGCGGTGCCGTCGGCAAGCGTCACGCTGCCCTTGCGGTCGTAGGAAGCGCCGAACACCGCCTTGCCCAGCTCGTGCATGCCGCATTCGCTGAGGCCCCCGACGCCAAGGATCTCCCCCCGGTGCAGATCGAAGCTCACGTCCTGCAACTGACCGGGCACGGAAACGCCGCGCACGCTGAGCACCATGTCAAGCGGCTTGGTTTCGTCGGGATAATCCGTGCGGTAATACCGGCTGCCCAGTTCCCGGCCGACCATCAGGCGCTTGAGCTCGTCCTCCGTCGCGCTTTGGCTTGGGATGGTATCGATCAGTTCCCCGTCGCGCAGGACCGAGATATGGTCGGTGTGCTGCAACACCTCGTTAAGGTCGTGGGAAATGAAGATTACGGTGCGGTTGTCCGCCCGGGTCGCGTTCATGATCTTGTAAAGCTCGTCACGGCCGTACTGGCTCAGCGCGGTCGTCGTTTCATCCACAATCAGCACCTGAGGCTTAAAGTAGGTGGCCTTGACGATTTCCACCAGCTTGCGGTCCTCGAAGTGGAAATGGTCGATCATCAGCGACGCCTTGATGTGCCCGAAGCCGTACTCGTCCAGCAAACGCTGGGCTTCGCGGTTCATCGCCGGCGTGTTTTTCACGCCCAAGCGGATAAACCGATCCTCGTTGCCCAGAAAAATGTTCTCCGCAACCGTGAGGCCCGACAGGGTTCCCATCTCCTGCACGATGATGGATACGCCCGCGCGGTTTGCGTCCACCTGATTGTGCGCGCGTATCTCCTTGCCGTTGAGCATGAACCGGCCGCCGTCGGAATGGTAAATGCCGCACAGCATCGAGCAAAAGGTGGACTTCCCGGAGCCGTTTTCGCCGATCAGCCCGCGGATTTCCCCGCGTTCAAACTGGAGGGAGACGTGTTTCACGGCATGCGTAATCCCAAAGGACTTGTCGACGTTTTCCGCGATCAGAATGGGCTGGGCCATGGTCTCGCCTCCTTTATTTAGCGATGGCGCCCTTTTGCGGGCGCGCCGTAAACGCGACGATCGCCAAGAGCGCGGCGCCGGTCACGATGTTTTGCACGGTCGTGGGCGCGCCGAGCGCTACGAAGCCGTTAAAGATAATGGCGATGATGAACTCCCCGATGATGATGGCGGGCACGGCCGTGCCGTATTTGCGGAAGGTCAGGCCGAAGAACGTGCCCATCAGCGGCGTGAAGTTGCGGATCATGGAGGCCATGCCGGTGGTGGCGGTCATCGAGGTGCCGTAGCTGACGGACAGCACCGCCATGATGCCCACAAACACATGGCAAAGCACAAAGCCGATCAGCTTCTGGCGATCCACGCGGATGCCCATGTTCTTGGCGGTATATTCATTGCTGCCGATGGCGTAGCAATAGGTTCCGATGCGCGTATGCTTGATGATGAAGTTGGTCAGGAAAAACGCGGCAAAAGAAAGCAGTATGTTCCCCGGCGACCGGCCGAACATCTGCAAAGAAGGGTCGAGCATCTGTTTGACACCGCCGGCCACGTAATACGCTGCGGATTCATAGATGAGCATCAGCCCCACGGTGACGATCATGGAAGGGATATTGAGCTTGATATACAGAAAGCCGTTGAGGAAACCGATCAGCGCGCCGCACAGGATGCAGCCCAGCACCAGCCCGGCGTACCCGAAGCTCTTGGAAAAGACGACCCCCACGATGGACGAAAGCACCACGTTGGCGCCGATGGAGAAGTCGAACAGCCCCATGACCACGATGAAGTAAAGCCCGCAGGCGCCTACGGAGTAGATGATGGACGATTGGAGATAAAAGAAAAGGTTCTCGGGGCTACCGAAGTTGTTCGGCGTGAGAACTTTGAAGATGGCAAAGAAAAACGCTGCCATGACCACCAGCAGCCCCAGCCCGTAAAAACGCCCGATCACCCGATTGGTTTTCAGCTTCTGAAAACGGGCGGCCCAATCCATAGGTATTCCTCCTTAGCGCCTGTCTGCGACAACGATCAAAAGATGGGGCTGTTCCAGGGGAACAGCCCCATTGCCCAAGCCTTCGCTTGCGCGGGTTTACGCCTTACTTGGCGTGGCGCGCCACCACGTCCGAAACGGACAGCGCGGCGCAGGCTTCCTTGAGCTGGTCGATGGTGTAGTCCGCCATCGCCTTGATCTCGTCGGGATAGTACGGCAGTTCGGTGCCGGTGAAGTACTTGGCGTACGCTTCGTAATCCTCGGGCGAGGCGACGAACATGTACGGGAAGATGACTTCATAGAACCCGTCGGTGGAGGTGGGATAGTTGCCGCGAATCGCGTTGTACACCAGCATGAAGGCGAAGAACGGATCCGCGTAGTGGCCGCCGGACTCCGCGCTCATCGCGCCGGCCTTGAGCTTCTCGCCCAGGTCGGGCAGGAAGTCGGTGGATACCACCTGAATCTTGCCGGTGAGGCCGAGGCCCTCGATGGCCGCGATCGCGCCAACCAGCGGATCACCGCCGCCGCCGGCGACGATCAGGGCGTCGATGTCCGGGTTCGCGGCGATGATGGCTTCCGCCGTCGCGCGGCCGGTATCGGAGGTGGTTCTGCCGTACTGCGGCTCAAGCAGGGTCGCCTGATCGGACGGATGCTCGGCGTTCCAGGCTTCGATGCCGGCTTTGTAGCCTTCCCAACGGCCCAGGAACGTCGCGTCGCCCGGCTCCCAGCCCATCAGGCCGATCTTGCGGGCGCCCTTTTCGCAGACGATCTGCACAAGACGCTTGCCGTTGTCGGGTTCGGACTCGTGCACCGTGCCGACATAGTACGGGCTGGTCTTGGCCATCTCGTATTCGGTCGGGTTGGCTTCGGCGTTGATCACGCGGAAGAACTGTGCCAGATACATCTTGTTATCGGTGCAGGTGTTGATGACGCTCGCCATCTCGGCGGACGAGGAGTTGCAGATGATCATGCCGTCGCAGCCTGCCATGGCCAGCGTTTCAGCCGACGCGGTCACCTGCTCGGAGACGTGCGCCTGATCGACGTAGACCACGTCCACACCCAGCGTTTCCGCAGCCGAATCAAGGATTCTTTTTACTTCGCTGCCCAACGTGTCGGTGGAGCTCCAGATGGAAACGCCGATCTTGATCTTGTCTTCGGCGACTGCGTTGACAGCAATCAGTCCGAACACCATAGAAAACGCCAGGACTAGTGCCAGTAATTTCTTCATGATCCGTTCAACCTCCTGATATAGTTTTGCGTAAGTTTGTACTGATTATACTGTTTGCGTCCCTTTTTGTCAATATATCGGCCCCATGTGTCCGCTATGATGTACGTACATTCTAATCCATTGTGTGATAAGCATTTTAGAATTGTTCACTTTCCACTGGCTTCCAATTTTACACTTCGCGCCGAAAAATTTTCACTGATTTTTTCACTGCCTCGATCAGCGCAAGTTATCCGTATCAATTTACGGCGAAGTCCATAAGCGCCGGCGCGGCATGCGGCCGCCGGGGCCGCGCCGCACAGGGCGGCGGCGGCGGCGCAGCGCCAGTCAAAGCAATGGAAAATAAAGACTTACAAGGCGCTGGGCCCTGCGCCAAGGGTATCGTAGCGCAGAGAAACGGCCGCGTGAATATCCCGCGTTGCCGTGCTCTGCCGATCCGGGTCGGTCAGTCCGGGCCAGACGTTGCGCCGCGCGTTCGCTTCTATCGGATCAATTGCCTCGGTATTCGCCTGTCCGCAGTGGATATTCTTCGATAAGTACGCATTAATTTGAAAGCAACCTCCGCAAAGGAGCCGGCGACGCCGGAACGCAACCGCCAAAAGGGCGGCTTAACCATGGCCTGTTGAGAAGCCGCCGATTCAGGGTCGGGCAGAAGAATCGCAAAAGCCCGCCCATCGGTTGATGCGCGGGCTGATTTCATTCAGGGAAAGCATGGTTCCGATATCGTCCGCCTGGGGCAGGCCGAATCAAACAGACCGATCGCCACCCGAAGGTTCGCGGCGTTTCCGCTGCGGTATCTCCGCCGGGAAATCCTTCGCAGCCCGCCGGAAGAAGGCTGGCGCATCGATTTTCCAAACACGCTCCGCTGCCGGCGTTTCACGCCCCCACCACGACCCTGGCCCGCTGCAGCGCCGTATCCAGATGTTCGCAGCAGTTTTCCCTGCCGAGTCTGTCCAAGAAGCCCGCCTTGGTGAGCATGGCTTCCGGCTGCGCGTTCAGGTGGGACAGGATCATGGTAATCCCGTGCTTGTGGCAGCCTGCGACAATCTGTTCCAGCGCGTTAAGCGCGGTCACGTCGATGGAATTCACCGAGCGCATGCGCAGAATCATGCACTTGCAATCGTTGATATACAGGTTGCGGGTCAGTTTATCCGCAACGCCGAAGAACAGCGGTCCCTCCAGTTCAAACACGCGCGTATGCGGCGGCACGTCCATCCCGGCGTCCGTATCCATCTGATCGGCGTCCAGCCACGCGCGCACGGCCGTTTCCTCGGTCATGCGCTTGACAAACAGGATACATACCAGCGCCATGCCAACCCCGATGGCTACCACGAGGTCAAACGCCACAGTAAGCACAAAGGTGGTTACCATGACCAGCATATCGCTTTTAGGCGCGGTTTTGCACACTTTGGCAAACGTGCGCCAGCCGCTCATGTTGTAGGCCACCACGAACAGGATCGCCGAGATCACCGGCATAGGGATGAGCGCGGCGTACGGCATCAGCGCCAGCAGCACCCCCAGCAGAACCAGCGCGTGCACCATCCCGGCCACCGGGGTGCGCCCGCCGTTTTTCACATTGGCGGCCGTGCGCGCGATGGCGCCGGTCGCGGGGATGCCGCCAAAGGCGACCGAAGCGATGTTGCCCAATCCCTGCGCGACCAATTCCATATCGGAGTTGTGGCGGCTGTTGATCATCCCGTCCGCAACCACGCAGCTGAGCAGGGATTCTATCGCCGCCAGCAGCGCGATGGTGATCGCGTCCGGGAACAGGGCCGAAACGCGCCCGAAGCTGAGCTCCGGAAGATGAAACGCAGGAAAGCCTCCGGCAATGTCGTACAGATCGCCGATCGTGTTCACGCGCAGGCCCAGCCCGCGAACCAGCAAAACCCCCGCCAGCACCGCGATGAGCGAGGCGGGTACGCGCTTGCTGACTTTGGGCCACAGGATCAGCACCAGCAGGGCCGCCGCGCCTACCAGCAACGCCTGGGGGTTCAGCGTCGCAAAGCTTTGCGTCAGCGCATGGACCTTATCCAGCGTTTCCACGGTACTAGACCCCACAGGGTAGGACATGCCCAGAAAATCCTTCAGTTGGCCGATGAAAATGCTCACCGCGATGCCCGCCGTAAACCCGATGGTAACGGTAAACGGAATGAATCGAATCAGCGAACCCAGCCGAAAGACGCCCATCAGCACCAGCATCAGGCCCGCCATCAGGGTGGCGATCATGAGGCCGTCCATCCCGCTTTTGGCGACAATCCCCGCGACGATGGTGGCAAAGGCGGCCGTGGGACCCGCGATTTGCACCCGACTGCCGCCCAGCAGCGATATTGCGAACCCGGCGAAAATCGCGGTATAGATCCCCTGTTCGGGCTTGACCCCGGATGCAAGCGCAAGCGCAATGGACAGCGGCAGGGCGATGATCGCGACGATGACGCCGGCTATCAGGTCCCTGACAAACTGCTCCCGGGTGTAGTGTTTCATGGTATGCAACAGTTTGGGCCGAAGTATTTGCATAACGGCAGGCTTCCTAACCTTTCCATCATTTTTCGCGGCGGGAAACCCTGAGATTTTATCAGCCATTTCCAGCCCTGTCAACGAAAAAAACGGCAAAAAACCACCGTTTCTGGAGGATGTCGCATGTGGTGTCGATCCGGCCCGATCGGACGGGCGTGACGGGCGAAAACCGCGGTTTTTCAGCGCGCGGACGACGCGGCGCGGGTAGGTTGCATGGCCCGATGCGGTCAAGGAGGTCTGCGCGTCCATGCAAAGCCGGCATGCACGGGGCTATCGGTCATCATCGCCGGTTATCTGCTCCGGACTCCGCCCGCTCGCGGGTGCACGAGTCGCTTCTCATTTTCGCCGCGGTATGGTATCATGCTTGCAGGGCGCAACAAGGACCCTCGTGAATCCCACCGCCGTTTGACCCGCCGGAGGTTGCCATGAAGTTTCCCAAACGCAGTTGCATGCAAATCGTCTACGAAGTCAGCGCCGTCATCGGCGAGCAGGTCAACATGATGGACCAGCAGGGCACCATCATCGCCAGCACCGACGCGAGCCGCATCGGCACCTTTCACGCCGGCGCAAAGCGCGTGGTGGACGAGCGTCTGGAATGCCTGACCATCCACGGTGACGAAGAATACACCGGCGCAAAGCCCGGGGTCAATCTGCCCCTGCAGTTTCAAAACGACATCATCGGCGTCATCGGAATCACGGGGCCGGAGTCCGCCGTTGGCAAATACGGCCAGATTATAAAAAAAATGACGGAAATCCTGCTGATGGATATCGCGGTGCGGCAGGAAGTCGACGTCGATCAGCGCATCCGCACCCGGTTCCTCAACGACTGGATACACGGTTCCCCGCGGGAGATCAACCGGCAGATGGTGGAAAACGGTCGGCAAATCGGCATTGATATCACCGTGCCGCGGCGCGTGATGCTGGTGAGCATCATTCACCGCGGCGCGGCCGTGACCGTAGCCCTGCAACGCAGCATCGACGCGGCGGAGGGCAGCGTGCGCAAACAGCTCAGCGCGCTTGGCGACGCCATCGTGTTCAAATCCGGCAGCGCGCTGGTTTGCTGTCTGCGCCGCGATAGCGACGAGCGCATGCTCTCCATCGCGCGCCTGGTGAAGGAGAGCATCGAACAGGACGTATCGCTGGCCGTCTGCGTGGGCATCGACGACGAGGTGGAAAGCTTTACCTTCATCAACACGGCCTACCAGCACGCACAAAAAGCGTTGCGCACCTGCCTGCGCTCGCCCGGCAAGGATGTGCGCCTCTATGACAGCATCAATATGGAAATCTTCTCCGGGGAGATACCGGACCTGATCAAGCTGGAATATGTGCGGCGCATTTTTCGCAACTGTCCCATGGAGGAAGTCGGCAAATGGATCGTCCTGCTGGATACGTATTACGCCTGCGAGGGTTCCATCACCGAGGCCGCCCAGCACCTGTACATCCACAAGAACACGTTGCAGTACCGGCTAAAGCAGCTCTGCGAAAAAACCGGCTACGATCCCCGCAGCATCCGTTTCTCCTCGCTGTATTACAACGCCATTCATTTTTACCGTGATATCGCCGAGAAACTGCGCCTTGATTCGGATAACGACGCGCACGACGACGTGTGACTGTTACGCGTACTATAAATTAAATGTATTTTTCAGCTCGCATACCATGGCGTTCACGGGCTGTTTGGCTATAATAATTGGAACAGGCATGTCCAATCAAATTGCATAAGGGGGCACAGGGTATGACAGGAATTGGTCTTATCATCGTATTCATTCTGGCGATCGTGCTGATGATCGTTGCCATCAGCAAATTCAAAATCCATCCGTTCCTTTCCATTATGGGCATCGCGCTTCTGTTCGGATTAATCGCGGGCATTCCGCTGTACAAGTACACCGACGCGAACGGCAACGCCGTTTCGGGCATCGCGGACGTGATCGGCGCGGGCTTTAGCGGAACGTTCAGCAGCATCGGTATTGTCATCATCTTCGGCGCCCTGGTCGGAACGCTGCTGGAGCGCACCGGCGCCGCCCTGAAAATGGCGGACAGCGTGGTTCGCCTGGTGGGTAAAAAGCATCCCGAACTGGCCATCGAGCTCATGGGCTGGATCGTCTCCGTTCCCGTGTTCTGCGACAGCGGCTTCGTTATCCTGAACCCCATCCGCAAAGCCATGGTGAAGCGGACCGGCACCAGCAGCGTCGCCATGACCGTGGCGCTGTCCCTGGGCCTGTACATCAGCCACTGCTTTATTCCCCCCACGCCGGGCCCCATCGCCGCGGCCGGAACTCTGGGCGTCGGCGACAGCCTGCTGCTGGTAATCGCGCTGGGCGCGCTGGTTTCCATCCCGGCGCTGATCGCGAGCTACTTCTTCGCCATGCTGATCGGTAAAAAGGTCAAGTCCAGCGAGGACAAGGAAGAGAACGATCAGGTCAAGACCTATGAGCAGCTTGTGGCCGAATACGGCAAACTGCCTAACGGCTGGCTGGCGTTCGCCCCCATCATCGTGCCGATCCTGCTGATGGCGCTGGCTTCCGCCTTCGCGATGGCCAAGGTGACCATCCCCCTGCTCGCCTTCCTCGGCACCCCGATCATCGCTCTGGCGGTGGGCGCGATCGTTGCCATCGTCAGCCTGTTTGTGGCCGGCAAGGGCAAGGATTTCTACGAACTGACCAACGATACCCTCAAGACCGTCGGTCCCATCCTGTTTATCACCGCTGCCGGCGGCGTGCTGGGCAAAGTGATTGCCTCGTCCGATCTGGTCAACTACATCAAGACCAACGCGGCCGTATTCGAAACGGTTGGCATCTTCTTCCCGTTCGTGCTGGCGGCGATCCTGAAGTCCGCGCAGGGTTCCTCCACGGTGGCCATTACCACGACGGCCGGTATCGTGGCTCCCATGCTGCCACTGTTGGGTCTTGGCAGCCCCGCGCTCGCTTCCCTGACGGTAATCGCCATCGGCGCCGGCGCCATGACGGTCTCCCACGCGAACGATTCCTACTTCTGGGTGGTCACCAACTTTGGCGGCATGACGCCGCAGGACGGTTACAAAACGCAGACTCTGGGCACGCTGGTGGTCGGTATCGCTTCCATCGTCGGGGTGTTCGTGGTATCGCTGTTCCTGCACTGAGCCTCGTGGGCGGACTGTTTGCAAGCACAGTCCGCCCTTTTTCATGCGCCGAATGCGTTGTTTCTGCAATTTTTACCGGATATTGATTTGTTGGAGTGACGGAAATGAGTTTACGGGAGGATTGCGACTACATCGTCGGCAAGGCGATCATCGCCGTGCAGCCAGACGCAGCCGTCTATCGGGCGTTGCAGGGGAAAACTTTCCCCGGCGGCCGGGTGATGCTGGTCGCCGTCGGCAAGGCTGCGTGGTCCATGGCCAACGCGGCGAAACAGGCGATGGGCGCGCGCATCGACAGCGGATTTGTGATTACCAAGTATGGACACTCGATGGGCCCTCTGGAAGGGATCACCATCTTTGAGGCGGGACACCCGGTACCCGACAGCGCCTCGTTCGCGGCCACCGAAGCGGTGCTGGAGGCGACCGCCGCGCTTTCTCCCGGGGATACCGTGCTGTTGCTGATCTCCGGCGGCGGTTCGGCGCTGTTTGAATCCCCGCTGATCAAACCCGAGCAGTCTTCCCGGATCACGGAACACCTGCTGGCCTGCGGCGCGGGCATCGTGGAGATGAACACGATCCGCAAGCGTTTTTCCAAGGTGAAAGGCGGGCGGTTTGCCCGTCACTGCGAACCCGCGAGCGTGTTTTCCATCGTACTGTCCGATATCATCGGCGATCCGCTGGATATGATCGCCTCCGGACCCGCGTACCCGGACAGCAGCACCGTGGAGGACGCGACGCGGATTGCCGACAAGTATCGCCTGCCCCTGACCGATGAGATGCGGCAGCTGTTGGAGCTGGAAACGCCCAAGCAGCTGAGCAACGCGACAGCCGTGGTCACGGGAAGCGTGCGCGAACTGTGCCTGGCTGCGGCGAACGCCGCACGGGAGTTGGGCTATCAGCCGACCATCCTGACCGACTCGCTGGACTGCGTCGCGCGGGAAGCCGGGGCCTTCCTTTCGGCGATCGCGCGCTTCCGGCAAGGGACGGAGCATTCCCTCGCGCTGATCGCGGGCGGCGAAACCGTCGTTCATCTGACCGGCAAGGGTCTGGGCGGTCGCAATCAGGAGCTCGCGCTGGCCGCGGCGCCCGGCATCGCCGGCCTTGCCGGCACAGCCGTGTTCTCGCTAGGTTCGGACGGCACGGACGGCCCCACCGACGCGGCCGGCGGGTATGTGGACGGCGGCACGCTGGCGGCGCTGAGCGCCAAAGGCATCAGCGTGTTTGAAACACTGCGCGCCAACGATGCGTATCACGCGCTGGAAAGCTGCGACGGGTTGATTAAAACCGGCCCCACCGGAACAAACGTCAATGACGTAACCGTGCTGCTGATTCGGCGCGAAGGCGACGCCGCGGAACGGAAACCGTGAGGGCAGAGCGCTGGTTGAGCTATTCGGTAACAATTTGTAGATTCAACTATCGCAAGGCGGGAGAGCGGTTAAGGGGGTTATCCCCCACGCTCCGCTGCCGTTTCATGAAGGCCGTGTTTTCGCCGGAAAGCACGGCCTTCGAGCGTTGCAAAGCCCCGAGTCAACGGTCTATTGAAAATTGAAGAGCAATAACGTGCCGCCGGCGTCGGAAAACGCAGTAAGCAATCGCCATGTAATCAGGGCAATGTCGACGGCCGGCACGCCTGCAAAGAGCCGCAAACCGCAACAGGGCGTGGAGCCTGTCATTCATGAGGGCACGATTCCACAGGTTCTTCTGCCGCGCTCCATCGACCCTTGCGTCGGCTTTTCGCTTATCCGGAAACCCTGTGTGCCGCTGTTTTGCCCCGACATTGACTGCCGGGTTTTTAAGCCGAAAACGCTGTCTCCATGCAGGTTGCGGGCTGCCCGTACGGCATCCGCTCGCCGCGTCGGCTGGAGGAAGCGGTTCGTTCTGAAGGGGATACCGTCCGATAAAATCAGAAGATCATGCAACGTTGCGATGAAGCGTTGCAAATCGATCACAGGGAAAGCCATTTTGCCGGCATTGATAGCGTAGCCAAATCAATGCCGGCATGTCATTCCGAATAGGTATTTCTATTCCAGGGTTGATTTGCGTATGATAATGCCAAACACTCTGGCTTGCGCTGCGATTGCCTGCGCGGCGCAGTCTTTCCTGTTGCAGAGATATTCGATACGAATCGATGGGCCGAAGCGCAGAGGTCCGTGACTTGAAGGAGGGTTGCTCATGTATTATGGGTGGAGAGGCAAAATCGGTCTGATCTTTCCCGCCACGGGTACCGCGCCGGAGCACGAGTTCCATCGGTATGCGCCCGACGGCATAGCGGTACTGACACACCGTGTGCTCTTTGAGCGCGTCACGCAGGAAGGCCTGGAAGCATTGGGCGACAGGGTTATCGAAGCCTCAAAGCTTCTGGCCACCGCTCAGCCGGATCTCATTGTATTCGCCTGCACCACGGGCAGCCTGATCAAAGGCTTCGGTTACGACGGGCAGCTTATCAGGCGCATGGAGGACGCCGCCGGCTGCAAAGCCATAACCACGTCCACGGCGGTCATTCAGGCGCTTACGGCTCTGGGCTCCAAGCGCCTGGTCCTCTCTACGCCCTATTCCGACGCGGTTAACGCGGCCGAAAAGAAATTTCTGGAGGACAGCGGCTTTGAAGTGCTGAAAATCAAGGGCCTCGGGTATACCGACCCCCTGCTGATGCCGCGCACAACGATAGGCCAAATGTATAAACTGAACCAAGAGGTGCTTGATCCGGCTGCGGATACGCTGTTTGTCAGCTGCACCGGCTTGGGAATCATGGACGCTGTCCCGATGTTCGAACGAGACAGCCGCCTAAAGGTAGTCACCAGCAACCAGGCCAGCCTTTGGGCGGCGCTTCGCGCGCTGTCCGTCAACGATGATCTTGGGCTGGGTCGGCTCTTTCAGCTGTGAGAGCGCAGAAAAACGGGAGGCCAGGGCCCTCCTCATTCCCCTGTGCACTTCATCTTTCCAGCGCCAGATCAGGCCGGTTTTCCTCCATCACCCGGATAAACAGAGGAACGATCGGATTGCAGTCCTTTTTCTTCCACACCAGCGCCATGCCCGCCATGGCTTCAATATCCGGATAGTCGGACATATCCACCTCGATGCAGCACAAATTTTTATACGTATCCACGTCCGGGAGGGTCAGGTTAAACGTCACCCCTTTCTTTTGAGTGATTAACATAAACATCAGCCTGAAATCGTTGGTGTACTCGATGATTTTGGGCGAGAATCCGGCGCGGGCGCACATCGACGACAGAATGTCGCTGCCGCGATTGACGTTTCGCTCGATAAACACGAAATTCTCGTCCTTCAATTCCTCCAGCTTGATTCTATTCCTGTTGGAGAAAGGATGACCCTTCCACACCACGAGATGAAGCTTGCAGCGGCACAGCAGCGAGCTTTGAAACCCCTGCGGAGGGATCGCAAAGGAGGAGATCAGCCCGACATCCACATGCCGCGTTTCGATATTGTTCAGCATGGTTTCCGATGAGCTGAACGTGGAGGCAATCGAAATCCCCGGATACTTTTCCTGGAATTTTTCGATGATCGACGGCAGATAAATATCATCTACCACATTGCCAAACCCTATGGCGAGAGAGCCAACGATTTCCTCGGCATCGCCTTTTTCCGACAGCTTGGCGCAGTACTCCATATAGTTTTTGCTCTGTATATAGAACCTTCGTCCCGCCTCCGTCAGCTTCACCCGGCGGGTGGAGCGCTCAAACAGCTTGACGCCCAGACTTTTTTCAAGGTTCGATATCACTTTGCTGAGCCCGGGCTGGGAGATATACAGCTTCTCCGCGGCAGCGGAAAAATTCAGGCACTCGACTACCATGAGGAAGTATTCAATGTCCCGAAAAACCATACCACCGACTCTTTTCTCAAATCGTCCACCATGAAAAGTAAAGTTTGCGCGCCGAATCCGTGGATCGGCGGACGCCTTTCGATCGCCGTGCGGGGAAACATAGCCATGCATGATTATGATTGCGGAAAAACCAGTACCCGAGCAGGGCTTTGTGACCGCATGCCTCCCCCGCATGCTTCGTCCCAGCAGTCTGCCGACATCAGATCGCATTCCCGTTCATGCGCAGTCGTCAGGCGATGATCCCCCGCAGGGCTTGCGCCTGTGTTTCCCGGCCCGATAGCTGCGATGCCGGCCGAAGGGGAAGCATTCCCGTCGCCGGAAGCGCATGGGCGCAGCGCTGTGGACATCATCATATCTTTTTTCTGGATCAGCATATTGATTATCTCATATTGCGCTTCCCTTGTCCACTTCATCCCATTGGATTGATAACTCTGCGGAGTAAATGCGCATGAAAAATTCCAGATAAGTATTTGACAGTCCTGATGTTTCAGACTAAAGTGAAATTAGAAATCAAAAGATAAATATCGCATAGGCTAGGTGGTAAGAACCATTATGAAACTTGCCGTATTGGGTGGAGGAAACACGGGATGCTGTATGGCTGCGGAATTCACGCTGCGCGGATTCGACGTAGCCCTGTACGACGAAAAGAGCTATTGGCCCGAACACATCGACGGTATCCTGAAAAACGGCGGCATCGTCACGCTGACGGGACACGATCTTACCGGCGACGCCAAGATCTACCAAATCACCGATTCTCTGCCGGAGGCTGTGGAAGGCGCCGAAATCATCTTTATCTCTTTGGTTATCTGGAGACACCAGGCGATCTGCAAAGCCCTTCAACAGGTGCTCAGGCCCAGCCAGACGGTGATCTTCTCCGCGGGCAACTTCGCGTCCATTCGCTTGCGGGGCATTCTGGGTCTTGACTCGCCCGTCGTTGTCGGCGAGATGATGGGCAATATTTTCCCTTGCCGAATGCTTTCCGATCATACGGCGATTATCGCCGCCAAGCTCACCGGTAAAATGGTGGCGGCCTTTCCGGCGCAGGACACTCCGAAGCTTCTGGAAAGCGTGGGGCAGGTTTTCCCCTGTACCAAGGGGCAGAACGTGTTTGAAACGGCCCTCAACGCGCCCAATGTGGTGGTGCATCTTGCGGGTTCGCTGCTCAACATTGCCTCCGTCGAAAAAAACCCGAAGTTCGGCTTATATAAGGAAGGCCTGACCCCCAGCGTCATGAAATGCATTCTGGCGGTGGAGGCTGAAAAACGGACCGTTATGGATAAAATGGGATATGTGATGATTATCCACAGCGATCATATGGAAAAGGTCATGCAATATGACAAATTTCCCGAGCTGGATGATTTCCGCAGGCTGGCAGGCCCCAGCTCCCGACTGCACCGCTACATCAACGAAGACGCGTACAGCGGGGACGCTATGCTTCTCTCCCTCGGCGAACGCTTAGGTATACAGCTGCCCACCCTTCGCTCCCTGATCAACATAGCGTCCGTGATCAATGATCGGAAATACGCCGTGGAAGGGATTACGATGGATATGCTCGGAATTCCCGGCGATACGCCGGAAACAATTAACCAATACCTGTACACGGCAAAGCTCGACTGGCAATCGGTATGAGATCCCCAAAAACAATCACACGGAGGTTAGGAAAATGAAGATGTCAAAACGGATGCTCAGTGTCGCTCTCACCCTCGCCCTGGTCGTCGTACCCTCCCTTGTTTTTGCGGAATCCGGCGCCGCGAAAACCTTCGATTCGGTTACCTTCAACTGGGGCCTGACGCCGGCTGCGTCATCCGGCGACGCAGAGTCTGCCCTCCGGCTTGCGGGAATCATCAACGAGAAAACCGAAGGCAACGTGAACGTGGAGGTATTTCCCGGCGGAGCCCTCGGCGGAGAGAACGTCATGCTGGAAGGCCTGCTCAGCGGGACCGTCGACATGGCCAACGTTTCCCCAAACGTCGTGGCCACCATCGCTCCCGAAATGAACGCCCTGTGCCTTCCCTTCATGTATGACTCCATGGAAGCCGCCTGCCTGGCGCTCACCGATTTGGATTATACGGCCAAGCTCAACGAGGTTCTTTCGAATTACGGTTTGGTGTACCTTGGGATTTCCTATATCGCACCCCGCACCATTGCCTGCAACAGCGAAATCCATACGCCGGCAGACGTTAAGGGCGAGGTCATCCGCGTGATGAGCGGCGAAATCTATTCCGATATCTACAAAGCCTGGGGGCTGAATACCACGATCATCGCATGGGGCGAATGCTACACTGCCGTGCAACAGAAGGTATGCGACGGCGTTGACGGCGGCAACGAGCCCTGCATCGATATGGCGTTCTATGAAGTGTGCAAAGATTGCATCCAGACCGACCATGTCTACCACGCGCAAATCACCCTGATGTCTCTTGAAATGTGGAATTCCCTGACCGAAGACACCCGTGCCGCGATTACCCAGGCCGAGCAGGAAAACCTGGAATGGGTCAGCTCCTTCACGTATGACCACTGGGTTGACGATACGGAAGCGCTTCAGAAGGACCCCTACAACATGAACCTCATCTTCCTCACGCCTGAAGAGCGTCAGGTATGGGTTGATGCCAGCGCCCCCGTTTACGAAAAATACAAGCCCATTATCGGCGATGATTTCTACAACTGGTTTGTGAGCTTCGTAGCGCAGAAGAACGCCGAGGCTGCAAAATGAGGGAATGCAGTCCGTAAGTCCATTTTCGCAGCCCTCACCGGGCCGGAGGCGCAGTCCGCCGGCCCGGACTTTTCTGGCAGGCTTGTTCAACTCCGGCAAAGGAGGTACGTACGCAATGAGCTTCTTAAAAAGAACATACAAGATCCTGACCCAGGTTGAAACATGGTTCGTCTTCCTGATTTTTCTGTCCGCCACCGTTGCGACGGTCATCAACGTAATCATGAGAAAGGTGTTCGGCACAAGCTTCAACTGGATAGACGAGCTTTCCCGTTTCATTATGATCATCACGGTCTGTATGGGAATGAGTATTGCCATCACGGGAAGGTCTCACCCCAAAATGGACGCCGTACAAGGACTCTTCAAAGGAAATGCGAAGAAAATCGTTCTGCTCATCGCCGATGTGGTTCTTGCCGCCATCATGATCTATGTGAGCGTGATCGCCATAGGCCAGGAACTGAAAACGATCAGGACGGGCGCCGCAATTTCTACGCTGCCTCTCAAGCTGTGGATGTTCTGGATGTTCGTGCCCCTGGGCTTCACGGGGGGCTCGATTCGCGCTTTGTTCGTAGTGGCTTTCGACATCATGGCTTTCTGGAATCAGGACCCCAGAAAACTGGACGCCGCGCCCGCGGCAGGGGAGGAGGTTGCAGTACCGTGATTGTCATTGCCGTTTTTGCCGTGCTTCTTTTACTGGGCGTACCGATTTTTGCCGTTCTGATTGCAACCGGAACGACAGGCATTGAGCTTTTTACCAACGTGAAGGCCATGATTATCCCGCTGCAATTCTACAATGGGATAGATCAGCAGACCCTGCTGGCGGTCCCGTTCTTCATCGTGGCCGGAACGCTGGCTTCCAAAGGCAAGACCTCTGAAAACCTGGTTAAGGTGATGAACATCCTTTTTGGCAGGCTGCGGGGCGGTTCCGTAATCGCGGGGCTGGCTGCCTGCGCTTTCTTTGCCGCCATCAGCGGATCGTCCATGGCTACTGTTGTCGCCATCGGCGCCATCATTATCCCGTCGCTTCGGAAGACGGATTACCCCGAGCAACTGACGGTGGGTTCCATCGCAGCCGGAGGCTCGCTGGGTATCTTGATCCCGCCAAGCGCGCCCATGGTTATGTTTTGTGTGGCCATGGAATGTTCCGTTGGCAGGATGTTCATGGCGGGTTTCGTGCCCGGTATTCTGCTGGCTGTTTTTTGGGGCATATACGTCTATGTTTATTGCCGCAAAAACAATTGCGGTTCTCCGGTCAAAATCTCTGCCAAGGAATCCGGGAAAATCCTCGTTACCTCCATTCCGGCAATCCTGTTCCCGGTGATTATCCTCGGCTCCATCTATACCGGCTGGGCAACGCCCACGGAAGCCGCCGCCATCTCCGTGGTTTACGTCATGCTGGTGGAAACGTTTATCTATAAAACGGTCAAGTTCAGGAACTTCGCCAAACAGTTTTTTGATTCCCTTGTGACATCTTCCACGCTGCTGTCCATTATCGCCGCCGCCGCCGTTCTCAGTTACTTCATCACCTTGAAGCGCATTCCCGATCTGGCGGTTGCGTTTATCAGCAGCTTTGTGAGCAGTTCCGGAATGCTGCTGGTGTTTGTGTTGCTGTTCCTGTTTATCGCCGGCTGCTTTGTGGACACAATCTCCCTGATCGTCGTGCTGGCGCCCATCCTGGTTCCCGTGCTGCGGAGCTATCATGTGGATCTGATCCACTTTGGCATCCTGGCTGTGCTTTGCTCGCAGATCGGGTACATGAGTCCGCCGTTTGGCACCAACCTGTTCGTTACGATGCGCGTGGCGGACAAATCGTTCGGCTATGTTTCACGGTCCATCGTGCCTTTCATCATCATCATTTTGGTGTTCACCGTCGCCTTGGCGTTTTGTCCGCAAATCGTCATGTTCCTGCCCAACACGATGATGTAACAGGCCGTCTTGCCAGATTGGAGATATTGAAAATGGCTAAAAAAGTTTTCAACGCAGGAAACACCGACTACACCAGACAAATCAGCGAATATGCCGTCAGTATGAAATATGAGGGCATCCCTGCCGATGTGCTTGAGCGGGCGAAGATGATGACGCTGCATACCATCGGCGTGTCGCTTGCCGCAGCGAATGTCAAGCAGGCAGAAACCTCCGTTCTGGCGGCGCGCCGGCTGAACGGCGGCAGCGGCGGCGGCGCCACCGTATGGACGACGGGCGAAAAACTCAGCCCCGCCGCCGCCTGTTTTGTGAACGGCACCGTTGCCGATATGCTGGATTGGGAGGACTGCGCCTGGACGGGGCATCCTTCCGCAGGCGTGATTCCCGTCGCCGTCGCAATGTCCGAGGAGCTGCATAAAAGCGGTAAGGATTTTCTGACGGCCGTGGTTGCCGGCTATGAAGCCTATACCCGCATTGCCATGTCTGTTCAGCCGCCCGCCGATTTTGACCATGCCCACGGTTGGGGCATTGTTTCCTGGCAGATGTTTGCAAGCGTGATACCCGCCGCCAAACTGCTGGGCCTGGACGCGCTCAAAACCAATCAAGCCTACGGCATGGGCTGCATCTATACGCCCATCGCTTCGAATCTGATGCAGGCTACAATGTCCAACGCCTACCATTACCAGCACGGTCTGGCGGCCCACAGCGGCATTCTGGCGGCCTACAATGCGCTTGACGGCATTGATAACCTGACGGACGGCCTGGATATTCCCTATGCTTACAGCGAGCAACTCACCACGGAGGAGAAACGTTACTGGATCGTGAAGGACCTGGACAAGTTCCTGATGACCAATATCCTTATCAAGCACTGGCCCGCCAACATGTGGATTCAGACCCCAATAGAAATCGTTCATGATCTGGCAAAGGAACACGCGATCAATCCTGCGGATATCGCCGAAATCATCGTGGATCCGCCCACGCAGTACCGTATGCAGTTCTATGAGGACGGCTTCTCCTCCCTGATGGATGCCCAGTTCAGCATGCCTTTCTGCATCGCCACCATGCTGTATGGCGATAAGCCGGGCCCCAACTGGTACAGTCCGGAGCTGTTCACCGATCCCAGGATCATCGATCTGGCGCGCAGGATCAAGGGCGGTCCAAGCAAAGAGGATACCCTTCAGGGTTCCTTCGTGCTGTTCCAGAACGGCCAATTCCCGGAGAAGCACGTGACCATCACCATGAAAGACGGCGCCGTGTACGAGCGCGCAATGTCCAAACACAAAGGGCATCCCGACAACATGCTCACCCGTCGGGAATTCTGCGACCTTTTCCTGAACAACGCCGCTTTCCACATGAGCAGGGACAAGGCTGTCAAACTGATGGATTTTATCCTCAACATGGAAAATGTCGAGGATATGGCGGAGATTGGAAAACGATTGTAAGAAGGTGATCTTGTGGGATTCAGCGTCAACCATTTGGAAGGAAACGCCACCGAGCAGCTCTCCCGGTATACTAAAAATTTGAAGTATGACAACTTGCCCGCGGAAGTCATTGAGCGCGCGAAAATGATCAATATGCACGCCCTGGCCGCGGCGCTGGCCGCAAACGCCGCCCCCATGTCCGGCAGGGCAATCGCACTGGGAAAACAGTGCAACGGAGGCGTCGGCGGCGAATCCACCCTTTGGATTGACGGCTCCAAGGTAAGCATGGCCAACGCTGCGTTTTCCAACGGCGTGCTGTGCGATATGCTGGATTGGGAGGATTGCGCCTGGACGGGGCATCCCTCAGCCGGCGTGATCCCCGTTGCCTGGGCTGCGGCCGAAGCAAGCCACAAAAGCGGCAAAGAGCTTATCGCCGCCATCGTGGCAGGCTATGAAGTCTATACCCGTGTGGCAATGGCCGTTCAGCCGCCCAAAGGCTGGGATTACTTCAAAGGCTGGGGCTTGACGACATGGCAGATCTTTGCATGTTCCACCCCCGCCGCAAAGCTTTTAGATCTGTCCGAAGAGCAGATCAATCAGGCTTTTGGCCTCTCCGCGGTATGCACGACGATTCCAAGCGTGCTGCATCACGCCACCATGTCCGATGCTTATCATTATGAGCACGGCTTCCGGGCGAAAGATGGGATTATGGCGGCCATGGTGGCGAAAAGTGGGATTGAGAACTTCATGGATGCGCTGGACGATCCCTATGCATTTCAATACCACCTGACCTCTTCCCCGGCCCCGGAATGGTATACCAGGGAATTGGGCGAGACATATTTCATCATGAAGACCCTCTGCAAGCACTGGCCCGCCAACATGTGGGTGCAGACGCCCCTGGAGATTACCTACAACCTTGTTGTCAAAAACGGTCTCAGGCCGGAAGATATCAAAGAAGTGGTGCTCGATCCGCCCACCCAGGGGCGTATGGCCGTACGGGAAGAAGGCTATTCCTCCATCACCCAGGCTCAGTTCAGCGTACCCTTCGCGCTTGCTTCGGTCATATGCGATCCTCACGCCGGACCCCAGTGGTATTCGAAAGAAAGGTTGCGCGACCCCCGGGTGCTGCACATTGCCAAGAAGGTGAAGGGCGGAACGGGAAAGCCGCATCAGCTTGAGGAGTCCTTCGGGCTGTTCAAGGCCGGCTCCCACCCGTTGAAGACCGTTACCATTACGACAAACGACGGCAGGGTGCTAACCGAGTCGATGGACTGCCATCCGGGGCATCCCAGCAACATGATGAGCCGCGAGGAATTCTGTGACCGTTTCCGCCTCCAAGCGTCCTTTACCATGGATTCAAGGGACAAGATCGAGCATGCGGTGGATGTCCTGTGCAACATCGAGAAGGTGAAGGATATCGCGGAAGTGACCGACATCCTGCACAAGTGATGTGATGCGGCAGCTTCCAGGCCGCTGTTGACCCTGAGCGTCATTGTACCGAATCAAGCGGGCGCCGCGTTCTGAAAAAGACCCCGGCAGACGTTGATAACCTCCGGTTTTCGCTTCGCAATCCGAAACGTTGCATACCATTCGCGGCGTTGACGCAAGGGCCGCCCTTTGCGAGCAGGCGTGATGTTCGGTTGCCCATCATTGGGTGGGAAGCGGCGAAGCATCGGGGGTTATCTCATCTTGGCGACGGGTGCGTTTGGCAGTCCATGCGGCAAGTCCTCACGTTTGCGCCCGTCGCCGCACCGATGGGCTTCTTGGCGGTTCCCCTTGCCGTCCATGCAACCGTTGCGAACCTTAGCCAAGGCATCCGTCACCGTCTAGGCGTGGAAGGCCTCGGCGCGGTTGCGGCCAGCTGCAAGCCCGGCAGGCCTTTCCCCCATGCTCCGCACTGGGATCGAACGATATTGACAGGAGTTGAAACGATATGAAGATTAGCAAGTACAGATTGGTAGATTGCATATGGGGAGCCTTGATCATGGGCATGGTGCTCAGCTTTGCAATGCCCATGATCAGCAACGGGTTCGTCACGCTTGCAGAATTCCTCTCCAGCCTGATCGTATCCTTTTTTGTGGGTCTGGCCATCATGCTGTTTTCGCCCATACGCAAGATCAGCGCTCGCTTTGCAACGAAATGCGGCGCAGAAAATGGCACGGTGAAGTATAGCCTTTGTTCAGCGGCGGCAACGACCCTGCTCATGGGCACCGCGATGAGCATCATCATGACATGGTGGGGGATGCACGCTGTCCCAGGCTATCAGAGCCAGTTGTTTCATGCGTGGATAAGCGCATATCCCTGGGTGCTGATCGTTGTGTTTATCATGGTGAATTTCTGCCAATGGTCCGGTAAATATGTTGTGAAACTGTTGTTTGGGGACGCTGCCCAAGAAAAGGAAGCTTCGTAAAGCGACGGCTGGGTTGTCGCCGTTGGCCGTATCAGATTCGGCGGCGCCGGTGCGTTCAGCCGTTTCACCGGAGTACGGCAAGGCTGTTGGGCAGGAAACCACCTCAAAAATTAGGCAGTTCGCAAGCCGGATCGCCGATAAAAACCATGTTGCCGGTTGAAAACGTGTACAGCCAAAGGTTATGGCAAACCATCAGTCGAATGCCGCACGGTACCCAGCAGGCGTATTCCGCGATTTCGGGATCCTCTGCGAGGCGTTGGGCGTTATTCTAGACCGGCCGGCGATCCAGCCCCATCCAGCGCGCGCAGAGCCATACCCGCATGCGGAGCATCGGGTCTTCCTCTCCCCATTGCCGCGGTATCCGTGCCATTCAAGCTGTCGCAAACACAATTTAGCCATTGGTGCGTTCACCCGAAATGAATGCTGTGGCATTGTTCATTGTAGGGGAGCGCCAACGGCTTTCCTATCGCTTAATGAAAACGGCAAACCAGATTGTACCTGTCCCAACGAGGCGTAACGCGTGCCTGAACGCGCGCCGCAGCTGATAAAACGCGCTGAAACTTCTACGTTTCAGCGCGTTTCGTGTGGTGGAGGTGAGGGGAGTTGAACCCCTGTCCGAAAGCATGCCGATCAGGCTTTCTCCGAGCGCATTCAGGGATTTGGGATTCCCCTCGGCAAACGCCCCCTGACGGGCTTATGCCTACGGTAGCTTCATTTTACGAACAACACCTCAAAGCTTTGATGTGCTCGTCCCCCACGATCATGACGCCGGGAACCGAATCCGTGGGCGGTTCGGGCCGACGCGCGGCATTAAGCCGCGAAAGCGAATTCGTTATTGTCGGTTGTTGTTTTTCCCCGTTGTTGCGCGGTACAGGGTCCGCGGCTCGCTTACCCAACCTTCAAAACCCCCCGTCGAAACCGGAACACCCCCATGTCGATTCGCTCCTGGTTCAGTCGTCGCGCCGTCTGCTGAACGCGCGCTCGATGTCGCGCTTCGCGTCCCGGTCTGCTGCGGCGTCGCGCTTGTCGTGCAGTTGCTTGCCCTTGCACAGGCCGAGCTCCAGCTTCATCCGCCCGTCTTTCAGGTACAGCTTCAGCGGCACCAGCGCGTAGCCCTGTCGGCTCACCAGTCCCGCCAGCTTGCGTATCTCGCTTCTGTGCATCAGGAGCTTCTTGGGCCGCAGGGGATCGTGGTTAAACAGGTTTCCCTGCTAGTAGGGGCTGATGTGCATCCCCTCGGCGAAAATCTCCCCGCCGCGCACCATGCAGTAGCTTTCCTTGAGGTTTACGCGGCCCGCACGGATGCTTTTCACTTCCGTGCCCTGCAAGCTCAGCCCGCATTCGTAGGTTTCCTCCACGAAATACTCGTGGTAAGCCTTTTTGTTCTGGGCGACGGGCTTGATCCCCTTGGCACGCGGCACGCTTGTCCCTCCCTGCGGTTTGGCGTCCGCGCCTGAAACACGGGCAATTGATTATAGCACATTTCCAGACGGTTGCAAAGTGCGTTTCCCTGCTTTATAATGCACACAGAGAAACGGGGGGGATGCCGATGACCAGTCAGACGATCCGCGAAATGGCGGCGGAAGCCCGACAGGCGGGCCTTGCGTTAAGCGCCACCACGCCGGCCCTGCGCAATCAGGCGCTCCTTTCCATCGGCGAGGCGATCCGCCGCCGGCTGGATGGGATTCGGACTGCCAACGAAGAGGACGTGCGGCAGGCAATCGCGGAAAAGCTGAGCCCTCCGCTGGTCGCGCGCCTGCGTTTTGGCGAGGCGAAGGCAACGCATGTGATCGAAGGGCTCAGGGCGCTCTCGCTGCTGCCCGATCCGCTCAACCGCGTCCAGTACGCCAACGAAATCGCCGAAGGGTTGCGCCTGTACCGCACCACCTGCCCCATCGGCGTTATCGGCGTTATTTTTGAAAGCCGGCCGGATGCGCTGGTGCAGATCAGCTCGCTTTGCCTGAAAAGCGGCAACGCCGTGCTGCTCAAGGGCGGCCGGGAAGCCCTGCGCACCAATGAGGCGCTTTTTCAGGCCATTGTGGAAGGCGCGCGCGAGGCCGGTTTGCCCGACGGCTGGTGCCATCTGCTCCACTCGCGCGAGGATGTGGACGAGATGCTCAGACTGGACGATTCCATCGACCTGATTATACCGCGTGGCAGCAACGCGTTTGTGCGCCACATCATGCGCAACAGCGCCATTCCGGTGCTCGGGCATTCCGAGGGCATCTGCCATGTCTATGTGGATCAGGCTGCGGATCTCACGGAGGCCGTGTCGCTGGTGGTCGACAGCAAGACCCAGAACCTTTCGGTATGCAATGCCGCGGAAACGCTGCTGGTGCATGAGGCCGTTGCGGAAGCGTTTCTCCCGCGCGTGGCGGAAGCGCTCCGCTCCAAAGGAACGGAACTCCGCGGCGACGAGCGCACGCGGATGTTGATCGGCTGCGAACCCGCCACCGAGGAGGACTGGCATACCGAATACCTGGACGCTATCCTCTCCATCCGGATCGTGGATAGCCTTCGGGAGGCCATCGCACACATCAACCGCTACGGCTCGCGCCATACCGACAGCATCCTTACCCGGGACACCGCCGCCATTGAAACATTCATGACGCTTGTGGACAGCGCGGATGTTTTCGCCAACTGTTCCACGCGTTTTTCGGACGGCTTCCTGTTCGGGTTTGGCGCGGAGGTCGGCATCGCGACCGGGAAAGTCCACGCGCGCGGCCCAATGGGGCTGGAAGGGCTTTGCACCTATAAATACAGGCTCTACGGCCACGGGCATACGCTCGCGGACCTGAATGCCGGCACGTTTCCGCTGCTGCACCGTGCGCTGCCAAACGACATACCGCCGTACGACCCTGCGCGGTAACGGGGGTAGACGTCGGCAAGCAATGCTGAAGCCAGCCTGATGGCAAGACCGGGGAACGTGCGATCTTCCTGAGATGCCCGCCGTCCCCGGTCCTGTGCATGGCGAAGGAACCCGGAAACCTCAGGGAGGAAGGCCGCGAAAAGCTTTGAATCCTGAAGCCTGTACCGTCGACGGGCGTACCTTCGCGGCATGCTATGGATTGTTCCCGCAGCTTGGGTTCGCCCATGCGGAGTCGACCCCGGACCGGCCGATTTCATGCGATGCAAGCGATTCTCCCCTTTCCGCGGTCTCCTGCGGATCAGGCGGGCGCGCCATGACACGCTCCTATCTCCATATTAAGGAAAACCCGCCCGGCAGCTACTGTCAGGGCGGGTTTGCGGTGTATCCGGGCAAAGAACCCTATGGGTTGGGCGCATCCGTTTGGGGTGCCGGAGCGCGGCAGATGGCCGATCGGCGGTACAGCACCGTAAGCAGGGAACTGCACAAAAGCCAACCGACCGGGTACGCCAGCGCCATCGGGACAAACGCGTTGCCCAGCCATTGGTTCACCAGCAGATACAGTTGGCGGAATACCACAAACGAGCCGATCATCACGATCACCGGCGCGCGCGCATTGCCGATGCCGCGCAGCGAGCCCGCGTAGATCTGGTTGAAGCATAAAAGCAGGTAAAACGGCGAAATGATCAGCGTAAAACGCTGACCGTAGGCGAGCACATCCGCGTCCCGCGTGAACAGCGTCAACAGCGTCCGGGACAGGAGCATCACCAGCGCACAGATCAGCGCCGTAATCGCCAGCGAAAGCAGCAGCGCCTGCTTTGTGCCCCGACGAGCGCGTTTCATGTTTTTCGCGCCATGGTTTTGGCCCACAAAGGTGGTCGAAGCCATACCGATAGCCTGAATGGGCACCAGGATCAGCGTGTCCAGCTTGCTGTAGGCGGACCAGCCGGCCATGCAGGCCGAGCCGAACGCGTTGATGTAGCCCTGTACAAACACGTTGGAAAAGGACGTGACCGCCTGCTGAATCGCCGAAGGCATGCCGATTTTCAATATGCGGCGCAGAATAACGGGGTCAATGTGCAGATGGCCCCAGCGGATGCCGTAGGGGGCGCTGTCCTGCGAAAGCACGATCAGCACCAGCGCGGCCGAAAGCAGCTGCGCCAGAATCGTCGCGTACGCGACGCCGGCCACGCCCAGCCGGAACCGGATCACAAAAAGCAGGTCCAGCGCGGTGTTGACCACCGCGGAAAAGCACAAAAAATAGAGCGGACGGCGCGTATCTCCCACCGCCTGCAGGATGCCGGCCCCGACGTTATAGATCAGCAGCCCGGTCAGTCCGCTGAAGTAAATCGTAAGATACTGCTGCGCCTGGTCGAACACATCCGCGGGCGTCGCCATCATCCGCAGCGCCGGCACGACAATCAGCAGGCCCAGCCCGGTCATCACCGCGCACAGGATCAGCGTGACCGCGATGGCCGTATGAACGGCGTCATGCAGCCTGTCGTGATCGTGCGCGCCGTAGCATTGGGAAATCACAACGCTGGCGCCTGTGGCCAAGCCGGCGCAGAAGCCGACCAGCATGTTGATGATACTGCCGGTGCTGCCCACGGCCGCGAGCGCTTCCTTGCCCACAAAGCGGCCCACCACGATGGCGTCCACCATGTTGTACAGCTGCTGAAAAACAAGCCCCAGCGCCATGGGGATGGAGAATTCCAGCAGTTGTTTCCAAATGACGCCCTGCGTCATATCCGCATCGGTTTTTCTGAGCAGTTTTTGCGTAACGCACCCTCCCGCTTTCCAAGCCGCTATTGCGTGTTCGAGCAGTGTAGCACATTCTGCCTGATCGGTCAAACCGGCGACGCCAGGCGAACTGCCGTTCAGGCACTGGCAAGGCAGCCCGTATCGTGCTTTGCGGTTTCAAGCCGGGAACGCATTTTTCTTTTCGAGAAAAAACGAAAATGCGGGTTTCGCCCGGCCGGCTATGCCATAGTCAGCTTTGCGACACTGTCCCCTCGCCGGACCTTTCATTTGCCATGCGATGGACGTTCTGTTATAATCAGGGCGTAACGGGACAACGCGGAATCGGGGAGTCGAGCATGGACGCGAAAACGAATGTGATGCGCCTTCTGGACAGCCAGAAAATTTCCTACCGGACCTACCATTACGAAACCAAGGACGCGATCAGCGGTGTGGACGTCGCCGACCGGCTGGGGCTGGAGCGGCGACGCGTGTTCAAAACCCTTGTGACGGTCGGCAAGAGCCGCCAGCACTATGTTTTCATGATCCCCGTGGCGGAGGAGCTTCACCTGAAAAAGGCAGCGCTGGCCTGCGGCGAACGTTCCGTGGAAATGATCAGGGCCAAAGAACTGCTGCCGCTGACCGGCTACGTGCACGGCGGCTGCTCCCCCATCGGGATGAAGAAGCCCTTCCCCACCTTTGTGGACGCATCCGTCGAAGGGCTTGAAACCTTCGTTTTCAGCGCCGGGAAAATTGGCAGTCAGGTGGAGTTGACGCTGGAAGACCTTCGCCGGCTGGTTCAAGTGCAAACGGCGGCGCTGCTCTGACGGCGGGCGTCGCGCAAAATGCCGTTTCTGGGCCACGTGCCGGGCTTCTGGGCGATTCGCCCGTTTTTTGCAGCTGGTTTCGCAGGGCGCGCGCTCCGTTTCTCTCAAGCTGATACCGGCCGGCGGCATGCCGTGATCAACTGAACAGGCTGGTGATCTTGTCTGAAGCATGTGATCGTCCCCCTCGGCCGTGATACCCTCGGCCTGCTCCACCGCGCGGACGCGCGGTTTCTGGCAGGGGACCGCGTCCAGTTGCGCATGACCCGACACGGTTTCGCGCTGGATTACGCGCCCATGGCCGTCGCCGAATGGCGCACGGTGCGGCCGTACCCGGTTTTAGCGACAGAGCTGCTCGAGCGCCCGGATTGGGTCTGTTATCTCGCGTTTGCGGAGGATCAGCCTGCCGGTCAGTGTATCCTCAAAACGGGCGAGCACAGCCTCTGCGAGCTGCTGGACATCCGTACCGACAGCCGTTACCGCCGGCAGGGCATCGCAACGGAGCTGGTCGAAACCGCCCTGGAGTGGGCGGTTCGCAATGGGTGCGCCGGCCTGCGGGCAGCCGCGACGGACGAGTGGCCGGTCGCCTGCCAGTTTTTCGAGAAGACCGGCTTTGCGCTTGGCGGCATTGACCGCTTCTGGCACGCGGCCGATCCGGATCAGGCGAAGAAGCTGCCCGGCCTGCGCGAAACGGTGCTCCTTTATTATCGGTTTTCAGAATAAACGCGGAGGCATGTCATGAGATTGCAAAAATTCCTGGCCCTGTCGGGCGTGGCGTCGCGCAGGGCCGCCGAGCGGATGATCGCCGAAGGCCGCGTGACGGTCGACGGCGCCGCGGTCACCGCGATGGGCGTATCCGTTGAGGATGGGCAAACCGTATGCGTGGACGGCAGCCCGGTTAACCCGGAAACCGAGAAACACTATCTGATGTACCACAAACCGGCCGGCGAGGTAACCACCGCCGCCGATCCCGAGGGCCGGGCTACGGTGCTGGACAAGTTCCGCGATTATCCCGTCCGCCTGTATCCCGTCGGACGGCTGGATTACGACAGCGAAGGGCTTCTTTTGCTCACCAACGACGGGGATTTGACCGCCCGTATGCTGCACCCGTCCCGGGAGGTCGAAAAAGTGTACCTCGCGCGCGTCAGCAATCAGGTGACGCCGGAGGAAGCCAAACGGCTGGAGCACGGCGTGCCTGTGGACGGACGAACGACCAGCCGCGCCAAGGCGCGCATTCTCTCCTCGCAACCCCTGTATACCGATATGATGATTACCATCCACGAAGGTCGCAACCGTCAGGTTCGCAAGATGGTCGAAGCCGTCGGGCATCAGGTGATCCTGCTGCGCCGGGTCCGCTTCGGTCCGCTGAAACTGGACGATCTTCCCCGCGGCATGTGGCGCACGCTGACAAGCGCTGAGATCGAGGCGCTTCGTAAGCTTTGACGGGCGCGCGCTGGAAACGGGCCCGCCGTGGCCGCGGATGCCGCGCCCCGGTCCCCTGACGGCGGCCCGCGTTCCGTATCCTCAATGGTTCAAAGATCAACTCGCTGCCTTGTGGGAAACGAAGGCTTTGCCGCAGCGCCGACAGCGTCGTCCGGCATCGTTGCCCGGCTTGCATCCTTTCGCACCGCCGAATCAACCCTCTGTACGGAGGTGAACGGTTCATGAGCGCCTATCAGTGCTGGTTGACGCAGCGCGAACGTCTGCGTGAGCATCTCCGAAACGCAGGCGACGCCTCCGCGGCGTACCTGACGCGCCACGCGATCGCTCAGGTGGAGCAAAACGTCATGGCGGAACAGCCGGATGATCTGCTTCGCCAGCAGACGGGCATTCTCTTCGCCTGCGTGAAAACCTCGCTGGGCTTTCTGGAAATCAGCGTGGATACCAAGGTTTGGCTGGCGAAGGACGAAACCGCGCGCGCGCGAAAACGTGGCGGCATCGGCTGGATGCTGCCCGCCTGCGCCGTCGAGGCCGCCCTGGCGGCGTTTGGGGCGGTCACCGGTCAGCCGTTGTTCTGGATACCGGCGTGCGTGGCGCTGACGGGGATCGCGGCGGGCTGGATCGGGCTAAGCCGCGAACGGCGGCATGAGTCGCCGCCTGAGGATCGGCTGCGCGTGACGGCCTCGCCCAACGCCGAAAAGCTGTTTCAGTCGATCGACGCGCAGATGAAGGCCCTGGATCGCTACATCAACGATTTTCAGTACCTTAACGAACAGGCCGCGGCCGCAGGCCAGAGCACGGAAGGCCGGAACGCTGGCCTATATGCGGAGCTGATGCAGGCCGCGTACGCCTGCGAGGATGAGGCGCGCGAGGAAATTGCCGCAGCCGCGAAGGGCCTGCTGGCCGCCAACGGCATCACCGCGGTGGAGTATTCCGCCGAAAACGCCCGCTACTTTAACCTTCTGCCCAGCCATACCGAAACCGGAACGATCTCCCCCGCGCTCCTTTCGCTCAAGGACGGCGCGCTGCTCAACCGCGGGACAGCCGTGATCCTTGAGCCGTCGCAATCCGCCGGGGACGGCGTCGGCACGCCCGCGCGCGGCGCCGACCAGCGCGCATCGGACTTCCGCGCCGACCCATCGTGAGGGCACAGCACATGCGATACATCGGGTTTGACATGGGCGACGGCGAAAGCGCCGTCGCGATTTACGAGCAGGGCTCGGGCATCGAGCCGATGATCCAGTCCCTGTACGGCAGCCGGAGCCTGATCTCGGCAGTCGGCACGCTCAACGGCGATACCGTGATCGGCGAGCAGGCTTTTACAAGCGTGCTGTCGGAAAACCTGTCCGTCCGCTTTAAAAGCCGCTTTACCGACGATCCGGGCTCCTACGATATCATCGTGCGGTTCGCGCGCGGGGTTCTCACGGCGCTGCGGGACGCCAACGCCGTGCGTCCGGAGGATCGGTTTGTGGTTGGATGCCCGGCCGGATGGAACGCCGCCGCCCGCGCGCGTTACCGTGATCTGCTGGTACGGGCGGGCATGAACGATCCGCAGGTGATCTCGGAATCCCGCGCGGCGTTTCTCTACGCCAAATATGCCAAGACCGTGGCCCTGGATCTGGATATCCTGCGGCAGAGCGCGCTGGTGATCGATATCGGCAGTTCCACGCTGGACTATGCCTACATCGTGGACGGCCGGGAAACCGGCGTGGGCACGTTTGGGGATACGCACCTGGGCGGCGGGCTGATCGACGCTGAGATTCTGCGCCGAGCCGTGGAGAAAAGCCGCGACCGGCAGGCCTTGCAGCGCGTGTTTGCCCAAAGCCGCAGTTGGCTGAGCTATTGCGAAATCCAGGCGCGCAGGCTCAAGGAGCAATTCTATCTCCGTCTGACGCAGGAACCGGACGTCGCCGTGCGAAAACCGTTGCGCGTCTGTTACGACGGCATTCAGAAGGCGACCCTGACGCTAACCGCGCAGGAAGCGGAAAGCATCGTGCAAACGCCGCTGGAAGCGCTGGACGGCTTGAGTTTCGAGCAGGCGCTGCAAGCTTCGCTGCAAAACGCCGCGGCGGTCACAAAGGATGCGCCGCCCAGGCTGGTGCTCCTGACAGGCGGAGCGTCCCGCATGCCCTTCTTTCAGGCCCAGTGCGGCGCCATGTTCCCGCAGGCGGTCATCGTCATGTGCCCCGAGCCGGAGTTTTCGATTGCCAAGGGGTTAGCCTACGCCGGCTGGGTGGACGACAATCTGCGCGCGTTCCGGCAGG
Organism: Clostridiales bacterium; assembly: GCA_012517815.1. Taxonomy (GTDB): domain Bacteria; phylum Bacillota; class Clostridia; order Christensenellales; family Aristaeellaceae; genus CAXXOK01. Next base: position 48,908 of record JAAYUF010000059.1, read on the forward strand.
CGATCCGCGATGAGATGACGGAGGAACGGATCGGCGCGGTCGCGGCCAGGGCGCTTCCGGAGCTGATCCCAAGCGTCGCGGGCGCGCTGGTCGAGCTGACGGTCCGCGAAGCGGCCTCGCCGGTTCTGTCCGCCTGGAAGCGCGGCGATATCGCCACGCTCAACCAGATGAACGAGCAGCTTCAGCGTCGCGCGGAGCGGGTGCTCGCGTCCCCGCTGGCGGAACAGGCGCTGGCGCCCGTGCTCGCCGATTGGCTGTCCGGGCTTGCCGCCACGCTGCAAACCATGGTCGACCCGATTTGCGACCGTTTTCACGTACCGCGCGAGGAAATGCGCCTGAACCTGAACCAGAGCGGGAACATGGCGACCGTGCGCGTGGGCGTGAAGGACCTGATGGGCTTTTCGGTCATCGGCGCGATGGTGGCGCTGGCCGCCGGTCTGTTCGGCGCGGAGCTGTGCGGAGGCGGCGGCATCGCGCTGATCGTGTCCGGCCCTCTTGGGTGGCTGGCCGGCGCGGCGGCGGGCGCAGCGCTGGTTCTGCTCGGCTGGCCTGCGGTCACGGCGGCGATGATGAACATGAACCTGCCGCTTGTGCTGCGCCGCGTCAACACGGAAAAAACGCTGCAAAGCGAGAAATTCCTCCGTGCCCTGCGGCAGTCGTTTCTCAGGGAACTGAACCGGTCGGAAGGGCCTTTCTCGCAAAAGATCGTCTCGGGTTTTGTGCAGGCGTTTCAGCAGTATCTGTTCCGCACGGCGCAATCAGCCGAGGTTCCCATCCGGTAAGGGCTGCGGCCGGGCTCTGCGTTGCGTTGCCGGAGAGCGGCCCCTAAGGGATCGGTTTCCCATTCCGTGTAACTTTCAAAGCCCTGTAACCCATACCGGCTGCCGTCAACGGGCTTGTACTTTTCCTGTACGGCCCTTGAAAACGGCGCGCGGAGCCGATAAAATGAACGGCGTGGCCCGCGCGGCAAGCGGGCTTGAAAGGGACGGAACAATGGAAAAAATTCGGATGCTTACACCGCTGGTCGAAATGGACGGCGATGAGATGACCCGCGTGCTCTGGCAGAAAATCAAGGAAAAACTGCTGCTGCCCTATGTCGATCTGCAAACCGAATACTATGATCTCGGGCTGAAGCATCGGGATGAGACCGGCGACCAGGTAACGGTCGACAGCGCGGAGGCAACCCTGCGGCTGGGCGTCGCGGTCAAGTGCGCCACGATCACGCCCAACGCGCAGCGCGTGGAGGAGTACGGCCTGCGGCAGATGTGGAAAAGCCCCAACGGCACCATCCGCGCCATTCTGGACGGCACCGTTTTCCGCGAGCCCGTGCTGGTGCGGGGCGTTTCCCCCTGCGTGTGCAACTGGAAAAAGCCGATTACCATCGCCCGCCACGCCTACGGCGATGTCTATAAAAACGTGGAGTTCCGCGTTCCCGGGCCGGGCGAGGCTACGCTTTGCTTTACCGATGATCAGGGCCGCGAAACCCGGCTGCCCATCCTCCGGTTCAAGGGCCCCGGCATTCTGCAGGGTCTGCACAACACCGATCAGAGCATCCTGAGCTTCGCGCATTCCTGCTTCCAGTATGCGCTCTACGCTAAACAGGATCTGTGGTTTTCCACCAAGGATACCATCTCCAAGACCTATGACCATCATTTCAAGGATATCTTTCAGGAACTCTACGATTCGACCTACAGGGCCGATTTTGAAAAGGCCGGCATCTCCTATTTCTACACGCTGATCGACGATGCGGTCGCGCGCGTCATCCGCAGCGAAGGCGGCTTCATCTGGGCGCTGAAAAACTACGACGGCGACGTGATGAGCGATATGATCGCGACGGCGTTCGGCAGTCTGGCCATGATGACCAGCGTGCTGGTATCCCCCAACGGGCAGTTCGAGTATGAGGCGGCGCACGGCACCGTTACCCGGCATTACTACCGTTACCTCCGGGGGGAGGAAACCAGCACCAATCCCGTGGCGACCATCTTCGCGTGGACGGGCGCGCTCAACAAGCGCGGCGAACTGGATCACCTGCCCGCTCTGTGCGCGTTTGCCAAAAAGCTGGAAACGGCGACGCTTACGACGATTGAAAACGGCCGCATGACCAAGGATCTGGTGGCGCTCTACGAGGGCGAGGCGCAAGCCCTGAACTCGGAAGCGTTCCTGGATGCGATTGCGGAAACGTTCAACGGTATGCGGTCCTGAGCGCGTCTATCCTTGACATGGGGCTGGGCTGCCTTCGTTCGTCCGCCGCAGCGGATTCGGCCGGGAGCGGTGCCCTTGCCGGTATCAGGCCGTAACGCCGGATGCCGTGCGCCATCGTCCTGTTTCTTTGAAGGAAACCCGAAAGCACCAGACCGCGCTCGTTTAAAAGATGGAATTGTCTCAAAGCGATCAGGGGCCGGCGAATCACTTTCGCCGGCCTCTCATTTTGCCGAGAAACCGCCGCGGCGGCATCGGGTCAAGGGCGCGGGAGGAAGCGCGCGGCCTGCGGCCGCTTCAGCGAAGCTGAAAGCGATCCGGGCACGGAAGATTGCGCAAGAACAGGGCACGGCAGTGCTCTGCTCTTGCGCCACCTCCGCGGACAACCCTCGTGGGGTTTGGGCCGGCGCCCCAAAGGCTTATCCCGAAGCATGTGCCAAAGCGAGCAAACGGCCCAAAGGGCTTTCAGGCGGGCGACGATGGCCGCTCGTATGGGTTTGTCAACCGTCTGAAGGATCGGCGCAACCCTTTCGCCGGTCCCTTTTCATCAACCGATCAAGCGGCCCCCAAACGGCGGCCCGCCTACAGCGGCCGCGATCCTCCGCGCGGGCCGTGCGCGGGTCCCGAGGGGTCGAACGCTGCGGCGACCGTCCGTCGGGGGCGGCCCGCCCGTGCCGCGCGCGCTGCGCTTCGCCCCGCGGCGCCTTACAGCGTTCCCAGAACGCCAAACAGCTCCGCCGGGCTGTCGCCTGCCAGCAGGCGGATTACGATGATCACCAGCAGGTGCAGCGGATAGAAGCCGTAGCCCAGCCACTTTGGCAGCCGAACGTTCATCCGCGTCGGGATGAGGATCAGCGGAAGCGCCATCCACATCATCGCCTGCATATGGAAGAAGGGCTGCAGCATTGGCCCGATGCCCGGCCAGGTGAGGAATGTGAGCGGCATGCCCATCACCGTCGTGATCTGACTGCCGGATGATCCCCAATACATCGCGTAGGCCAGAAACATCGCTGCCAGACCGCCGGCCGAGCGCCGCGCGAAGTACATCAGCAGGATGAAGGCGAGACCTTTCCAGCCGTAATCGACCTTGAGAAAACCCAGCAGCAGGAAGCACGCTGCGGGCGCCCAGAACTGGCTGCCATACCGTTTTTTTTGGATGCCGGCTATCGAAAGCACGCCCAGCAGCAGCAGAAACAGGATATTGAGCTTGGACCAAGGGTTGCCCAGCGCAACCATGTTGACGGGCTGAGAAACAACCGCCAGGATGAACAGCCGGAACGCGTATCGGTAGATGTCGCGCGTGTATTCCGCGCCGACCACCAGGCACCACACGTACAGGGGCATCGCTATGCGCCCGATCATCCGCAATTCCGGCATGTTGCCAAAGAGCGCCACGTCCATATGATCGATCATCATAAAGACAAGCGCCATCAGTTTCAGCCACGAGGTATCCTGATTGCCCCCCAGCGTTACAGGACGCCGGGTTAGTGCCACACTGTCCATCTGCATGCGCGCCTTTCGTTATTCGGCTCATTATAGCATAGGAAGGACGGTCTGCCAATGCGGGGATCGCGCTGCCGTGCCGTCGGAATCGTTCCAGACGCCGCGGAAGATTCGGGCGGCGCAGCCCCGGGCATTCGTTCGGCCGTTGTGACGCGGGCTGCATACGGCGATGCTTTCTGTAACAGTCAAACGCAGCCTTTGAAAGATGCACGGTTTCGTAAGGTCTGACCGTTTCTTTCAGGCAGGGTTCAGCGGATGTTCATCCGCGGTTCACCTGCGCCGTTTACACTTCTTAAGTCGACGGAAAGAATGCCGGGAGGTTTGCGGATGGACATTCAGGGGTCGGGGCGCATAGCCGTTGCGCTTTGGGTGCTTGCGGCGGTAACCGTTACGCTTCTGTTGCGCTATGGTACCTTTGCGGTCGCGTAGGGAGCGCCTGTGTCGGGTTGACCGTTTTCCCGGAGGTTGGGCCGGGGCGCAGATTTCGTTTGAGTTTACGGCGTCGGTTTGGTATACTGTTGCCAAAGCCGCCGGATAAGGGGTGCTGCCTGTGAAACTGCTGATTGTGGACGATGAAAAGCGCATTCGGGAACTGATCGCCAAGTATGCCCTGTTTGAGGGCTATGAATGCGCCGAGGCCGAAAACGGCATGCAGGCGGTGGACATCGCGCGCGCGCAGACGTTCGACCTCATCATCATGGATATCATGATGCCCGAGCTGGACGGCTTCAGCGCTTCCCGGGAAATCCGCAAGAATCATCCCGGCGTGCCCATCATCCTGCTATCGGCACGCGGAGAGGAATACGACAAGATCCACGGCTTTGAGCTGGGGATTGACGATTACGTGGTCAAGCCGTTCTCGCCCAAGGAACTGATGCTTCGGGTCGGCGCGGTGCTTCGGCGGGCCGGCGCGGGCGCGGGGACAGGCGCGGCGGAAGCGCACCAGACCGCGGTGATCGACGCCATGGTGGTGGATTTCACCGCCCGGCAGGTTACCATCGACCGGCAGGCGATCGATCTGTCCCCCAAGGAGTACGACCTGCTTTTCTACCTCGTCCGCAACCGGGGCATCGCCCTCACGCGGGATAAGCTGATCTCCGAAGTGTGGGGCTATGATTTTTTTGGCGACGACCGCACGCTGGATACGCACATCAAGCTCCTGCGCAGGCAGCTGGGCGATTACGCCCGGTATATCGTCACGCTCAGGGGAGTAGGATACCGCTTTGAAAAAGACTGAGCTTCCCGCAGAGAAACGTGTATTTCAGCAGACGGCCCGCGCCCTGTGGCGCAGGGCTTGCGCGCCGATGAACCGGCTGGGCATCCGAAGCCGGGTATTTGTGTATTTTCTGCTGTTCACGGCGGCGCTGCTGGTGCTGTTATGGGTGTTCCAGATCGCGCTGCTGTCTGATTTTTACAGCATGCAGAAAACCGGCATCCTCAACGCCACCATGGATACGCTCAACGGCAATATCGACAATGAGGACTTGCAGCTGTTGGCGGACCGCCTTTCCGAAACCAACGACGTTTGCGTGCTGATCGTCAACGAACGCGGCGATAAGCTGATCTCCGCGGAGTCGACCCGCGACAGTGTGATCCACCACATGAGCCCCATGGACCTGGACCGCTACATTCAGGTCAGCCGAACGCAATCCGGCACGCTGTACCGCATCTTTAACATGGGTGGCTTCGGTAAAAGCACCTATGACGAAAACCGGTTCAGCGGCCCCGTGCCGCCCGCCGACGACGGCCGCTCCCGCAGCATGGTGGCGATCCGCGCCGTGCAAACCAGCGACGGAGAGATGCGCTACGTGTTCCTCAGCGCCCTGATTACGCCGGTGGACGCGACCGTGCAAACGCTTCGCAGCCAGTACCTGTTTATCGCCGTGCTGATGGTGGTGCTATCCTTCTTATTGTCGCTGGTGCTGTCCCGCAGGATCGCAAAGCCGATCATCCACACCAGCGACGCGGCGAAGGGCCTGCCTGAGGGCAGGTTTGATCCCAAGCCCTCCAACGTCAGCTACCGGGAAATTTACCAGCTCAACGCCACGCTCACGCAGGCGGCGCGGGATCTGCGCCGTGTGGAAGAGATGCAGCGGGAGCTCATCGCCAACATCTCCCACGACCTGCGCACGCCGCTCACGCTGATCGAAGGGTACGCCGAGGCCATGCGCGACCTGCCCGGCGAGAACACGCCGCAAAACATGCAGGTGATCATCGAGGAAGCCAAACGCCTGACCAGCCTGGTCAACGCAGTGCTTGACTACAGCGCGTGCCGGAACGGCAGCAGCGCCGTCGATCCCAAGCCTTATAACCTCACCGGCAGCATCGTGCAGATTCTGAAACGGTACCGCAAGCTTACCGAACTGGACGGTTACCATATCCATTTTCACTCGGTGCAGAGCGTCACCGTACTCGCCGACGAAATGAGAATCGGTCAGGTGATCTACAACCTGGTCAACAACGCGCTGACATATACCGGCGCGAATCAGACGGTCACGGTGGTGCAGACCGTCGTCAACACGCGGGTGCGCGTGGAGGTGAAGGATACCGGGGAAGGCATCGACGCGCAGGAACTCCCCTACATCTGGAGCCGGTACTACCGGGGGCATAAGCCCCACAAGCGGCCGACGGTCGGTACCGGGCTTGGCCTGAGCATCGTCAAAGGCATCCTGGACAGCCATCAGGTGCCCTACGGCGTGGAAAGCGCGGCCGGAACCGGCACCACGTTCTGGTTTGAACTCCCCATTGAGAAGATTGAGCCACTGCGGGCGGAGGACACCGACGCGTAACGGGCGCTCGCGGTGCCGACAAATTCCGCCGATCCAAGAGGTTTGCTTCCGGTGTCTGACCAGGCTCCGGAAGCTTTTCTGCTTTGCTCCCCCGACGCGTTTGTCAAACCCGCCGCCGATAGGCCCTGGCATGATGAGGCAGTCTAGACCGTGATCACAGCGCGGCGCGCACGCCAGTCTTTCAGGGGTGAATGGCGCGTAAGCGTTCTTCCCCGCCTGTTCCCGGATGCGTATCCGTTATTTACCGCCCAAATAGGCGGCGCCTGTCGCCGGCCTTTCAAACCGCGTGGTCGATTGATGGAGCCGAAAGGTAGGCGGATACCCTGTGCTAATGGGGAATTACGGCAAAAAAACGCCTCCGGCCTGTCTGTTTACAGCCGGAGGCGTTCAGGTGCGTTTTAACGGAGCGCTCAGTAGACGTTGGTCAGCACCGCGGCAAGCAGCACGCCGCCCAGCAGCAGCGCCGCCATGACCAGCGAAACCATACGGATGACGACGGATCTCGATCCTTTTTTTCTTTTTGTCGTAGCCGGCATGTCGTTTCCTCCTTGACGGGTTACGCCCCTGAGGCTGGTTCGCCAACGGGGGCGAGGCGATTATACCACAATGGGCCGGGCTGCACAAGCGCGGCACCGGCGGTTGGCCGGCGAGTGCTTCAACTCTGGCTGGGCCAAAACTCGATTGCTTTGTCCCTTACAGGCAGCCCTTTTGCTCCATATGTTCCAAAGCGCGCATCAGGGCCAGCTTGCCGTGGCTGTAGGTTAACCCGCCCTGCAGATAGACGGTAAACGGCTCGCGCATGGGGGCGTCCGCGCTCAACTCGATGCTCGCGCCGGACACGAACGTGCCCGCCGCCATGATCACCTGCTCCTGATAGCCGGGCATGTCCCACGGTTCCGGCATGGCCATGCTGTCCACGGGGGACGCCATCTGAATGCCCTGGCAGAAGGCCACGATCCGTTCCGGCGTGCCCAGTTCCAGCGCCTGTATGATATCGGTGCGCGGCGCGTCCACAGCGGGTTCGGTGCGCATGCCCATGCCCGCGAACAGGGCCGCCGCGAGCGTGGCTGTGCGCAGCGCCTGCGCCACTACGTGCGGAGCCAGGAACAGCCCCTGATAAAAGGGCTGATAACTTGCGGCGTAGCTGCCGACTTCCCGCCCGATGCCCGGCGCGGTCAGGCGGTTTGCGACACGCTCCACCCACGGCTTCCTGCCGACGATATAGCCGCCCGTTGGCGCGATGCCCCCGCCGGGGTTTTTTATCAGACTACCCACGCACAGGTCCGCGCCGAAATGGGTCGGCTCCCGTTCCTGTACAAACTCGCCGTAACAGTTATCCACCATCAGGCATAAGCCGGGGTACTCGTGATGCAGCCGATCGGCCAGCAGCCCGATCTCCTCCGGGGTGACGGATCGCCGGGCGGCGTAACCCCGGCTGCGCTGTACGGCGACGACCTTCGTATACGGCTTGATCGCCGCGCGGATGGCGGGCCAATCCAACTCGCCTCTCGCGTCTAGATTCACCTGAACGTAACGCACGCCCATCTCGGCGAGCGAGCCCGGCGAAGGTTCCCGGATGCCGATGATGCCCTCCAGCGTATCGTACGGCGTGCCGGTAACGCTTAACAGCTCGTCTCCCGGGAGCAGCAATCCAAACAGGCACATCGACAGCGCGTGCGTGCCCGAAGCGATCTGCGGCCGCACAATCGCCTCCTCCGCGCCGAACAGGTGCGCGAAGATCGCCTCCAGGGTATCCCGGCCGATATCGCCGTAGCCGTAGCCGGTGGTCGGCGCAAAATGGCGCGAGGCGACCTCGAATTGCTGAAAAGCTTCCAAAACCCGCGCCGTGTTCGCAAGCGCGGTCGCGTCGATCCGGCGGAACGCGGCTTCGCACACCGCTTCCGCCTGTTGCACCCGTTGCGTGATGTTCATGCCTTCGCTTCTTTCCAAAACGCCCCGGCGATGCGAAGCGCTTCCATCATACTTTCCGGGCGGCACATGTCCAGCCATACGACGCCCGGTACCGCCCGAAACCAGGTCCCTTGCCGTTTGGCATACCGCCTTGTGTTGCGTTTCATCAGTTCGACCGCTTCCCAAAGCGGCGCGTTGCAAAGCATTACCGGCGCCAGTTCCTTGTAGCCGATGCCCTGCATCGCCTGCGCCTGCGGGGAAACGCCCGACGCAAGCAACGCGCTCACCTCATCCGGAAGGCCCTGCTCCAGCATGCCGTCCACGCGCGCCTCAATCCGGCGGTAGAGCGTTTCCCGTTCCAGCGTGGTTCCCAACAGGCAAAAGCGAAAGGGCGCGGCGTCGGCCGGGCGTTCCTGTTGCGAGATGGGTTTCCCGGTCAGTTCCAGCACTTCCAGCGCGCGGGTGACGCGCAGCACGTCGTTTTCGTGCAGCTTGGCCGCGGCGGCGGGGTAGGCCTTCCGAAGTCGTTCAAACAGCGCCCGTTTGCCTCCCGCTTGGGCGGCCTCGCTCTTCAATCGCTCCCGGACGGCCGCGTCGCTGGGTACGCCACCCAACCGGAGCCCGTCGGTCAGCGCGCGGAGGTAAAAACCCGTACCCCCGGTCAAGACCGGCAGCGCGCCCCGGGCGTAGACGTCCTGTACGGCCTGTTCGGCCAAGCGGGCATACTGCGCGACCGAGAAATTATCATACGGCTCCACGATATCCAGCAGATGATGCCGAACCAGCGCCTGATCCGTCCGCGACGGTTTGGCCGTCCCGATATCCATCCGGCGATAGACCTGCATGCTGTCCATATTGAGGATCTCGCCGCCCAGGCTTTGCGCCAGCATCATCGCCAGCGCCGATTTCCCGCTGGCCGTCGGCCCCACGACGCCCAGCGCCGGGATCGGTGATTTCGTTTCGCCCGTCATGCATGCCCTCCGTTACGCAGGTTGCCGCTCCATCAGGGAATCCGTTTGAATCGCTTGTCCAGCTCGCGCCGCGCAAGCTCGGTCACGACGGGCCGGCCGTGCGGGCAGGTCGGCTGCGCGCCCGTGCGAAGCATCTGTTCCAGCAACCCGGTTACCTCTTCCGGGGTCAGCGCATCGCCGGCTTTTACGGCGTGCTTGCATGCCATCTGCGCCACGCGGCGGCGAAGCCGCTCCTGCGTGAGCCTTCCGCGCTGGGTTTGCGCCTCGTCCAGCACGTCCAACAGCAATTCCTTGGCCGGCGTTTCCGCCCCCAGAATGATGGGGATGGCGCGCACCGCAACCGTCGTCGCGTCGAAAGGTTCAATCTCGAAACCGGCGTCTGTCAGCGTTTCCCCCATCTCGTTGAGCAGCATCACGTCGCGCGCCGTCAGGCGAACCATGCGCGGGGTCAGCAGTTGCTGAGACGCGTCCGCGCCCTGGTAGCGCGCCATGAAGCGGTCAAACAGCACCCGCTCGTGCGCCGCGTGCTGATCCACTATCAGCAGCCGGTCGCCCGCCTCGAACAGCAGATAGGTTTTAAACGCCGAACCGATGTAGCGAAGCGTCGACAGCGCATCCAGTTCCTCCATTGAGGATTGCTCATGGGTGATCGGCGCCGTTGCGGCTCGCTCGGGGGCGGACGGCCGCGCGCCCGAGCCCTGCGGCCGTCGGTCTGCGGTGGAAAGTCCGCCTGCCGTTTCCGTCGCCTTGGTCGGATTCCATGCCCCGGCGTCGGCAGGCGTTCCTGCGTTTTCCGCCCAGGGGTTTCCCATCTGCGGTTCCGGTCCGGTCGTTTGGGTAACGGGGTTGCTGTGGCCGAAAGGTTCCGGCGCTTCGCCATCCCCGGGCCTTTCGGATACGGTGAAATCCGGCGCAGTTGTTCCAGGGCTCGGCGTTTCGCCCCATCGCGCGGTTTGGGGCGGTCCAAATCCACCGGCCGGCGCGTCCGCCGCCTGCTTCGCGTCGCTCTTTCGGCCGTCTGGCATCCATGCCGCATCAGCGGATTTTCGCCGCGCAAAGTCGGCGACGGCCGATTTTTCCGCCGGTACGGCTTCGCTGTTGCCCGCAGGCCAAAGCAGACCGGCGCTCTTCCCTGCGGGAGGCGGCTGAACCGCGCCGGGTATGCCGTCGGCAATCCGATACGCATACGGGAGCGCTTCCCGCAGGTGAGGCGTCCCCGCTTCGGAAACGGCCTGTTGCGCGGGGGAACTATCTATGGCGGGCCGCGCCGCGTCCGGTTGCGCCGCGGCGGAAGGTTCCGCTGCGGGAAGCTCGGCGGATCGGTCCGGCGTTTCTCCCGGCGGATTATTGCCCAGCTCAACTACCCGTACCGCCGGCGCTTCCGTTTCCGGAAGGTTGCTGGACCGTCCCAGCAGCTTATCCCGGAAGGTCACGTCATGCAGCGCTTCCCGTGTCAGTTCCTCCACCGCGGATGCAACCGCCTCCGGGTGCTGGAAGCGCACCTCCAGCTTGTTGGGGTGCACGTTCACGTCCACCTGCCGGTAGGGCAACTGGAGCGACAGGGCGCAAACCGGAAAGCGCCCGATCATGACATATCCGTCGCAGCCGATCTCCAGCGCGCGGCTGACCCCCTCGCTGCGGAAGTATCGGCCGTTGATGAAAAAGCTCTGCTGTTGGCGGTTGCCGCGCGCCTGATCCCCCACGCCCACATACCCGTCCACCAGCACGCCGTAGGCGGCGCCACGCACACGGCGCATGTCCCGCAGGGCTTCCCGGCCGTACACGCAGTACAGGGCGGATTCCAGCGTGCCGTCCCCGGCGCTTCGGTAAACGGTTTTTCCCTGGTTTACGAACCGGAAGGCCACGTCCGGCCGGCTCAGGATCAGCCGCAGCATGTAATCGGACACCAGCGCCGCCTCGGCAACCGGCTTTTTCAGGAACCTAAGCCGCACCGGCGCGTTGTAGAACAGATCCCGCACCACAATGCTGGTGCCCACGGGGCTGGCGGCTTCCTCGACGGAGCGGATCACGCCGGCCTCCACCTCCGCGCGGACGCCGAATTCCGCGTCCGCCGCGCGCGTGGTGCAGCCGACCTTCGCCACCGCGGCGACGGAGGCCAGCGCCTCTCCGCGGAAACCCAGCGTATGCACGTCGAAAAGCTCCTCGGCGGTTTCCAGCTTGCTGGTGGCGTGGCGCTCAAAGGCCATGCGAACCTGCCCGGCGGGGATGCCGCGACCGTTATCGCTAACGCGGATCGATTGCAGGCCGCCTTCCCGGAGTTCCACCGTCACGGCCGACGCGCCCGCGTCGATGCTGTTCTCCACCAGTTCCTTCACGACGGAAGCCGGGCGCTCCACCACCTCGCCCGCGGCGATCTGTCCGATAACCTCCTCGGACAATTTTCGGATCGGTCGATACTCCATGGCAGCTCCTTACAGCCTTCTGGCCTTTTCCCGAAGCCGGAACAGCGCGTTGAGCGCCTCCATCGGCGTGATGGCAAGCACGTCCAGATTCTTGATCTCTTCCACCAGCGCGTCCTGTTCCAGATGGAAAAGGTCCGTTTGCCGGTTAGCCTTCTTGCGCTGTTCCAGTATGTTCTGGCCGATGGTCTCCTGATTGATGTCGCTGGCCTCCAACCGCGCCTGAATTTCGTGCGCGCGCGCGACGGCCGAAGCCGGGATGCCGGCCAGCCTGGCCACATGCACGCCGTAGCTCCGGTCCGCTCCGCCCGGCTGAATCTTGCGCAGGAAGATCACGTCCTCGCCGCGCTCCCGCACGGCGATGCAGTAGTTGCGTACGCCCTGGAAACGTCCTTCCAGCTCGCTCAGCTCGTGGTAGTGCGTGGCAAAAAGGGTCTTGGCGCCGATTTTCTTGCGGTCCAGAATATATTCCACCACAGCCCACGCGATGCTCAACCCGTCAAACGTGCTGGTGCCGCGCCCGATCTCGTCCAGCAGAATGAGCGAGCGGGATGTGGCGTTTCGTAAAATATTGGCGGTTTCGCTCATTTCCACCATGAAGGTGCTCTGGCCGCCCGCGAGATCGTCCGACGCGCCCACGCGGGTGAACACGCGGTCGCAAAGCCCGATGTGCGCAGCCTCGGCCGGCACGAAGCTGCCGATGTGCGACAGAATCACGATCTGCGCGACCTGCCGCATATAGGTGCTTTTCCCGGCCATGTTGGGCCCGGTTAGGATCAGCATGCGGTTGGCGTCGTTGTCCAGCAGCGTATCGTTTGGCACAAACGCCTCGTCCGTAAGCATCCTTTCCACAATCGGGTGCCGCCCGGCCCTGATGTCGATGACGCCGTCCTCGCCCATCTCGGGCTTCACATAGCCGTACTCGCGCGCCACCCTGGCAAGCGAAAGCAGCGCGTCCAGCGTTTTAAGCGCCAGCGCGTTTTGCTGGATGGCCGGTATCTCCGCGGCGATGGCGTCCCGAATCTCTGCAAACAGCCGCATTTCCAGCGCCAGCGCGGCCTGCTGCGCGCCGGTGATCTTGCGCTCGATCTCCGCCAGTTCCGGGGTTACGAAGCGCTCGCAGTTGGCCAGCGTCTGCTTGCGCGTGTAGCGGAGCGGAACGCTGCCCAGGTTGCTTTTGGTCACTTCGATGTAGAAACCGAACACTCGGTTGAACTGGATTTTCAGATTCCTGATGCCGGTCTGCTGGCGCTCGGAGGTTTCCAGATCAAGCACCCATTGCTTGCCGTGCAGCGAAGCCTGCCGGTAGCCGTCCAGCTCTTCGTTATAGCTGTCGGCGATGATGCCGCCTTCGGTGATCGTGGGCGGCGCATCCGGGTGAATGGCGCGGCGCAGGAGATCGCGCAGGGCATCCAGCGGCGCAAGCGTATGCCCCAGCGCCGCGATCTGCGGGGCCGTAAACCCGCTCAGCAGCGCTTTGACCGGCTCCACACGGCTGAGCGACCGTTCCAGCGCCAGACAGTCCCGCGCGTTGAGCGTATTGTAGCTGATCTTGCCCAGGAGCCGTTCCAGATCGGCTACGCCGCCCAACGCCTCGGCCAGCTCGTCCGCGGTCATGTAATCGCCGTGCAGGGCGCTAACCGCGTCCAGGCGCGCCTGAATGCGTTCCCGGTTGATCAGCGGCTCCTCTACCCACCCGCGCAGCAGGCGCGCGCCCATGGCTGTGGCGGTTCTGTCCAAAAGCCACAGCAGCGAGCCCCGCCTTTCCCCGTTGCGCAGGCTCTCCGTCAGTTCCAGATTGCGGCGCGTCGCGCGGTCCAGGTACATCGTATCCCCGCCCTGATAGGGCGTTACCTGCGAGATATGCGCAAGCGAATTCTTCTGCGTGTCGTTAAGGTAGGTCAGCAGCGCCCCGGCCGCGATGATCCGTTTATCGCGCGGCTCAAACCCCAGCGCCGCAACGGACCCGGCCGAGAAATGCATCCGCAGGGCGGCCTCGGCGTTTTTACGCTCAAAGGCGCTTTGCGGCAGCTGCGTAACCGCCACGGTTTCCGATATCGCCGAAGACAGCTCCTTTTCGTCGTTGGTGACGATTTCGCGCGGACGGATGCGCGTCAGCTCGTCTCGCAGGAGTTGTTCGGTATCAGGAAGCAGGTGCACCACGAACTCGCCCGTGCTCACGTCCGCGTAGGCCAGCGAAACCTGCCGCCCGTGGAATGCCGCGCAGAGAAGATAGCTGTTGCTCTTCTCGTCCAGCATGGAGGGGTCGGAAAGCGTGCCGGGCGTGACGATGCGCACCACGTCGCGCTCCACAAGCCCTTTGCTGAGCGCGGGATCGGTCATCTGTTCGCAGATGGCCACTTTGTAGCCCTTTTCAATCAGCCTGGTCACATAGGCCGTCGCGGCGTGGTAAGGCACGCCGCACATCGGCGCGCGTTCGGTCAGGCCGCAGTCCTTGCCGGTGAGGGTCAGTTCCAGCTCCCGCGACGCCAGCTGCGCGTCCTCAAAAAACATCTCATAAAAATCGCCCAGTCGGAAAAAGACGATACAGTCCGGGTGTTTTGCCTTTACGTCGAGGTACTGCTGCATCATGGGCGTCACTGGCATTCCGGTCTTCCTTTCCTGTCTGGGTATGTTGCGCCGGTCGCGCCGAGTATAAGTAGCTCCGCCGTTGGCGCTCGCCAAGGGGCACGGTTCGTTCCCGCGAGCCCTCGATCACAGAGGGACCGCGTTCCCGTTTGGCGGACGCATGCCCGTTCGCCGGTGACAGGCTGCCGACACCCTGCCCGGCCGGTTGCGTTTCCAGCCCGCGGCGTATTTGTCCGGAATTCCGGCCTCCCGTACGTCCGCCGCGAACCGGCGGGCCTGTTGCCCCTTCCCCCGCGGCCGCAGACAGGCGCGCCTGTTTCATTATAGCCGACCGGGGGCAAAAAAGAAAGCCGCGCAGCCGAAAACGCCGGAAAAGGAAAACAGGCGCGCTTTCGAACGCCTGTTTCAAATACCAGGTGACGCACATCAGTCCTGACGCGCGTTTGTCAGCGGCCCCGCCCGGTCGGCCTGCCGATTGGGCGAACCCATCGGGCCAATGGCTCCGCGCCCTACGCCGGCACAGCTGGCGCACCGCGTCGCGGATGGCGCCGCACGCCGCCCTTTGGCTGGCGCATCGGGTGTAACGGCGCGCCAGCCGCCTCAGTGATGCCCGCAGCCGCCGCAGGAGCCGCAGGAACCGGAACAGCAGTCTTCCTCTTCTTCCTCGCCCTCGCCGGTAACCACCAGCTTGATGATCTTGTTCACCTGTTGCATCATTTCGGCAAACACAGCGTTGGTGTCGCGCATGGTCCTGATCATCGGGTTTTCATCGATCGCCTTCTGGGTTTCATCCAGCTTCGCGCTGGCTACGGAAAGGGCGTCGTGATCCATGTCGCTGGCGGCCAGCAGGTTTTCGACCTCCGCGCGACGCTCCGAATATTCCGAAATCAACTGCGCGGCTGTTTCGTCGCGCATGGCGGCCTGTTCCGCCAGCCTCATCTTGATGAACTCCTCGCTCTCCAGAATCGCTTCCGCGAGCTGTTCCGCCTGATTGAGTACCTGTTCCATGCTGACTGCTCCTTCTATATCCTCTCGCCCCGCAGGGTGTTGACCGCCGCGGAGCGGATGCGAACGGGGATGATTTTCCCGATATCCTCGGGCCCTCCGTCCAGCGTGATGGTAATGCCGCGCGTTCCCTTGCCGGAAACCCGCGACGCGTCGCGTTTGCTGATGCTTTCCACCAGCACGCGCTCTACGGTGCCGATCATGCCTCGGTATGCTTCCTGCGAGCCTTCCTCCACCGCCCGGATCAGCCTGCCGATCCGTTGGGAGGACACATCGTCGGGCAGCCGGCCCCCCAGCCGGGCGGCGGCGGTGCCTTCCCTTGGGCTGTAAATAAAGGTGTACGCCGAATCATACCCCACCGTTTGCACCAGTGAAACCGTTTGCTCAAACTGCTCCTCGGTTTCCCCGGGGAAGCCCACGATCAGGTCGGTCGTAAGCCCGATGCCGGGAACGTCGCGGCGGAGCGCCCCCACCCGTTCCAGATAGCGTTCGCGGGTATAGCGGCGGTTCATCGCGGACAGAATGGCATCGCTGCCGCTTTGCACGGGCAGGTGCAGATGGTTGCAGATGTGGCTCCCGCGCGCCATCGCCTCAATCAGCCCGTCCGACAGGTCCTTGGGGTGGGAGGTCATAAAGCGGATACGGGGCACGCCCATCTCGTCCAGCGCGCGCAGGAGCGCTGGAAAGGTTTCGTCCGTACCGTTTCCGTAGCTGTTGACATTCTGCCCCAGCAGCGTAATCTCCTGAACGCCGGAGCGCAGCAGGCTTTCCGCTTCGGCAAGGATATCCCGCATAGCGCGGCTGCGTTCCCGGCCGCGCACATAGGGGACGATGCAGTAGGAGCAGTAGTTGTCGCAGCCATACATGACGGTGAGGTAGGCTTTGCTGTCCGACGCCCGTTTGATCGGCAGCCCTTCCGCGATGGCGGTGTCTTCGCTAGACACGCGAATGACGCGCTCCCGGCGGGTGAGCAGTTCATACAGCATCGAAGGCAGTTGGTGCAGGTTATGGGTGCCAAATGCCAGATCGATGAACGGGTACTGCCTTAAAATCCGGTCCGCCATTCCGGGCCGCTGCACCATGCAGCCGCAAACGCCGATCAGCAGATGCGGTTTGCTCCTTTTCAACTGACGAAGCCACGTGACGTTGCCAAGCGCCCGGCGTTCCGCGTTGTCGCGGATGCAGCAGGTGTTAAACAGCACCAGATCGGCGGTCGTACGGTCCGGCGTCTCCTCAAGGCCCATGCTTTCCAGAAGGCCGGCGAGCGTTTCGCTGTCATGGGCGTTCATCTGGCAGCCGTAGGTCACGATATGGTAGCTGTCGGGCCGGTTTGGCAGCGCGGCGATCCGCTCCGCCGCGTCCTCCTGCCTGCGGATCTCGTCCGCTCCTATGATTACGGGGGTTCTGTTCACGTTACCGATTCCCTTTCCAGTCGATATCCGGTACCGCCGCACGTTTCGCACGGGCGGGCGATCCGTTCGCGCAGGGACGCGCCCGCGCGCTTGCGGGTCATCTCCAGAAGTCCCAAGCTGGTAAACCCGTGCACCACGGTTTTATCCCGCTCGCGGGAGAGTTCTTCCTTCATGCGCAGGGCAACCTGCGCGCGCTGCTCGTCGTTTTTCATGTCGATAAAATCAATCAGCACGATGCCGCTGGCTTCGCGCAGGCGAAGCTGCCGCGCGATTTCCGGGCAGGCGGCGAGGTTCAGTTTCAGGGGCAGATCGTCGCTCGCGGCAGGGATAAACTTGCCGGAATTCACATCCACGGTGGTCAGGGCTTCCCGCTCGTCGATCACAAGCGAGCCGCCATTTCTCAGTTCCACGCGCCGCCCCAGCGCTTCCTGCAGCTGAGCCGCCACGCGGCTGCTCTTCCAGAGCGCTTCCATTTCGGGTTCGCCTACCTGCTCCCACAGGAGTCCCGTCGGGGGCGAAGGCATGCGGTTGACGGCATCGTTGCAGGTGATGGTGATCTCGTAGCGCGGGGCATAGTCGCGTACCAGCGCCGAAAGCACCGAAAGGTCCCGTTGGAGCACCGCAGGCGCTTTGGCGTACACTGCGCGCTCACGAATGGCCGTCCAGAGCGCCAGAAGGCTGTCCCGCTCCTGTACCAGCGCATCCGGGCGGGCGGGGAGGGCGGCGCTGCGCATAACCAGCCCGTAAGCATTCCCGGACAGTTCGTGCCCCAGCGCCATGAGCGCCGCACGCTCGTCGTCGTCCGCCACACGCTTGCTGACGCCCACGTAACGGTTGAGCGGCATCAGGATCAGGTACTGCCCCGGCAGGGAAATATCCCGCGTGAGGAAGGCCCCCTTCTGGTCGCGCGCGTCCTTCTTGACCTGCACGATCAGTTCGGCGCCGGCGGAGAGCGGCTTATCCTCTCCGGAACGCTGGAAATCTTCCTTTTCGGACAGCGGCAGGTAGCCGTTGAGCGACTGGCCCAGTTGGACAAACGCGGCGTGCATGCCCGGCACCACGCGTTCCACGCGCCCCAGGATCACGGCGTTGACCAGCGAGGTATCGTCGCGTTCTTCCAGATAGAACTCCGCGAGCTTTCCCTCGTCCAGCAGGGCGATCCGCCGGCGGGCGCCTTTCGCCCACACAAGAATCCGAATGGCTTCAGACATAAGGATATTCCTCCAGCGCAATGAGCGCTCCGTCGCCGGCCCTGGCCAGAATGGCGTCCCGGTACGCGAGGTAGGGTACTGCCTCCACCCCCGCCAGATCGCACAGCGCCTTCATGAGCACGGAAGGCTTCAGAGAGCCTTCCGCCCGGTTGGCGATCACACAGCGGAGGGTGTAGCCCGTACCCGACGGTTCAACCGACGCCTGGGTAACAAAGGGCCGGATGTTGGTGCTGTTCTCGCCGCTTTTGGTTTTGCGAAGCGCTACGCAGTCATCGCTCGCCATAAAAGGGGGCAGCGCAGCTGCCACCGCGTCCGCCGCCTGTCCGGCGTCCAGCTCCATGCGTATGTTGGAACCGGCCACCAGCGCCATCAGCGTGGGAAACGTATCCGGCACCGCGCGGGCACGGCGCACTTTCAGGGGCGCCGGCATCGCGCGGGCAAGCGTTTGGGTAAACTCGGCCTCATCGCACTCGCTTTCCAGCGGGATGTCCATCACCTCGCGCATGCCGGCCACGCCCACGGACAGGGGCGACGCGAAGCTCAGCTGGATGTGCGGGTTAAAGCCGTTGCTGTAGCGGACGGGGAGCCCCGAGCGCCGGAGCGCGCGCTGGATGGACCGCATCAGGTCCAGATGGCCGATATGCCTGAGCACCAGACCCTTTTCAAACACGACGATCATCCGCATATCGTGCACAACCCCTCGATTCGCTCAATGCCGCAACCGTTGCAGCCTTCCCGGCAATCCGGCGTGGTTTCGGCGCGCAGGGCGCGCTCCGCTTCCAGCCTCAGGTAGGCCTTGGTGACGCCGATATCGATAAAGTCCCACGGAAGGAGTTCCTGCGCGCCGCGTTCGCGGTTGGCGTAAAAAGCCGGGTCCAGGTTGCAGTCCGCAAACGCCCGCATCCAGAGATCATAGCGGAACTGATCGCTCCATCCATCCAGCCGGCAGCCAAGCTCCCACGCGCGGTAGAGCACATCCGCAAGCCTGCGGTCGCCCACGGCGAAACAGGCTTCCAGAAGGCTCACAGAAGGATCGTGCCAATGGAACGTAACGCCGCGCAGGTTGAGCATCCGGCGAAGCTCCGCCTGTTTGGCCCGGACGGTTTCCATGGTATCCTGCGCGTTCCACTGAAACGGCGTAAACGGCTTGGGTACGAACACCGAGGCGCTGCAGGTAACCCTGAGCCCCTTGGCGCGCTGCCCCTTGGGAACGGCGTAATAAGCGTTCACGGCTTCGCGCGCCAGATGGGCGATGCCTTCCAGGTCAGCCTGCGTTTCGGTTGGCAGCCCGATCATGAAATAGAGCTTCACGCTGTTCCAGCCGCCCTCAAACGCCTCCCGCAGCCTCGACAGCAGATCGGTCTGCGTTACGCCCTTGTTGATCACATCCCGAAGGCGCTGGGTGCCGGCTTCCGGCGCAAAGGTCAGGCTGGTCTTTTTCACCTTTTGGGTTTGCGCCAGCGAATCCCCCACGACGCTGTCGATGCGAAGCGAAGGCAGCGAAATGCTCACCCGGCGCGAGGCGAAGCGCTCCATCAGCTTTTGGCAAAGCTCGCTCAGCTTGGAGTAATCCCCGCTGGAAAGCGACGAGAGCGAAATTTCCTCATACCCGGTGCTGTCCACCAGCTGCTCAGCCAGCTGCAACAGGCGATCGACGCTGCGCTCCCGCACGGGGCGGTAGAGCATCCCGGCCTGGCAGAAGCGGCAGCCGCGCGTGCAGCCGCGCATGATCTCCAGCATGATCCTGTCGTGAACGATCTGCGTATACGGTACGGGGATGGCGCCGGGATACGCAGCCGCGTCCAGGTCGGCCACGCAGCATTTGGTCACGGTTGCGGGCGCGGCGGCGTCGATCGGGTCAAAGCTTTGCAGGGTGCCGTCCCCGTGATACCGGGCGCTGTAGAACGCCGGAACGTAAACGCCGGGGATGCCGGCCAGCCGCCGGAGTATTTCCAAGCGCGCCAGTCCCTGCTTCCTGCCGTCGTGGACGGCGTCTGTGACCTTCACGATCACCTCTTCGCCGTCGCCCAGCATGAACGCGTCGATAAAGGCGTGCAACGGCTCGGGGTTGTACGCGCAGGGCCCGCCGGCTACCACGATGGGGTCCGATTCCACGCGCGCCGCCGATTTTACGGGGATGCCGCCCAGCGAGAGCATTTCCAGAATGTTGGTGTAACTCATCTCATATTGCAGGGTGAAGCCGACGATATCAAACCGGTTGAGCGCCGTGCGGCTCTCCAGCGAAAAAAGCGGAATGTTTTCCCGGCGCATCCCTTCCAGCATATCGATCCACGGCATGCAAACGCGCTCGCATACGGCGTAAGGCAAAGCGTTGAGAATATCGTAGAGAATCTTCATCCCCAGGTGAGACATGGCGACTTCGTAGGTATCCGGGAAGCAAAACGCAAAAGAAACCTCGGCCTGCGCGATGGGCTTAACCTCGGTGTTCATTTCACCTCCCGTATAACGGGCGGGCTTCTCCACCCGTTCCAGCAACTGTTCGATGCGGTCGATCATGATCTTCCTCCATTCGGCGTTTCCCTCGATACTCTACCATGACCGCTCGGGTTTTTCAACCGCGGAAGAAAAAAACGCCGCACCGTGGCGGGTGCGGGTTGAGCTGCGCTTGGCCTGCGACGCGCCTGACGGGAGGCTTGTCCTGCCGTTTGGGCCGCTGCCGCGAGGTAAGCTTTGCACGTGGATTTTCGCCCGATGCGGGGCGGGGTACCATCGCCGTTGGCCGGAAATCCGGCTTCAGGGCGGAACTTACCGACGAACGGCGTCGCGGCAACGCGCATCCCTGCCGCAAGGGGGAGTTCCGCTGGCGGATGGGTCTTTCCCCGCTCGCGGAAAGCGAGCACACCTGCCCGGCAAAGCTGCGCGGGCTTGCAGCGGCTTTGTGACAAGCAGGCGGCCCGGCCCGGCGCGTGCAGTCGACGGCTTGCGCCTTGGGTGTTCTCGTATCGGTGCTCCGTGAGTCCGTCAAAACGGCATGCGCTCCGACGGCCAATGCTATTCCGCGGCGACGCCGGCCGGCATCGTTTGCCCTCCCCGGGCGAACCCGCCGTCAGCACCCGGTTCGGCGGACGAAAATGGCTGCTTCGGCGTTTCCCCGTTTGTCCGGGGCTGATCAAACGGCTCGCCAAGTTCAGCGCGGGCCATGAACGCGCGCGCCTCCCCGCGCGCTTTCTCTTCGCGGATCAGCCAGGCGGCGGGAGAATCCAGCAGGGAGATGCGATCCTCCAGCGGGGACAGCATGGCTTCCTCGCCGTAACCCCTTTGCCGCAAGCCCTTGCGTGCGAGCGAGAGCAGTTCCCGCGCGTAATGCAGGGAATCCTCCGTATCCGCAAACGCGCAGGAGCCGAGCGAAGCCTGCCGGTTGCGCTCGTTGGGCGCGGGCATCGGGTGGTGGGCGTCAAAATCCCGCGCCAGCGCCAGCGTTTCGCTCAGCACCGTGCGCAGGCCCAGGTTGAAGGCCGAAGGCGTAAACGCGTTGGAAAACGGCTGCGCGCAGAGGATGCGGTATTCCACGGTGCCGTAGGAGGTGGTCACGATGTTTCGTTCCAGATCCAGCGAGTGGATATCTTCCGCCAGCGCGTCCGGCCGCTGAAAGTATTCGCGCACCGGCGTCGGGGTAAACAGGTTCAGTCCGCCGTCCCGCTTGCGCATGAACAGGCACACGTCGCCGTAGCTGTGGGCGATCTCTTCGGCCGTGGAAAGGCCAAGCTTCTGCGCGCCTACCAGCCCGATCTGCCGGAAAGAGGATCGCATGTACAGTTCGTTGCGCACGCACAGGTAGTGGCGGCCGTCCAGCCGTGCGGGAGAATCCGAAAACAGCAGGATGTTGATCCAGTCCAGGCGGGTAAAAAGCTCGAATAGGAGCGGCAGTTCCTCCACGGTGGTGTTGAAATGCACCTGCTCGGAAGAGATCACGCAGTAGAAGTCCTTGTAGTATCGTCGTTTCATGCGGTGGTGCTGAAAGTATTCCGCGATGGCCAGCGTCAGCTCCCGCTCGATCAGGTGCGGGTTGCGGTCCCTGGCCAGAAAGGGATTGAAGCCGACGCCTAAAAGACAGTGCTCCTCGGCGGCCAGCGCCTGCTGCTCCGCCGCCAGCGTTTCCCGGAAACGGCTGTACAGGGGCCACAGCGACGGCGCGCTTGTGGACGCGAACTCCACATTCTCAAGGCAGGTGTCAAACGTAAGCACATTCCCCGCGCCATCCTCGACAGCCAAAGGCGTCCCGTCCTGTCCGCATCGGGAAATCCGGTAGCCAAGCGGTTTCATCGCGCCCATCAGGGTATGCGCGACGGTCACGTCAAACGGTTTCTTGGGAAAAGGAACCAGCGGAAACTCCAATTCTACGCCCACGTGATTTTTGTGATTGTGCAGGATCCCGTCCGTCAGGTATTGATACAGCAGCCTGTCTATGTCCAAAAGACGACCGCTCCCCTCTCCAGTGTTCGATGGTTGGAACCATGGTTTGGACGTTACGTTATCAGGGGGTGAACCTTGGCCGTAAGGGCCGGTAACGGGACCCGCGCGTAAGGGGTTCGGGCGTTTTGCGGCTTGCTTTTGCGGTCGATCCATCATAGCACAAATCCCCTGAGATGTCGATGTTCCAAAGCATAAAAAACGGCTCTTACAGCACCTTTTTACGGTTGTGCGGCTCCTTCCTTTTGTGTATAATGAGTACCGCCCGCACGCCCCAAATGCAACGCGGCAGGAAGCGTGACGGTTTCAAGGCGGCCAATTTGGTGGATACTATCCCTGAGCCTTCGGTCGTCTGCAAGCAGGATGGTATTCGCCCTACGGCGTGAGGCGGTTGCCGTCGGTCCTTATTTGACGGGCGCAGCCGAGGCCTGACGGATCAGAAAGAAGATGGATTTTTGTTTCACCCCCTGACGCGCGATGATTTGCCTGAAATCTGGAGAAGGCAACAAAAACTGAATACCCTGAGCAGCGAGTTCGACGCTTTCCGGCTGTATGCCTGGTTGCCGCTGGACCGCAGCGCGGTTGCGTTCTGGCGCAACCAGTTTGTGCTGCGCTGCCGCGCGCAGGGGGAGATCTGGTATATCGCGCCGCCGGAAACGGAAGATTTTCACTCGCTTCTGGACGCGCTGGCAGCGTATGAGCGCGCGCAGGGCGGCACGCAGCTGCGTTTCCTCAACGCAGGCCGTCCGATGGAAGATTTCCCCTCCCGCTTTACCGCCACGCCGCGCCGCGACCTGTACGATTACCTCTACCAGGCGCAGGACCTGATTGGTTTGCGCGGGCGCGCCTATCAGGCGCGTCGCAACCAGATATCGCAGTTCAAGCGCGCCTATGACTGGCGTTTTGAGCCTTTGTGCGCCGGAAACCGGGACGCCTGCCTCGCGATCACCGATCGCTGGGATGCGGCGCACGAAGGCGTCATGGTCGGTTACGAGCGCACGGCCATCGAGCGCATGGTCACGCTGGATCAGGCGTACGGCCAAAGCGGCGGCATTCTGTTTGCCGACGGAGAACCGGCGGCGTTCGCGATCGGCTCCCACCCGCGCCCCGCGCTGCTGGATATTGTCGCGGAAAAAGCGCTGCCCGCCTATACCGGCGCCTACGCGATGATCATCCAGGCCTACGCCGTGCACGCGCACGAGCTGGCGCCGTTTGAGTACATCAACCGCGAGGAGGACATGGGGTTGGAGAACCTGCGCAATGCCAAGCAACAGCTCAAACCTGTGCGGTTGTTGGAAAAAACGCTGATGACCGAGGCGCTGTAGAGGGTCCGCAGGGTTGGCGGCGCTACGCCGGATGATTGTCGTTCCACAGAGCGCTTCGGCTCGCCCAATCGGTTGCCGCTCCGCAAAGCCGCGCTTCAAACGCGCCCGCCCGCGAAGCGCCAAACTCAGCGCCCCGGCGTGCATCTGGTTGGCGTTGACGGGCGAGCCCGCGCGCGAAGCGCCAAACCCTTCGCGCCCGTGCGCCGATACCGTGTGGTTTGTTTCGCTGCGCAGGCGGGCTCGTCTGCCCGCGCGCGGTTTTCCGTTTGCCGTTGCGTTGTTGCGCAACGGCGTTTCAGGGCTATCGGCATGCGATGATCTTCCTGCGTTGCTCACCGTCGGCCTGGCCGGAGCCTGCCACGCCGACCATCCCATGGGCGGCGGATGTACCCAAAGCCTGATGCCGCAATCGATTCGACCATGCCTGCGCCGCCCGCCGCTTTCTCATACGTTTTCCATTGATGAGCGCAGCAAAGCGCACGAGCGTTTTCTTGTGTGACGAGGCGCGGAAGCGAAGGCGCAGCGGCGCTATAGAGGGCTTTCGCCAAGTAACTGCGGAAGAAATGCGCCACGAGCGGGGTACGCTCCTGATCTGAAACCATTTATGGCCGCTGCTCTCCCGCCGTAAGGAAAGCCGCCCCGTTTTGCTGCGGAGCGGCTTTGTCTGATGTTTGCGGCCGGGCTGTCGATGCCCCGTCAGTTGCTCACGCGCGCCAGCGTCGCGGCCCACCCGAGGTCGATCGCCTTCTGGTGGGACGTGGCGTAGGGCCCGATCGAGGCCACCTGCTCGGCGGTGCGCGGGAAGTGGATGCACAGGTGCCCGTCAAAATCGTTGGTGCGGATATGGTTTACGCCGTGCGGCGTATCGTGCGTGGAGGCCATGTACACCCGTCCGTCGCTGAACACCACCCAGACGGCCTTGGGCGTCCAGGTCGTTTTCCCGCCGAAAGCCTTGCGCATATTGGCGGTGTCTTCCGCGGTCAGGGGTTCGCCGTCCGCGTGGGCGCCGAAGCTGAACAGGTTCACCTGCCAGCTGATGCCGTTGACAAAATCGTACACGGTCACGTTGGGGTAAAGCTTGCAGCGCGCCTTGATCTCCGTGTACCAGTTGGCGTAGCGCACGCTGGATGCGCTGGGCGCGGTGCTCAGCGTCGGGGCGGAAGCGTTGGATACGCTTGACGTGCTGCCGCTGGCGGTGCTGGCGTTCAGGCTGTTCAGCTTGGCCAGCGTCTTGCTGCCCGCGACGCCGTCCGCCGTAAGGCCGTTCGCCTGCTGAAAGGCGATCAGCGCCAAGCTGGTCTTTGTGCCAAACTTGCCGTCCGCCGTGCCCGTCAGGAAGCCCAGTGTGATCAGGCGCTCCTGCATATCCTTAACCGTATCGCCGACGGTGCCCAGTTTCAGCGTCGTGGTGGTGCTCACCGTATTCTTGACCGCCGCGTTGGAGTACAGCAGGGCCTGTGTTTTGGTGCCGGCCACGCCGTCGCGGGTCAGGCTGTTGCTGGTCTGGAACGCGACCAGCGCGGTGCGTGTCGCCGCGCCAAAGGTACCGTCCGCGGTTCCGGTTAGGTACCCCAGTTCGATCAGCCTGTTTTGCAGCGTCGTAACCTCGTCGCCCGTATCGCCGTAGCGCAGGGTGGTCGTCCCGGTGGTCAAGGCGACGTCGCCGCCGATGGCGGAATCGCTGAAGAGCACAAGTTGCGTCTGGTAGCCGGCCTTGCCGTCCACCGTCAGGCCGTTGGCTTTCTGGAAGGCGCGCACAGCGGCGATGTCCTCCGCCAGGTAGACCCCGTCCAGCCGCGAAGTGTAGTACCCCAACTCCACGAGCCTTTGCTGAAGGCTTAAGACCATCGAACCGCGGGAACCGGATTGGATGGTAACGGTCGTTTCCTGCGTGATCACCAGCGTCGGCGTCGGGGTCGGCGTCGCCGTAGCGGACGCGTAGATGGGGCTTGCGGCAAAGAGCACCGTACGCGTAATCGCGCCGCAAACGCCGTCCTGCGCCAGCCCGTTTTTCTTCTGGAACGCCTTCAGCGCGGTTGCGGTCGCGTTTCCAAACTTGCCGTCCACGCTGCCGGTGAAGTAGCCCAGGTCTTTTAAGCGCTGCTGCACCTTCTTGACGTCCTCGCCGGTATCCCCGCTGCGCAGCGTATCGGTAGGCGGCGCGACCGTCGGCGACGGCGTCGGGGTGATAATCGCCGAGGCCGTCAGCGCCGTAGCGCCGTTGAGGATGGTCAGCACATCGGCGGTTGCGATTCCGTCGGCCGTTATGCCGGTTTTTTTCTGGAATGCCTTGATGGCGGTCACCGTCGCCTTGTCGCAGGTACCGCTGATATCGCCGGCGTAATACCCCAGTTCCGCCAGGCGCGTCTGCATCTTTTCCACGGCTTCGCCGGTATCGCCGGACTGGATGGTCACGCCCGCCACCATCGGCACGGTTTTCACCGTTTTGCGGGTGCCTTTGCTGTTCTTGGGTTTTCCTTCAAATAGCAGCAGCTGCAGGGACGTGTCGGCGACCCCGTCCTCCGTGAGGCCGTTCTTTTTTTCAAAGGCGAGCACGGCGGCTTTGGTGCCCGCGCCGAACTTGGCATCCACTGTCGAGGTGTAGTACCCCAGTTCGGTCAGCGCTTCTTGCAGCGCCCGCACGTGAGAACCGGTGGAGCCCGTTTTCACCTCGGTATACTTGGACGCGTCGGGGCTTACGGTTGTGGTGGGGACGGGCGTGGGCGTGGGGATGCTTGCCAAAACGAGATACGCGGTCATCACATAGCCGGTGCGTCCGCTGTACTTCACCTTGGCAAATCCGTTGGAGGTCACGCTGTAGACGGTGACCATCTCGTCCTGCGGGATCACCGTCAGCACGGTGGCCGCCTCGTCCGCGGCTTTGCGCAGTTTGACGCGCGAGACCGTGACCGTATCGTAGGGATAGCTGCTGACCCCCGTCAGCGCTTCCTGCGGGGTCGGGGTTACGCTTTCGTCCACCCCGTCGATGTATTTGATCATGGCGTAGCCGGTATAGGTGAGGTAGGTCACCTTGTAGAAATTTCCGGATTTCGCCAGCACCGTCACGGTATCCCCGGCGTTGATCGTCGCCAGCACCACGGAGGTCGTACTGGCGTATTTGCGAAGCTTAACGCTTTCGCCCGACTGGGTGTCATAGGGATACGTCGTCGCCGCCGCCTGTACCGCCGCGGACATCGCCAGCGTGAAACCCAACAGCAACGCCAATATGCGGGATAAGCGATTCTTCATTGTTGTTCATCCTCCAAACGCCGGTCCCGAAAAACGCGGCAAACACAGCATCAGCAAGCAACCAAGCCTATTGTAGGGTAGAATGTTAAGCCTGTCAAGAAAAGATATCATATTTACGTAACATTTATCGCGTTTTCCGCGCTTGGGAGCCGGAACGAGGCCGTCTTTTTCGAGCGGTCCGCTTCTCCACATAGGCCCGAACCTCGGAAAACGCGTCGGCATCACATCGCCAGTGCATCGCCAGCCAGAAACGCGGCCGATACAGCAAAACCACGCCGGTTTCAGCCCAGTAACGGGCGCGCCGCACCTCGGCCCACGGCAGATCGTTCTTTCGCAGGCAGATCAGACCCTCCGCGCGTTGCTCGCGGCCTTCCGGCGGCTCGTCGGGCATTGAGCGGGGCGACATGAGCCGCGCGTAGAAGCGCAGGGGCGTCGGATTGCGCAGGTACGTCGCCAGATGCGCCCCTTTCGCGTCCAGTACGCACCGCACGGTTTCCGTCCCCTGCAGCCACAGCATCAACGCCGTCGCCGCAAGCAGGACCGCCAGCGCGAGCATCAGCGTCCAGAAAAATCCCTGCGCCAGCACCGCCTGAATGCCTGCGCCGCCTTCCGCCCGGCCTTCGATCAGCAGCACGATGCCAAGCGCCAGCACGATCACCGGCACAACCACGCGCAGCATTGCGTTCCACGAAAACCAGTCCGTCACCGGTCGCCGTTCATAGGTCAGGGTGAGGTGCTCGCCGGTTCTGGCGAGTTTGCTCCCGCAGCGCGGGCACAGTGCGCCCGGGGGCACCTCCGCCCCGCATTTTTTGCAGTGGTTGGTGAAAGCCATTGCGCTCTCCTTCCGTATACGCCGGAGTGTTCCCCCAGATGCCAGACGCCCATCGCCGTTGAAACGCGCCATGCGCCGCCCAATAGGGCGCACGCGCCGGCCTTGATCGGGAACCGTTCCCGATCGGGCAGCGTTGGTCACGTGATCGACCCTCTTCCCGCCAGGCGGTTGCAAGCCAGCCGTGGCAGTCCCGCACCGATTCTCCGGCACGCCGCCGTCCCTGCCGCGATGGGTAGGAAATGGCGCTCCGCCATACCGCACCAATCAACCGCACGGAGTTCATGCCAATCAGTCGCGGCTGGAGAACCCGCCCTGCCTCCGCGACGCACATCGTGGTTCGCCGCCGGATCGTCGCTCTCAGAAAATGCATCCGAGCGGAACGGCGGTTGTTTCGTGCCGCTCAGGACAGTTCCCTGAGCAACCGCTCGACCAGCCGTTGCGCGTATTCCTGCGCGTATTGCGCGTTCTCCTCCAGGGTCGCCTCCGGCAGCGGGCTGTCCCCCATCAGGGCGACAAACTGGCTCACCTTCAGCCCCAGCGCGTACTGCACGTCCTGATCGCTTCCGCCGCCGGAAACGAGGTAGTAACACAGGATGGAATCCGTCTGCCCCATGCGGTGCGCCCGATCCTCCGCCTGGCTGTGAACGGCCGGCGACCAGTCCAGTTCTCCAAACACCACGCACGTGGCGCGTTGCAGGTTCAGCCCCGACGCCGCGCGCAGCGAAAGGCAGCAAAGGTCGGTTCTCCCGGTCATGAAGCGTTCCACCGAACGCTCCTTCTGCGCGGACGTTTCCCGCCCCGTGAGAAAGGCGGGCGAAAGCGTACGCAGGTCCTTCTGGTACGCGTCCATCACCTGATGGTGATGCGCAAACAGCAGTACCTTCTCCCCGCCCTCCACCAGCGCACGCACGAACTGCACCACATAAGGGGCTTTGGCCAGGCCCGTCGCCTGCCGCTCCCCCTGCTCCACTTCCATGGACAGAATCGCCCGTTGCGAGGCGCTGAGCGCGGCGTTGTTGCGCAACTGGCGCAACTTTTCGGCGACGGGGCCCATCAGGCGCTGGTAAAGGCTGTCGTCGCTGTCCACGGTGATCACCAGCCGGCGTTTCGGGGGCAGGTCGGCCAGCACGTCCTGCTTGGTGCGCCGCAGCATAATCCCTTCGCTGCGCAGGTGTTCGCCCAGCAGCTCCGGTCTGGCGACGATCTGGTTGCCGTACCCGTAGCACCACTCGCGCGTAAAGCTTTCATAATCTCCCAGAAAGTGAAAGTCCAGCGTGTTGATCACGTTCCAGATCTCCGCGCCGCGGTTGTAAATGGGCGTCCCGCTCAGGCCCACCACGCGCTCCGCCCGCTCCGCCAGCAGGTTGGCCGCGGAATACTTCTCCGTGCCGCTGTGTCGAAGTTCCTGAATCTCGTCGAATATGACGGTCCGCATGTCCATTTCCTGCAGCGCTTCCTTCCAGCCGCGCAGGAGCAGGTAGTGCATCAGGTACAGGTCCGCCGGCGGGAGTTCGTAAGGCTTTAGACCTTTGACGACGTGGATGGCCAGCGCGCCGCCGTCCGCCCTGCGGATAAAGCGGCCGATTTCGTTGGCCCAGTTGCGGATCAGGTGCGCGGGCACAATGATCATCGAAGGATAAGCCTGCAGCTCGGACAGCATCGCCAGCGCCTGAACCGTTTTGCCCAGGCCCATTTCATCCGCCAGGAGGCAGCGGTCCGTGCGCAGGAGGAACGCCAGCCCTTCTTCCTGAAACGGCGTCAGGTTTCCAACAAACACGCCCGGGGTCGGCGACACGCGATCGGGCGCGCGTCTGGCTTCCTCCCGGCGGATCACATACGCCCGCGCCTGCTTTAGCGCCTCCCGCCAGCGCGCTTCATCCTGCGGCTTCACTTCAAGGGGATAGCGCAGCATCAGCCAGTTGAGATCGCCCACGATGCGTCGGTGGGCCGTAAAGCGGGCTTCCCCGCGCCGGTTGGTAGCAGCCCCGGGAAACAGCCGCTTGCATAGCTCCGTGACCCCGGGTTCCGCTTTCACGACCCAGCAGTTGCGTTTGCGGTTGTAGCTCAGTGTCCCGTAGGTGCGCTGCCCGGCCGCGGCGGCGCCGTCCTCGGCCAGGTAGGGCGGCAGTCCGAACGTATCGCTCAAGGCAGGCTCACCCCCCAGAGCTGCGACAGCACCAGCGGGTAAACGGGCTTGCCGCGGATGGCCTCCGGGATGCGCACGCTGCGCCAGCTAACCACAATCAGGCACCCGATGAGCTCGCTGCCGGCATAGCGCGTCAGTTGCGCTTTGAGTGTGGTTGGATTGGGTTTGCCGTTTTTAATCTCAATGCCCACGTCGCCCACCAGAAAATCGATCCGGCTGCCCGGCGCAAGCAGGGCTTCATGCCGCCCGAAAAGCCCGCACGCCTCCAGCTGAGCGCCGATCAGCCGGTGCAGGTCCGTTTCATGCATGGCAAAAGGAGGCCGCATCGCGCGCAGGGCGTCCAGCACGTCCATCGCCATGTCGCAGCCTCCTTCCCTGCCCGGTGGGTTTTCTACTCCAGTTTGATCCGCTTGTTCTCGCGGCTTTCCCGGTACAGTACGAAGCGCCGCCCGATGCATTGCACCGCCTCGGCGTGCGTGCGCTCGCTCAGCAGGTCGCACGCTTCCCGGGCGGTCAGCTCGCTGTTGGGCTGCACCGCGCATTTGATCAGCTCGCGTGCTTCCAGCGCGTCGTAAGCTTCTTTCACGGTCGCGTCGGTCACGCCGTCCTTGCCGATGTAGAGGATGGTTTCCAGCGTATTGGCCATGCCCCGCAGGGTGGCCCTTTGCTTGCTGTTCATGGTTGCTCCTTTTTACTCGATGAAGTCGAATTCCATATCGCCGATGCGCACGGTGCTGCCTTCGCCCGCGCCGGCCGCCCGCAGGGCGTCGATCACGCCGCGGTCGCGCAGGGTCCGGTGGAACCAGCTGAGGCTTTCCTCGTCGTCGAAGTTCACGCTGTCGATCAGATGCTCCATTGCCCCTCCGTCCACCACGTAGACGCCGCCGTCCCGGCCGATGGTAAAGGACTCGCGCGGCAGCTCGTCCATAAGCGGCGTTTCCTCGTACGTGCGCGGCGGGGGCAGTTCGGGAAGCATCCGCACGATTTCGTCCAGCAGGGCGTCAAACCCGGTATGAGCCGCCGCGCTGACCGGGAACGCCAGGTAGCCAAGCTTCGCAAACGCCTTTACCAGCCGGGTAAGCTCGGCGTCGTCCAAGATCAGATCGCACTTGTTGAGCACCACCAGCTGCGGGCGGCCGATCGGTTCGCCATACGCGGACAGTTCCCGGTTGATCACCGCGAAGTCCTCCAGCGGATCGCGCCCCTCGCTACCGGCGGCGTCCACCACATGCAGGAGCAGCCGCGTGCGCTCCACATGGCGTAAAAAATCGTGGCCAAGGCCCACGCCTTCGCTGGCGCCCTCCACCAGGCCTGGGATATCCGCCAGCACAAAGTCGGTATCATAGCGCTTGACGATACCCAGATTGGGCGTGAGGGTGGTAAAGTGATAGTTGGCGATCTTCGGCTTGGCCGCCGTCAGCGCCGCCAGAATGGTGCTCTTGCCTACGTTGGGGAAACCGACAAGCCCAACGTCCGCGATTGTTTTCAGTTCCAGCCGGAAAACCGCGGTTTCGGTCTTCATGCCGGGTTTGGCGAAATTGGGCGCCTGCCGCGTCGGCGTGGCAAAACGCGCGTTACCGTGCCCGCCGCGGCCGCCGTACAGCAGCACCTTGCGCTGTCCGGGCGTGTTCATATCCGCGATGACCGCGCCGTCCGCTTCCCGCAGAAACACGGTGCCGACGGGCACGCGAATGACAAGGTCCTCCCCGTTTTTACCGTGGCAGCGTCCGGCACTGCCATCCACACCGTTTTCGGCCGCGTACTTGCTGCAAAAGCGAAAATCGAGCAGCGTGTGCATGTTCGGATCGGCCTGGAGCACCACGTTGCCGCCGTTGCCGCCGTCACCGCCGTCCGGGCCCCCGTTTTGCACAAATTTTTCCCGGTGGAACGATACGCAGCCGTTGCCGCCGTTGCCGGCCTTGGCGGTGATCCGTACCCGATCTACGAAAGCTGACATGGTTTCCTCCTCAATGTAAACGCGGTGTGACGTTCGATGGTATCACCGCTTCGCGAGCTTCGTTGTGTTTTTTATTTCAGACGTTTGTTCCGATTTGGCGGCATGGCCCGCTGGACCCCCGTGTTTCGGTTGGCCCGTCCGGCCGGATTCAGAAGCCGGCCGAGTCTGCAGCGCTGTTTCCGGGTTGGCCGGGCCTCCTGACTAGCCAGTGCCCCGGACCTTTCTCGCGTTCTCTTTCTTTGCGGCACTGTCTGGCGCTCCCGCGCCGTTCGGTTCGTCCGCCGCCCGCAATGCCCCAGCCTTCGCCCTCCCATGCCCGGAACCGGCAGCGGCCTTCTCGGAGAGACTGTTATCGTCCTGCACCGCAGAAACCGACGGTATCGGCCTGTTGAAACAGGCGCACTCCAGGGCAATCCCGCACGTTTCGCAGGCCGGTTTGCGGGCATGGCACTGTCTGCGTCCGTGAAAAATCAGCCAGTGGTGCGCGGCGATCCAATCCCGGCGGGGAATCACGTCCATCAGCTGGCGCTCGGTTTCTTCCACCGTTTTGGCGTTCGCCAGCCCCAGCCGGTTGCTCACGCGGAACACGTGCGTATCCACCGCGATGGTCGGCACGCCGAAAGCGTTGGCCAGCACCACGTTTGCGGTTTTGCGCCCGACGCCCGGAAGCGCGGTCAGCGCTTCCATGGTGCCGGGCACTTTGCCTCCGTGCCGGATCAGGATCAGCCGGCACGCTTCCACAATGTGACTCGCTTTGCTTTTAAACCCGCAGCTGCGCACCATCGGGAAAACATCCTCAACCCGCGCGGCCGCCATGGCTTCCACCGTCGGGTACGCCAGAAACAGCGCCGGCGTCACCTTGTTTACCTGCACGTCCGTGCTCTGGGCGGACAGCATCACCGCCACCAATGTTTCGTACGGGTTGGTAAAGCGCAGTTCGGGGCGGGCGTCCGGATACAGCGCGGCGAGTTTGGTTAACACCGCGCGTTGCGTGCTGGTGCTGGGCATGGCTTGGGTTCTCCTTTACTGGCTGTCGCCCATTTTCGCGCGGGCGCCGCCGCGGATCTCGTCCGGCAGGAGCGTTGCGGGCAAACGGTCCAGTGCGATGCAGGTCAGGGTGATGGCCACCGTAAACACCGGGATTTCCGCCAGGTTGAAAGGCAGGCGGGCCATCAGGAGCACCCAGTAGCCGCGGTTTACCAGGAACGTAAGCCAGTACGAATTCAGGAATATGTAGACGGCTGCGGCCATCGCCGCCGACAGCAGCGCGCGCACCGTCAGTTCCAGATAACCGCTGCGCACGGAAATGCTCAGCCACTTCTGGTAGCGGGGATTCATCATCCAGCCATACAGAAACCCGACGATCAGCGCCGTTACGGTGAAACCGGGAAAATACGCGCCGGTTCCAAAGATCAGCGTACCCAAAATATCGCCCAGGCCCGCGACAATCATGGCGCCGACGGGTCCCAGCAGGTATCCCGCCGCCGCGATGGGCAGGAAACCGAAGTTCATCTGTTTTTCCAACAGCGCGACCTGCACCAGATTTCCCAGCACAATCTGCAGCGCGACCAGCACGCCCGCGTAGGTCATCCACAGCGTCGAAAAGCGGATTTTTCTCATGGCATACCCTCCCCCAGTTCCAGGCATCAACGGAATGAGTGCAAAAAACCATCTGCATTGTACAGGAAAACACGCGCGCGCGCAAGTGAGTACCTACGTTGTCAGGCCGTGCGCAGGGTTTGACAAACCGCGCGTTTCAGCCGTGAAAACGGCTCGGGCTTCCCGTTGCGCGCGCCATCAACAAGGCGAGGGCCGGTGCCCTCGCCTTGCGGGTCGTCTACAGCAGATACTTTTTCAGGAGTTCGGGCCGATCTTTCATCTCAGCGGCCTTTCTCAGGTACTTGGGGCTGGTATTGCCCAGCACCGCGTAGCTGGCCAGCTTGCTGTTTTCGACGCCCGGCTGGTTGAAGGCGTCCACGTCTAGCAGCTCGCCCGCATAGGCCGTCGCCATCTCAAAAAAGCAGAGCAGCTGGCCGATCGTGTACGCATTCACCTCCGGCAGGGTGATGGTCTGGCTCATGCGGCCCGCGCTGTACAGCGCGTACTCCGTGCCTCGAAGCTCCGCGTCGATCAGCTGGTTCAGGCTCTTGCCGCCCAGAAACGCCACGTCGGGAAAGGCTTCGCAGCCGTGCGCGATCGCAACCTCGCTGCGGAAGGTTCCAACCTTCAGGAAGGTGATCACCTTGTCGTACGGGCCTTCGGTGTACAGCTGCAGCTGACTGTGCTGGTCGGTTACGCCCAGGGCCTTGGTGGGGGTCTGCCCGTTGTTGACGGCCATGCCCTTACGGGTCACGTTCTTGCCGAGGCTTTCCGCCCACAGCTGGCAAAACCAGTCCGCCATGAACTTGAGGCTGTCGGCATAAGGCATGACGACCTGCACGTTTGCGTGGCTGTCTTCCATGGCGATGTACTGGAGCACGGCTTCCAGCAGCGCGGGGTTCTTCCAAACATCGCCGCTCTTGCAGCGCCTGTCCATCGCCGCCGCGCCCTCCAGCATCGCGCGGATGTCGATGCCGCATACGGCGGCCGGCAGCAGCCCCACGGGGCTTAGCTCGCTGAAACGCCCGCCTACCCCGTCGGGGATAAAGAACAGCTCAAACCCTTCCTGGCGTGCCAGCTGAATCAGGTTGCCGCGTTCGCTGTCCGTCGTGGCGATGATGTGTTTTTGCCAGCCCTCGCCGACTTCCTTTTTCAGGAGATCGGAAATGATCAGGTACTGGCTCATGGTTTCGGCGGTGGCGCCGCTCTTGGTGATGATGTTGAAGCAGGAACGCTTCACGTCGATCACATCCAGCAGCGAAGCCATGCGTTCCGGGTCGATGTTGTCCTCGACGTAGAACTTTGGTCCGCCCCGCTTTTCGGCGGGCAGGTCGTTCCAGCGCTGATGGTTGAGCGCCTGCTGCACGGCGATCGGCCCCAGCGCGCTGCCGCCGATTCCCAGGACGATGAACGCGTCAAACCGCGCGCGTACGTCCGCCGCAACTTTTTCGATCTTTTCCACAATGGCGGTCTGGTTAAAAGGCAGATCCATCCAGCCCAGCCATCCCTTGCCGCGGTTGTTTTCCACGGCAGCCTGCGCTGCGCGCGCGGCGTCCTTCATCATCTCGACTTCGCCAGCGTCCACGCCATACTGAAAGCCGACGATATCACTCATCATATGGTTGACATCCAATACAATCGGTTCTTTCTTACCTTCCATGCGTACCCTTCCCCTTCCCTATCTCATGCGTCCGGCATGACAACGCTGTGATTATACCATATGCATGGCGCTTTGAAAACAAGGGCGGGAAGTTCGGCGCGGTTATCCTGCAAACCCGCTTTGCGGCCGGTTTTGCGGGACGGCGCGCGTGGCGCGGTTCCGCGGCCCGCGGCGCGTCGCCCCTTGGAAGCGGCGCATTGCGCGTAACGGCCAATCATGCTAAAATAACTTGATATTGACCGACAGGGAGTGGGACACCATGGATATTCGTGCCAGGGCGCTGGAAAAGCATTACGAGTGGCAGGGAAAGCTCGAGGTAACGCCGCGCGTGCGCATCACCAACCGCGAAGAGCTTTCGCTTGCCTATACGCCGGGCGTCGCCGAGCCCTGCATGGTCATCCACGAGCATCCTGAAAAAAGCTTCGAGCTGACTCGCCGCCACAACATGGTCGCGGTGATTACCGACGGAACGGCGGTTCTCGGGCTGGGTGACATCGGCCCGGAAGCCGGCATGCCGGTCATGGAAGGCAAATGCGTGCTCATGAAAGAATTCGGCGGCGTGGACGCGATCCCACTGTGCCTGAAAACTAAGGATGTAGACGAACTGGTGCGGACGATCTACCTGCTCTCGGGCAGTTTCGGCGGCATCAATCTGGAAGATATCAGCGCGCCGCGCTGCTTTGAGGTCGAAACCCGGTTGCAGGAACTCTGCGACATCCCCATTTTTCACGACGACCAGCATGGCACGGCGGTGGTTGTGACCGCCGCGCTGATCAACGCGCTCAAGCTCGTGAAAAAGCAAATGAAGGATATCACCTGCGTGATCAACGGGGCCGGTTCGGCCGGCATCGCGATTGCCAAACACCTGATGCGCTTTGGCGTGGGAGACCTGATCCTTTTAGGGCGGCACGGCATCGTCGTGGAGGGGCGCGAAAAGATGAACCCCGCCCAGCAGGCGATGAGCCTGATAACCAACCGCCGTCGCCTGCGCGGCGGCTTGTCCGAGGCGATGGCCGGCGCAGACGTGTTTATCGGGGTTTCCGTGCCCGGCGTGCTGACCGGGGAGATGGTCCGCACCATGGCGCGCGACCCCATCGTGTTCCCCATGGCAAACCCCGTGCCCGAGATCGCCCCCGAGGAAGCGCTGGCGGCCGGGGCCGCGGTCGTTGGCACCGGCCGCAGCGACTACGAGAATCAGATCAACAACGTGCTGGCATTCCCCGGCATCTTCCGGGGCGCGCTGGACGTGCGCGCCGCTCGCATCAATGAGGAAATGAAAGCCGCCGCTTCGCTGGCCATCGCCTCGCTGGTCTCGGACGCTGAGCTTAACCCGCACTATATCCTTCCGCAGGCGTTCGACCGGCGCGTCGGTCCCGCCGTGGCGCAGGCCGTCGCGCGCGCCGCGCAGGAGAGCGGCGTCGCGCGCAAAGCGTCAGAGGCATGACCACACAGGCGCTGCTGGACTTGTGCATGGCCAAACCCGGCGCATGGGCCGACTGCCCTTTCGGGCCGGAGCCCATCTGTGTGCGGATCGGCAAGCGCATCTTCGCGGAAATTTTCCCGGGGCGCTCCTGGGTTACGCTGAAATGCGAGCCCGTCTACGGCCTGGCCATGCGCGCCCGGTACCCGCAGGCAGTGCGGCGCGGGTATCACTGCCCGGTTCCCCAGCACCCATACAACAACACCGTAACGCTGGACGGCAGCGTGCCGGAGGATACGCTGCTGGAAATGATCGACCACAGCTACCGCTACGCGCTGGGCAGCCTGACCCGTGCGCAGCGGGAAGAAGCGCTTCGCCGCAGGCCCGACGGCAGCACAACCCAATAGCACGCTCAGCCAGAGCAGGACGCCGGCCCCTTGGGAGCCGGCGTCGTTTGTCGCGGACGGCCCATGGCCTGTGACGTTGCGGGGGCAAAACCGGTTCTCACGATTTCGGGTTTGGTTTTAGCTCAGTCTCGTTCCCACGCCGCAGGAGCGTACGCATCGGCAACAGGATTCATGGGCTCGGGCGATCCGGCTTCGCGCCGGCAGCGGGAGCTTTTTCTCGCGTCGGTTCGGGTCCGTTCTCATCCGCCGTTTGAAGCAGGTTCTGCGCGGCCCGCTTCGCCGCTTTCATCGCGGTGGGAATGGGTAGCGCGTCCAGCGTCGCCCGGTGCGCAAAAACCGCTCCCCGCGACGCAAGCCATTCCGCCGACGGGCTTTCCGTCAGGCGAAAATGGTACAGGCGCATCTGCCAGATCCGGTGGGTGAACACATGCTTCGCCTCCCCCATGCTGCCGGAGAACACAGCGGACAAACCGTCCTCACGCAACAGGTCGGCGGCGGTTTGCGGGTCGGTGACTTCCTCCAGCAGGCGGAACACGTACAGGCCGTGAAGCAACCGTTCCTCCCGCCGGTACACTAGAACGCCGTCTTGAAAGGACAGGAGGCACACGGCTACGTCCACCCGTTTTCCCGGGATTTTCCGTTCGTGTACGGGCAGGCTTTCAGCGTCGCCTTCCCGGTTGGCGTCGCACAGCCCGGCAAGAGGGCATGCCGCGCATCCGGGGTTCTTCGGCAGGCAGAGGATCGCGCCCAGTTCCATCATCGCCTGGTTGAAATCGCCCGGGTCGCAGCCCAGGATCGCTTCCCGCAGGCTGTTTTCCAGCAACCGTTTCGCTTCCGGCGCGTCGATGGGCAGGCGGATGCCCAGCACGCGCGAGCCGACGCGCTTCACGTTGCCGTCGATGGCCGGAACCGCTTCGCCAAAAACGATGCTGGCGACCGCCGCCGCCGTATACGGGCCGATGCCGGGCAGCCCTCGCAACGATTGCGCATCGCAGGGAAAAGCGCCGCTCAGCTCGCGGTCCACCACGCGCGCCGCCTTTTGCAGGTTGCGGGCTCGGCTGTAATAGCCCAGACCCTCCCAAAGCTTGAGCACATCCGCTTCCGGGGCCTCGGCCAGCGAATGCGCATCCGGAAAGCGCGCCAAAAAGCGCCGGTAGTAATCCCGTACGGTTTCTACGCGCGTTTGCTGCAACATGATTTCGGACACCCAAACCGCGTAGGGATCTTTTGTACGCCGCCAGGGCAAATCCCGGTGACCGTCGCGGTACCAGCGGACCAGAAAGGTACCCCACCCTTTGTTTTCGGCCGTATCGTTCAAACTGCTCATCCTCTCCCGAAGTGATTGTAGCACAGGTTCGCGCCGGAGCGGAAACCGCAATATGCAGATAACGGAAGATTGAAAGACCATCCGCGAGATACCGCGAGCAAGAGCGAGCATTGTTTGATTTTCGGCAGATTTTCGGGAATGAACCCAATAATCGCTGAAAATCAACTGTTGCTTTCAGTGGGAAAATGACGTACACTTAACCTGTTGTTAGCACTCGGTAATGGTGAGTGCTAACAAGGCCAAACATCAAGATTGG
Source organism: Clostridiales bacterium (assembly GCA_012517815.1). GTDB lineage: Bacteria > Bacillota > Clostridia > Christensenellales > Aristaeellaceae > CAXXOK01. Next base: position 87,527 of record JAAYUF010000059.1, read on the forward strand.
ATAGGGAGGAACTATCATGAACGTAAAGCCGTTAGGCGATCGCGTCGTCATCAAGAACGTCGAGATGGAGGAAACCACCAAGAGCGGGATCGTCCTCACGAGCGCTTCCAAGGAAAAGCCGCAGATGGCGGAAGTGCTTGCCGTAGGCCCCGGCGGTATGGTGGATGGCAAGGAAATCGTCATGAACGTCAAGCCGGGCCAGAAGGTGATTTACAGCAAGTATGCCGGCACCGAGGTCAAGCTGGACGGTCAGGAGATCATCATCGTCCGTCAGAGCGACATTCTGGCGACTGTCGAATAAGCTAAATTGAAGGAGGAACCGCAATCATGGCAAAGCAGATTAAATATGGCGAGGAAGCCCGCCGCGCGCTGCAAAAGGGCGTGGACGCGCTCGCCGATACCGTCAAAATCACCCTCGGCCCCAAAGGCCGCAACGTGGTGCTGGACAAGAAATTCGGCTCGCCGCTGATCACCAACGACGGCGTAACCATCGCCAAGGAAATCGAGCTGGAAGATCCGTTTGAAAACATGGGCGCCCAGTTGGTCAAAGAAGTGGCCACCAAGACTAACGACGTAGCCGGCGACGGCACCACCACCGCCACCCTGCTGGCGCAGGCGATCGTCCGCGAAGGCCTTCGCAACCTTGCGGCCGGCGCGAACCCCATGGTGCTCAAGCGCGGTATCGAGGCGGCTGTAAACGCAGCCGTAGAAGGTCTTCGCAGCCAAAGCCAGCCCATTACCGGCAAACAGGCCATCGCGCAGGTTGCCAGCATCTCCGCCAGCGACGAGGAGATCGGCAAGCTGATTTCCGACGCGATGGACGTGGTCGGCAAGGACGGCGTCATCACCGTGGAAGAAAGCAAGACCATGAAAACCGAGCTGACCACCGTGGAAGGCATGCAGTTTGACCGCGGCTACGCCAGCGCCTACATGGTCACCGACCCCGACAAGATGGAGGCGGTGCTGGACAACCCGATGATCCTGATCACCGATAAAAAGATCAGCAACATTCAGGAGATCCTCCCGGTGCTGGAGCAGGTGGTGCAGGCCGGCAAGAAGATGCTCATCATCGCCGAGGACGTGGAAGGCGAAGCGCTGGCGACCCTGGTGCTGAACAAGCTGCGCGGCACCTTTACCTGCGTGGCCGTGAAAGCCCCCGGCTTCGGCGACCGCCGCAAGGAAATGCTCCGCGACATCGCCGTGCTGACGGGCGGCCAGGTGATCACCGAGGAACTGGGCCTGACCCTCAAGGAAGCCACCATCGACATGCTGGGCTCCGCCCGTCAGGTCAAGGTGGATAAGGAGAATACCACCATCGTGGAAGGCGCCGGCGAAAAGGCCGAGATCAACGCCCGCGTGAACAGCATCCGCAAGCAGATTGACGATACCACCAGCGACTACGACCGTGAGAAGCTCCAGGAGCGCCTGGCCAAGCTGGCCGGCGGCGTGGCGGTAATCCAGGTCGGCGCTGCAACCGAGGTGGAGATGAAGGAGCGCAAGCTGCGCATCGAAGACGCGCTGGCCGCGACCCGCGCCGCAGTGGAAGAGGGCATCGTGCCCGGCGGCGGCATCGCGCTGCTCAACGTCCTTCCCGCCGTGCAGGCTGAACTGGCCAAGTTCGCCGGCGACGCCAAGACCGGCGTGCAGATTATCCTGCGCTCGCTGGAGGAGCCGCTTCGCCAGATCGCCATCAACGCCGGCATCGACGGCAGCGTGATCGTGGAGAACATCAAGAACAGCCACAAAAACGGCTACGGCTTTGACGCGCTCAAGGGCGAGTATGTGGATATGATCGAGCGCGGCATCATTGATCCTACCAAGGTGACTCGCTACGCGCTGCAGAACGCCGCGAGTATCGCCGCCATGATCCTGACCACCGAGAGCCTCGTGACCGATATCCCCGCGCCCGAACCGCCCGCGCCCGCCGGCGGCCCCGGCATGGGCGGCATGTACTAAGCCCAGGGTTTTCCCCAACGGGCCGGACAGTCGAAAGACCGTCCGGCCCGCTTTTTCGGTTGCATGGCCAAGTCCGCTGCGAAAAACACCCGCCCTTGCGGCGCGGGTGTTTGCGGTTTAACTGAAGGACGTTTGCGGGGCGGCGATCCGCCACGCCGGATCGATCGGAATGCCGGTCCGATTACTTCTTGGTCGATCGTCTGAGGAACGCAGGCACGCCCAGATCATCCCGCTCGACCGCCTGTGTGGGGTTGGGCACGGGTGCTCCGGCGGCTTCGGTCATCGGCGGCTGACCCATGGCTGGCTTGGCGGCCTGGTTTTGCATGGGCGGCTGCTGCATCATGGGGGGCTGCGTTCCCTGCTGGGGCGGCTGCATGCCGCCATAGCTCTGGCCGAACTCCATCTGCGGGATCATCGGCTGCTGCTGCATCCCGGGATACCCGGGCTGCATGCCCTGCATCATATAGTCGTTGCCGGTCGGCTGGCCGAAGCCCTGCGGCTGATAGCCCTGCTGATAGGCGGGCTGGTACATGCCGGGGTTCTGCTGCATCATGGGCGGCATGGCCGCGGGGGTAGGAATGCCGCGGGCCGCGTCGATGTAGCCGCCGCCCATGCCGGCAATCCGTTCCTCGTCGCTGGGCATGTCAAAACTCATATCCTCGTAGGACGGCGCCGGATACTCCTGATGCACCAGCGGCGTGGGGTGGTAGCTGGCCGTATAGCTGCTGCGCGAATCGCTGCTGCCCAGCGAGCGCGGCCAGCTGCGGTCGGTGCCGTAAGGCTTCGCCTTGCCGGTTTCCTTGGGCGGGAACGGTGTTTTTTCAAAACAGGTGGCAATCACGGTGATGCGAACCTAGTCGTCCATGCCGTCGTCGATGCCGGCGCCAAAGATGATGTTGGCTTCGCTGTCCGCGGCTTGCATCACAAGGTTCGCTGCTTCGTTGATATCGATGATGCTCATATCCTCGCCGCCGGTGATGTTGATGAGCACCGCGCGCGCGCCGTCGATGCTGGTCTCAAGCAGCGGGCTGGAAATGGCGTTTTTCGCGGCTTCCACCATCCGGTTTTCGCCTTTGCCGCTGCCGATGCCCATGTGCGCCAGACCGCCGGATTCCATGACGGTTTTCACATCCGCGAAGTCCAGGTTGATCAGCGCGGGCACGGCGATCAGATCGCTGATGCCCTGAATGCCCTGACGGAGCACGTCGTCGGCGATGCGGAAGGCTTCCAGCATCGTCGTCCCTTTGGTGACGACCTGCAAAAGCCGGTCGTTGGGGATCACCACCAGCGTATCCACGCGCTGTTTCAGATCGATTACGCCCATCTCGGCGTTCTTCATGCGCTGCTTGCCCTCAAACTGGAAGGGCTTGGTCACCACGGCGATGGTCAGGCAGTTCAGGTCCCGCGCAATCTCGGCCACGATGGGGGCCGCGCCGGTGCCGGTGCCGCCGCCCATACCGGCGGTCACAAAAACGAGATCCGCGCCCTTAATGGCCTGCGCAATCTCCTCGCGGCTCTCCTCGGCGGCGCGCCGACCGATATCGGGTACGGCGCCCGCGCCCAGGCCCTTGGTCAGCTTCTCGCCGATCTGGATGGTCATGCTGGCTTTGCTCATGGACAGCGCCTGACGGTCGGTATTGATGGCGATAAATTCAACGCCCTTCAAGCCCGCGTCGACCATGCGGTTTACGGCGTTGTTGCCGGCGCCGCCGCAGCCGATGACCTTGATGGTCGCAAAGCTTTGCTGATCTTCAATCTGAAACTCTAGCACGGTGCATCCCCCTAGTCTTCGTTAGCGTTCGTTCGCGGGACAAATACCGCGAACTAGTTGCCCAACAAGCTTCTGAAAAAGTCCTTGATGCCGCCTGCGACGCCGCCGGAAGGAACGTTGCGCGATTCGATGGTATCGATAATCAGGTCCATCAGGCCCATGGCGCTTGCGTAGATCGGGCTGGACAACTTGATGGTGCGCTTGATGGTTTCCCGCACGGGCTTATCCAGCTTGCCGGCCAGATAATCGCGTCCGCCGCGGTTGAGGCTCAGCCCGCCGCCGGTCAGGTACAGGGTAGACCAGTTGCCAAGCTTGAGGCCGCTCTCGGCGATGCATTCCTTGATCATCTCGGCGATCTCGTCCACCCGGGGCTCCAGCACCGCCGCAACCTGCTCCTGTGTGAAGCTCTCCGTTTTCAGTCCGTCTCCGCTGGAAACAGTGTAACCCTGCGAGATGGTGGAAATGCCGTACACGTAATCCCGCTTGATCTGCTCGGCCGATGTGAGCGAGATGGACAGGCCCTCCGCGATGTCCGCGGCAATGTGGCCGCCGCCGATCTGGAGCGGTTTCTGAAAAATGACCGCGTCGCCTTCGACCGCCATCACGTCGGTGCACAGGTAGCCGATATCAATCAGGATGGCCGTGCGATCCCGATCCTCCTCCAGGAGGTAGAGCATCGCCTCGCCCGTGGAACTGCTGAAAAAACCGCTGACCGTGATGTTCATATCGCGCAGGCGCGCCATCACGTCGTCCAGAAAAAAAGTATCCGCCACGACAAAGGAAACAAGGGCTTTGAGCTCCGTCCCCTTCATGCCTACGGGTTCCAGCGTTTTTTTGCCGCCGTCCACCATGAACCAGGCGGGACTCCGGTGCACCACCACGCCCCGCACTGGCGAGAGCTGCTTATCCGCGTTGGCGAAAATGCGCTCCACATGCCTGGGCGTCACGCGCGGATCGGCCCCCTGAATGGTAACGGACGTTTCCACGGCGTACACGCGCGTAAACTCGCCGGGCACGCCCACGTTCATCTCGCGGATCTTCCGCTTAGCCTGCATTTCCGCCTCGGCAACCGACTTGCCGATGGCTTCGTTGAGCAGCAGCGGATTATTCCACTCCCCATCCAGAAACCCGTCGTACATGGCGATCCCCGCGCCGATAATGTCGCACCTTTGGGTACCGCTGGTCTCGGCCACAAGCGTCACGATCTTGCTTGTGCCAAAATCGATGGCTGCGATTGTTGATTTCATAGCCAATTATACCCCTGTTCCTAAGGAATCGACCGCGAACCGTCTCCGGCCCGGTGATTTCCCCCGTTTTAGTGGTACGGCGTAAGGCCGCAGGGCTAGGTAAACCCAAAATACCATCATTTATTGTAACCTTTTTATGCGTTCTTCGCAATAGACAACACGTTTTTTCCCTATCTTTTTTTACATTGCGGGCTTTTGCGTCGCCTGTAACCGGCGGTTGGGAAGGCTTTGGCAGCGTGTTCTCCGGCGCGCGCCGATGGGTTGTCCGTTTCAGCGCGCGCCCCACCTCCTTCGCGTTGGAAGCGTTGCGACACACCGCAGTATGCAGCGCTTCAGGAGCCCCTACAACAGGAGCCCCTTCCCCGGGCGACGCCGCAACCCTCCTTTCACGAATGCGAGCACCCATTCCCGCCCTTAATAAGCAGGTTGTGTTGCGCATTGGGGCATACCCGCCCATGCAGGCCCGGGACGATCTCCAACTGGGCCTTTCCGCTTTCTGCGCGGCCTGTGCCGGCGAAGCGAGCACAGGGGGACCGGCCGGTTGTCCGCCTGTCGGGGCCGGGAGAGCCACGGGGGTTCGGCGGCAACCCAGGGCGTGCGCGGCCGGCATGGCGCCAAGCGTCAAAGGGCAAACGCGGCCAAGCCTGCGCCCCGTTAAGCGTCGGGTGATGCCGGGCTCCCGGCGGTTGGTTGCGGCTCTTCCCGTAAAAGCGTCAAGAGCGCGGCCCGAAAAGCCTCATCCTCCGTCCGGGTCCGTTTCGCCGGGCCCCGCATGCGGCCGCCCGCCATGCGCACCTTGCGCGCGGTATGCCGCGCCAGCAGGAGCGAGTCGATGTTATCGTCCGTATACCGCATGCCGCTTTGATGGAGCACGCGCGCCTTGCGGGCCAGCGACATGGCCGCCAGCCCGTAATCCTGCGTGATCACCAGATCGCCGGGCTGGATCAGGTTGACCAGCCGGAAATCCGCGCTGTCCGCGCCGCGGGTTACCACAATCGTACTGGCGCCGTCCCGGTCCATCTGGTGGGCCGTATCGCAGATCAGCCATACGGGCATGTCATGCTTCCCCGCGCAGTCGATGCAGATATCCACAACAGGGCACGCGTCCGCGTCAATCAGCATTTTCATGGTTCAGGCTTCCTTTCGTCGCGGCCGTCCATCAGGGCGCCGCTGCCGCCGGGGTGACGCGGGGGCGTCCTTCCTCCCCCATCGCCAGCAGATCCTCGGTGATCACAAATTGACGGTAATAGTCGGCGCAGCTCCACGGATCACACATGAAGTACGCGTCCATCCGGCTGTAGTAGCGCTCGATGAACGCCTCGGAATCGTAGGTTTCAATCCCGCGCAGTTCCTCGGCCATGCCGTAATCGGCAAAGTAGGCCAGCATCGCGTCGGGGTCGTCCGTTCCTTCCGCCTCCGCAACGTCCGGGTTGTGCGCGACAAAGTAATCATACTGGTACAGCATGCCGTAGTCGACACCGTCATAGACCGCAGGCTCATACTTTGGCCCGCCGAATGAAAAACGAATCTCGGCGTTTCGCGCATCCCTGCGGATCACGGTGACCGGGTCGCCGTTGACGGTCACCGAAAAGCCTTCCGTGAGGGCGCAGCCGGCAGCGGCCGTGAGCGTGGCTGAGACGGTATAACGGTTGTTCCAAGCCGTGACAGGGTCCTGTTGCGCTTCCCACGCAACGCCGTCGACGGTCACATTGCTGCGGCGGTTGGTAACGGTCAGCCGCGCGCAGTTGGGCACGTCGGCGTTCCGATAGGTGAGCGTCAGGTCGGCGCGCACAATCTCATGGCCCATCCAGCCATCCAGATCGGCGCGCAGCCAGGCCAGGCGGTCCGCCAGGTACTCCCTGAGGAAGTTCAGGTTATCCTCCCAGGAGCCGTACACCGTATCTCGGTTGATGTTGTTGTACTCCCCGCCGAACGCCCAGAGGGTGAAATTCATCGCCGCGCTTTTGGCGACGCGCTGAATATAGGGTTCCAGGCTGAGCTTTTCCAGCGCGGGCAAAAGCTCGTCCTCCCACGCGCCGCGCACCGTTTCCTGAAAGGAGGGCAGCGCGCACAGCGCGGCCAGCCAGGGCTTGCCGTCCCGCAGGTACCCCTCCGCGCCCGCCTCGGTCGTGCGGATGCCAAAGGCGATGTCAAAATCCCAAACCGGGCCCGCGTAGAGTTTTTCTTCTCCGGCCGGTTTATAAAAATAGGTGGAGCCGTACCAATAATCCGGGTTTTTGGCCCATTCGTTCAGGAGGAAAAAGCGCGCGAGGCTTGGAAAATCGAGAAGATCGCAAGCCGCCTCCCCCGTTTCCGGGTTGACGCCCCCGTTGAGGATCGCATCCTCCACCCGTTGCAGGTATTCCCCGATGTACGCTCCGTCCGTCAGGCTGAGCGAACCCGGGTTTTGCACCGTGAAGTGCATTCCGCTTCCGGTGGTCACCCAGGCGTCCTCGCCGCCGTAGAAAAAGTCGTCGATCTCCAGCAGATAAGCGCCCAGCGCGCCTCCGTCCGCCTGCAGCCCTTCGGTATAGCGGTATTCGTTCCCGTATCGGTTCAGCGTCGTCGCCGTTCCCAGCGCTTCGACAGGAAAGGCCTTCTTGATCGCGCTTTCATAATCCAAAATTTCCAGAAGCCCGGCGCGAACCTCGATTTTGTCGGTCAGCAGGTAGGTGCCGCGGTAGACGCCATCGTAATACAGATCAACCGGCTCATAGCCGGGCGCGGGCAACCCGAGCGTCCGCGCCATATCCAGGCAGAGGGCGTTGTGCAGGAGCGTCGCGTCAAAGCACTCCGCCAGCAGCAGGAAGGTACGGTTGGCCGCCCCTTCCCCCAGCAGATCGGCCTTTTCCTGCAGCTTGATCTGGTAAGGCTTCTTGGCGCCCCAGCCCCAGGTGGTGTTGCCGCGCCCGCGCAGTTCCCGTACCGTGCCCCGATAGTCGAGGTTTCCCTGCGTATCTACTAGCGCCAGGCTGGCGCGTACCGACGTGGAATGTTCCAGATTGGCCTCGACAAAAGCGCGGCCGGCGTTCTCCGCGTCCTCGCTGATGAGGTATGCGGAGCGCACATTCGCGCCGAACATCACCTGAAGGAAGTACACGTTCCCCTTCGCGTCCAGCACCTCATTGGCGCCTTCGGCAAGCGCGCAGGGAACATCCTGCCCGTGGATGCGCAGCGTTTCGGGCTTCGCCCCGGCCGGCAGGAACAGGTAGGCCTTGCCCATATGCATCTGTACAGATACGGGGGGCAGCCCTTCCGGCGCGTAGGCGATATCCAGCGTTTCGACGGGCTGATAGCCCTTTGTGGGTACGACGTACGTTTCCTCGCCCAGCGCGCGCAGGGTGAACAGGCTACCCGCAAGCAGCAACAGGAGCGCGAATTTCTTCATGCGATCGATCCTCCGCATCGGCAGCCAACCGGCGTATCCTTCGGCCGGCTGTGAGCCGGCACTAGCATATCATGCTGCAAAATCCCGTGTCAACGTAGAGTTAACACGTTCTTTACAGAAAACCGTACCTTTCTCCGCACGGCGCGCGTCCGGCAACGCCGGTCGGGCGGAAAGCGGCGGCGCGGGGTGTCTGTTCCGTACCGCAGGTAGCGCGGGCAAACCGGTGCGGACGGACCAAGCCGCGACCGCTACGAATGCAAAGCGCGCTTCCGGCTTTGCAAGCCCGGCGGTACGGTGCGCCTCTTCCCATCGCTGACCGTTTCGACGCCGCACGCTAACCGTCTCGTCGCCTCTCGTAGGCCGCAAGGCGCGGCCGCCGCGCCCATCCGCGTTGACGGCGTGCCGAATGCTTGGCCCAAATTGCTTTCCCCTGCCGTGCTCGCGGCGCGCGCGCCCGGTATGCCCTTCTGTCGCGGCGGATCCGGACGCAAAAAACGGCCCTCTCGGACCGTTCTTTGTTCACTGGTAGCGGCGGGGAGATTTGAACTCTCGACACTCCGGGTATGAACCGAATGCTCTAGCCAGCTGAGCTACGCCGCCATTTGGTTGCGGGGGAGGGACTTGAACCCTCGACCTCCGGGTTATGAGCCCGACGAGCTACCAAACTGCTCTACCCCGCGGCGTTTCGCATAAGCGACGTTAGTAATAATACAATAAACGATCTCCAATGTCAACTGTTTTTTTCTCGCGCGGAAAGGAAATTCTCGCAGTCCGCCGCGTCAGGTTTCCGGCCTGTATTTCGCGTCCTCGGGGATGGAGACATCCAGCACGCCGGAGGTCTTTCCCAGTTGCTGCAGGTATGCGATATCGGTGCGCAGCGCGCCGATTTTCGCGCGCATGTGCTCGTGCGTCCCCAGTCGCACGGAAATGCCTGTTGCCGTGAGCAGGTAGAGGTTCTCCGGATCGCTGAGGTTCATTTCCCTTATCTGGTCGCTGTAGTATTGCAGGGCCAGCTCGCTCATGATATCGTAATACGCCTGCATCTGCACCTGATTGCGGACGTTCAGCTTCTGCCCCACGTGCACGTTGGTCACCTGCAGGCCGGTTACGCAGGGAAGATCGGTGGGCAGCACCATGGAGTTGTTTTCAGACATCACGATCCCTTCGGCGTCCAGCGTGTACTGCATGCCCAGCCATTGGGTGATGGCCACGGCCTGGCGCTCGGAAATGTACAGGTAGATGGTGCTGGGGTAGTCCTTTTGCAGGCCCAGAAAGATGATCGTATGATCGCTGCTCAGGTTCCGGCGTACTTCCTCCTCCGATATGGAGAAGATGTTGAGCCCCTTGACCAGTCCGGACGCCGCCGCCACCTGCTGCGCGGTTTTTTGAACGTTGCCGATCACATACACGGTGCGCAGCCTGAAAACGGTCCCCTGCAGCAGGATGATGCCCGCCACCGCGACCGCCAGAACGAAGATCAGGCGGCTTGTGATTGCGCGCGACCGCCTGCGGGCACGCTCCTCCGGGGGCAGCGTAAGCTCAGGGTCGGGCTTTGGGGCCGGTTCGCCGCCCTCGCGTATGTCGTCCGGATCCGGCGGTTCGTTTTCGTCAACCGGTTTGCGGCGGCGGCGTCGCTGTTCCGCCGCGTGCCGGTAAGCGTAGGAGTATTCTCCGTACGCCTCAAACTGGTCCAGCTCGTTTTCCGGCCGGTCTTTCGGTTTTCTCATGGCTTTTGCCCCCTTGCGGATCAAAAGGGTTTGCGGTCGATGCAAGAAAAGCCGGCGTCGCCGGCCAAAAGGCCGTCCCGTACAGGGTGCACGATGACAGCCGACGGACCTTTACGCCAGATGGTTGACCAGCTCTTTGAAAACCTCACCGCGCTGCTCGTAATCGCGAAACATGTCAAAGCTGGCGCAGGCGGGCGACAGCAGCACGTTACCGCCCGACACGGCCAGCCCTCGTGCTTTTTGAACGGCGTCCTCCAGGCTGTAGGCCGGCGTTACCGCGTAATAACCGACCTGCTTGAGCGTGCGTGCGATTTGATCGGCGGTTTCCCCCATGACCACAATCTGCCGGATCGCCGGCGACGCGGCGATTTCCCGGCACAGGGGCATGAAGTCGGCATGCTTGTCGTATCCGCCCAGGATAAGCACCGTTGGCGCGTTCATGCTCTGCACCGCCTTGACGGTGCTGTCCACATTGGTGCCCTTGCTGTCGTTGATGTAGGTAACGCCCTCAAACACGCGCACCTTCTCGATGCGGTGCTCCACTCCCGTAAAGGACTGGAGCGTGTGGCGGATCACCGCCGCCGGCACGCCCCTGGCGGAAGCCATGGCGGTCGCGGCCAGCGCGTTTTCCAGATTGTGCGGGC
>JAAYUF010000060.1 GCA_012517815.1 Clostridiales bacterium
ACCGGGCGGGCCGCGCCGCATATGTCCGCCGGCGCGGCGCTTCGGCCGGTTATTCTTCTTCGACGCGAATCATGCTTTCCAGCGTGGCAATATCGCCGTCCAGCGCGGTGATGGCGCGCTGCATGGCTTTTTCGCCCGCGCGGTGGGTAATCACCACCAGCGTGACGCGGCCGTTGTGGCAATCGCCCTTCTGCTGCACGGCGGCGATGCTCACCTGCTCGTCCGCAAAGCATTTGGCCACGCGGCTGAGCACGCCGGGCTCGTCCTTGGCCAGCATGCGGATGTAGAAAGGGCACTGCCAGTCGGTATTGTTGCGGAGGGATACTTTGGGGTTAACCTCGTTTTCAAACGTCGGGTAGCGGTGCATGCAGCTGGAGGCCGCGCGCTCCAGATCGCTCACGATGGCGCTGGCCGTGGGCATGTCGCCCGCGCCGCGCCCCAGGAACATCATTTCCTTGCAGGCGTGCCCGTGCAGGTATACGGCGTTAAAAGAGCCCGATACGTTGGCCAGCGGGTGGTCGCTCCGCACAAACGTCGGGTGAACGCGGGTTTCCACGTTCAGCCCGTTGCGCTTGGCAATCGCGAGCAGCTTGAGCGTGTAGCCCAGTTCCTGCCCGCAGCGGATATCCTCGGCGCTTACGTGCGTGATGCCTTCCACGTACACATCTTCAAACGGCACGCGGCCGTGGAACGCCAGCGAGGCGAGGATGCTCAGCTTGTAGGCGGCGTCCAGCCCCTCCACGTCCGCCGCGGGGTCGGGCTCCGCCAGGCCCAGGCGCTGCGCGTCCCTGAGGACGGTGGCGTAATCCTCGGCGTTCTTGCTCATGCGGGTCAGAATGTAGTTGGTGGTGCCGTTTACGATGCCGAATATCTTATCGATGCGGTTGGCCTGCAGGCTTTCCTCCAGCGAGTGGATGATCGGGATGGCGCCGCAGACGGCAGCCTCGTAATACAGGCCGGCGCCGTTGCGTTTGGCGGCTTTCTGCAACTCATGCCAGTGCAGGGCGAAAGCGACCTTGTTGGCCGTCACCACGGTTTTCCCGGCGTTGAGCGCGCGCCGCATCAGGGTGTAGCTCGGTTCCTCCCCACCCAGAAACTCGGCCACGATCTGGATCTCCGGATCGTTTAGCACATCATCCGGGTTGTCGGTGAGCACTCCCGCGGGAAAGGCGATATCGCGCGGCTTTTGCAGGTCGCGCACCAGCACCTTCCGGATCACAAAGCGCAGGCCCGCGCGGTGTTCGATATCCGCGCCAAAGCCCTCCAGCAGCCGCCATGCGCCGCTGCCTACGTTTCCGCAGCCCAGAAAACCGATGATGACATCCTTGGACATGGTCGAACCTTCCTTCTCGCGCGGTCGCGGCCCGCGAATCCCGCGCGCTGTGTTCCGTTCGCGAACGGCCTCCGGGCCAGGCCGCCTAGTGGTTGCGCTCGTAGAGGATGCGCAGGCCCTTCAAGGTCAACAGCCCGTCCAGCTTATCGATGCACTTGTCGTCCTGCGCCACCAGCACGGCCATGCCGCCGGTCGCAACCACGAAGGCATTGGGGGCCTTCAGCTCCGCGCGCATCCGCTTGACCAGATAATCCACCTGCCCGATGTAGCCGTAGATCAGGCCGGACTGCAGGTTGGTCACAGTGGTGCGGCCGATCACGGTTTCGGGCTTGATCAGCTCAAAGCGCGGCAGTTTGGACGTGCGCCCCACCAGCGCCTCGCTGGCCAGCTTGATGCCGGGGCAGATGCAGCCGCCCAGAAAATTGCCCTTCTCGTCCAGCGCGCCAAAGGTGGTCGCCGTGCCGAAATCGATGAAGATGCAGGGGCCGCCGTACTGGTCGAAGGCCGCCACGGCGTTGGCGATGCGGTCGCTGCCCAGTTCTCGCGGGTTCTCGTACTTCAGGTTGATGCCGGTTTTGATGCCGGGCTCCACCATCATGGGCGTTCGGCCGAAATAGTTCTTGCACATGTGTTCCAGCGTGAAGTTGATGGTCGGTACAACGCTGGAAATCGCCACGCCCTCCACCTCCCGGATGTCCATATGCTCATGGGTGAACAGGCTGGAAAGGAGGATGCCGTATTCGTCGGAGGTGTAGGTCTGGCTGGTGGAGATCCGCCAGTACTTGACCATCTCCCGTCCGTTGAACAGGGCGGTTTTTATGTTGGTGTTCCCCACATCCATGGTGAAGATCATGGCGTTTTCTCCTTCTTTGCCCGGCACGGACCCGCAAAGCCCCGCATGGGTCGCGGCGCCTGCGCGGCGGGGCGCGGGCTCGGCCGCCCCCGACCGGTCGGGCG
>JAAYUF010000061.1 GCA_012517815.1 Clostridiales bacterium
ATCGTTGACGGCGCTGGTGTAGAGCCGCTCGTAGCGCGCGCAGAGCTCCTCCTCCGGCACCGGGAACGCCTCTATGGGCTTCTGCTCCCTCAGACGGATCAGTTCTTCCAGGTTCATTTTGCTCTTGGGTACGGTGTCGTTACTCACGGTATTCCCATCCTTTGCAACCGCCCGCGCCGGGCGGCGTACTCTAGCCCTTGACAGCCCCGCCCACAATCCCCTTAATGAAGTGATCCTGCAGCAGGAAGAACACGATCAGCACCGGCAGGCCCATCAGAATGGCGGAAGCCATCACCGCGCCCCAGAGGTTCGCGTCCTCGCCCAGAAACAGCGCGATACCCACCGATACGGGTTTGGCACGGGAGGAAGTGAAGGTATAGGCGAAAATGAACTCCTCCCAGGAAAGCATGAAGGCGTAGACCCCTACCGAGAAGAGCCCGGGCGCCGTAATCGGCAGCACCACGCGCAGCAGCGCGTTGGGCTTGCTGCAACCGTCGATCAGCGCGGCTTCCTCCACCGCGACGGGCACGGTCTTGAAAAACCCGCGCGACATCCAGATCGCAAAAGGGACCATGGTAAACAGGTGCACGTAGGAAAGCCCGAAATGTGTGTCCATCAGCCCCAGCTTCCCCATGAGGATAAACAGCGGGATCAGCGCGGCGGACTGCGGCAGAAGCTTGAACAGGATCACGCCGGAGGAAACCAGCTTGCGGCTTTTAAAATTGAACCGCGCCAGCGCGTACCCCGCCGGGATGGCCACAACCAGGCACATGAGCGTCGCGCTGGTGGCGATGATTACGGAGTTGAGCATGTAAGCCGGTATCCGCGTGCGCGTAAGCACATAAGTGAAATTATCGAGCGAAACCGATGCGGAAAGGAGTTTGGGAGGAATGGTGAACAGTTCCTTCTGCTCCCGAACGGCGCAGGTGATCATCCAGAAATACGGGAACAGTGCCATCGCCACGGCGGCGGTGAGAATCAGGTAGGCCAGCGCCGAATGGGCTGCTTTGCGTTTCTTCATCAAAAAGCATCCTCCTCGGCCTTTTCGGTAGCGAAGATGTAGACGACCGCCAGGCACAGCACCACGGCCAGGAAGATGGTGGACGCCGCCGCGCCGTAGTTGTATTGGAAGCCCGCGATGCCGGTGTTGTAGATGTACATCTGCATCAGTTCCGTGCTGCGGCTGGGACCCCCGCGGGTGATGGAATAGGCGATGGTGAACTGGTTCATCGCGGTGATGATGGAAATCAGCAGCACCGAGCGGATGACCGGGAACATGAGCGGCAGCGTTACCTTGAAAAGCTGCGTGCGCCAGGACGCGCCGTCGATCTTGCAGGCGTCGTAGATATCTTCGGAGATACCCTGCAGCCCGCTTAGGTACATCAGCATGACAAAGGAGGACCGTTTCCAGATATAGACGACGGCCAGCCACAGGATGGCCGTGGAAGGGCTGCTTAAAAACAGGATATCCGTGCCAAGCAGTTTGTTGATCCCGTAGTTGAGGATGCCGAAATCCCCGTTGTACATCCAGGCCCACACGGTGCATACCGCGATCATGGGGGTCATCCAGGGGATCATGAGCACCGTGCGGAACAGCTTGGTTCCGCGCATCTTGAGGTTGATGAGGTTGGCCAGCAGCAGGCCCACCAGCAATTCTCCCGCCACGGTGACCAGCATCCATTTGCCGGTGATCAGCATGGCGTTCCAGAACCACTTGTCGCCAAACAGCCGCGTGTAGTTGCCGATGCTCCATTGACCGGATTTCACGTGCACGCTCAGCCAGAGGTTGTTAATCAGAGGATAGAGCGCCAGCGTTCCCAAAACGATAATGGCGGGAATAAAGTAGTAGATGATCCGCTCCCGGCACAGCGTGCGTTTGATTCTCGCGTACAACGACGCGCACCCCCTTGTGTGCATTCGGATGCCCATGCCCCGTACCGCGCGCTTTGCGCAGGGTACCGCGCCGCGCGAACCTGCCTGTCCCGCGCGTCGGCCGGTATCACCCCCCCGGTGGCCGGCGGCTGATGCGGGCCGCCGGCCGGGGGAAGGTAAAGGCAAAGGGGATTACTCGGCGTTCTGCTCGTCCAGCAGGGCCTGAATCTCGGCGTTGGCGCCTGCGATGGCGTCGTCCATGGTCGCGCTGCCGGTCAGCACGGACTGCACCATGTTCATGATCACGTTCTGCGCGGCGGCGGCATTCTCAAACGCGGGGAAGTCGCGGCTGTGATCGGCCAGCATCGTGGAATAGGGGCCGTAGAAGCTGTCGGTCCAGTCACCGGCGGCCAGGACCTCGGTCAGGGCTGGCATCAGCAGCTGTTTCTCCATGCCTTCCTTGCCGGTTACCAGGTTGATGAAGGCGGCGGCGCCCTCCTTGTTTTTGGCGGAAGCGGGGATGCAGGCGTTCCAGCCGCCCAAACCGGCGGTGTTGGTGCCGCTCATGCCTGGGTAGAGCGCAACGCCCACTTCGAAGAGGTTGTCCTTGAGAATGTTGTTGCGAATCCAGCTGACGTTCTCAATCGTCATGGCGACCGCGCCGGAGGCAAACATCTGCGAGCAGGCGGTCTGGTCGTTTTCCAGCATGCTGCGGGGCGCCCAGCCGTTCTGGTAGAAGCTGCAATAGTATTCCAGCGCTTTACGGGTCGCTTCGCTGTCCAGCGTGGCGGTCTTCATCTCCGCGTCGCAGATGTCCCCGCCGGCGCCCCAGATTTCCGGGATCAGGCGGTACCAGATATGGCTGCCGCTGGTGCCGGGCAGCGCGAAGCCGTAGACCGTAACATTGCCGGCGGCGTCCTTCTGGGTCAGTTTTTCGGCATACGCCTGCACGTCCGCCCAGGTTTTGGGGGCTTCGGTCAGGCCGGCGGCCTCCAGCATCGCCTTGTTGTACACCAGCGCCAGCGCCGTGCGGCTCTGGGGCACGCCGTAAAGGGTGTCGCCGTCCCGCATGAGGGCGAAGAAGTCGGGGTTGAATTCGCCAAGCAGGTCACGGCCGGCGCGGGCCATTAATTCGTTGACAGGCTCCAGCAGGCCCAGCTTCATAAAGCCGTTGGTGGCGGCGATCGGCTGGCTCATCACATCCGGGCCCATCCCGCTCTGGCACGCGGTCATCTGGCGCGAGGCAAGCTCGGCCATGGGGATCACTTCCAGCGTGACGGTTGTGCCGGGATACGTTTTTTCAATTACAGCCTTCGCCCATTCGTACAGGTCCACGCGCGATTCGGACGCGCCGGAATACCATACGACGATTTCGCCCTGCACCTTCAGCGGCTCGCTCGCGGCCGCGGATGCGCCCACGGTCACCATGGCGCACAGCATCGTCAGGCATAGCAACATACTCCAAAGCTTCTTTGCGGACAACATGATACCTTCCTCCTCTTTGTTTGTACCAAACCCGTTGGTGGCGTCGGCGGCCGGTCAGCATGCCGTGCCGCCTTTGTTCTGGGTTCATTATAGCGAGCGGAAGGCTCGGATACAATTCATAAACCGACCATTTTTTGCACAATATGACTTTCTATCAGTCGGATTATCGGAACATTTCGAGCGGCTGCCGTTTATGGAGCGTTTTTTGTTTCAAGATTTATCGCACTTTGTACAAACTCATTTACTTCCGGCATAGATCGGACGGCGGAATCCCCGTCATTTGTTTGAACAGTCTGCTAAAATAGTAGATGTCCCGAATGCCGACCATGTTGGCGACTTCGGTCACGCGCAGGTTGCCGGTGTTGAGCAGGTCCTGCGCGTGCGTGATTTTAATGTAGTTTTGGTACTGCACGGTAGAATACCCCGTGAACCGCTTGAACAGCATCCGGTAATAGGACGGGCTCAGGCCCGCTTCCGCGGCCAGTGTTTCCAGCGAGAAATTCTCTTCCCGGTTCTGGTTGATGAGTTCAAGCGTGCGGCGCAGCTTCTCCTGATGGGGCAGGTTCTTGTCGTAAAACGTGCCCGACTGACGCATGAGGCTGTAGAGAATATCATATAGCGCGCTTTTCGTGCGCAGGATGTAACCCGGCCTGCGACCGCGCCAGATCCGCTCCATCTCCAGAAAATTCTGCCGGATGGCCGAAGGCGCGAAGTGAAACAGGTTGGGCAGCTCTGTGAGCGCCTGTTCCGTGCGCGCGTTGGAGGATTCCAGCTGGAATTTGACCACGATAAACTGCCACGGGTCTTCCGGCGAGCTGCGCGCGGAGCGTGAAAAACCGGCCTGAAAGAAGATCAGGTCATCCTTGTGCAGCGTGTAGGCCTGTTGGTTCCATGTATAATCCGCCTGACCGCCGATCACCAGGCTCAGTATCCAGTGGTCGGAGGTGGTCAGGTTGTCCAGCGCCCAGTAGGAGTCGGTTTTTATGCTTACAATATTGTTGATGTGCGTAATCGTCAGGTCATAATCCTCAATCGGTTTCACGGCTTTGACCCTCCTGCCTCTGTTGGGTTGTGCTTTCCCCCATTCTACTCGCCGCAGGGGGCGTTGGCAAGCCCGCGCGGATCGCGCTTCCCGGGCCCGGCCGGTCAAACCGCCGATGGTGCGCCGGTTTCGGCGCGGGGGCGGCGCCCACGGCTCCCGCGCCGCGTCAACGCTCCCGCGGCAAGCCGTCCGGCAGACGCCGCGGCTCCCATAGAATCAAGGGAGGACCGGATGACACGTTCCACTCTCCATGTAACGCGCCTGAGGGAAAACGGCGCGGCCATACGGCACGGCTCCCGGCGGGCCGCCTTGCCGCGACATGAAAAAAACCGGCATCCCAGCCGGCGGAATCTGATGACGGCGTTTGCGGCCGACGGTCTCGTTTTGCGGATCATCACCGATCCATTTTCATGTCTGACGCTTGTCGGCTTCAGGCAAACTCACGGGGTAAACCGGCCTCTTCCTCAAACGCATTCTGTTCGGGCGGCAGGCCGAACATCAGCCGCATTGCCCGGCACGGATCGCACAGCCGTCAGTTCTGCCTGAGGGTTCTGCCTCCCGCCTCGTCAAACGCATCCTGTACGGGCGGCAGGCCGAGCATCCGTCGCGTCGCCCGGCACGGAGCGCGCAGCCGTCAGTTCTGCCTGAGGGTTCTGCCTTCCGCCTCGTCAAACGCATCCTGTACGGGCGGCAGGCCGAACATCAGCCGCGTCGCCCGGTACTGATCGCGCAGCAGGTTCATCACCTCGGCGTCTTCCAGCTTCAGGTAGCGCGTCGCAACCATGGCCGCCAGGCCGTGCGTAAAAACCCAAAGATGCCGGTGAAAGGCAAGCGCGCGGCCCCTGTCCAGCCCCGTGCTCTGCATCACGAGGCCCAGCACGTATTCCAGCGTCTGATCCTGCGCGGGATCCGCGTCGCCTTCGCTCAGGCGGTCGCGCATGAACAGGAGCCTGAACAGCTCGCGTTCTTCCCGGGCAAACAGGATGTACGCCATCCCCGAGCCCAGGTAGGGTTTCGGGGCCAGGTCGTTGCCGCGGAGCAGGTACGCCTGATAGACGTCCGCAGCCATGCGCAGCATTTCGCGGCGGATGTCCTCCATGGAATGAAAGGCCCTGAAAATGGGCTGTGTGGAACAGCCCAGTTCACGCGCCACGGCGCGCGCGTTCACGGCGGACAATCCCTGCGCGCGGGTCAGGCGAAACGCGGCCTGCAACAGGTCCCCCTTGGTGTATTGGATTTTCGGCGGCATGTCGGCCTCCTCGCGGCAGGTTGATCTCGTCGGTCACGTCCGGATCACGGTTGTCATTTTAACAACCCCTTCCGAGGTTGTCAACCGATCGAACGGACATTTGAGCCTTGCCCGGTTGACATCCCCCGGCCCTTTCTGTATCATAACATCCGTTACGTAACCGGAACCGTTCCGTTCGGCCATCGTCGGGTTCCTTCTGCGGGCGAATCGGCTGCCCGCCGCCCCCATCCACGATTCAGGAGGTTGATTATGGAGGTTTTGTCAGTTCAGGGATTGTGCAAGCGATACGCAACGTTCGCGCTGAGCGAGGTCGGTTTCGCCGTGCGGCAGGGCGAAATCATGGGGTTCATCGGCCGCAACGGCGCAGGGAAAACCACCACCCTGAAAAGCCTGCTCAACATCGTCCACCCGGACGCCGGCGTAATCCGCTTCTTCGGGCTTTCCTTTGCGGAGCATGAAATGGAAATCAAGCGCCGGATCGGGTTCGTTTCCGGCGGAATGGACCAGTACATGCGCAAACGGCTTTCCACCATCACCTCCGTGACCCGGTCGTTTTACCCGTCGTGGGACGACGACGCCTACCGCGGCTATCTGCGACGCTTTGCGCTGGACGAGCGTAAGACGCCCAACCAGCTCTCCGCGGGCATGAGAATCAAATACAGCCTCTCGCTTGCGCTTTCGCACCGCGCGGAACTGCTGATCCTGGACGAACCCACCAGCGGGCTGGACCCCGTCAGCCGGGATGAGCTGCTGGATATCTTCCTTGCTCTGGCGCGGGAAGGCGTCAGCATCCTGTTTTCCACGCACATCACCGGCGATCTGGACCGGTGCGCGGATGGCATCACCTACATCCGCGAAGGCCGCATCTTCTCCAGCGAACCGCTGGAAACCTTCGTGGGCAAATACCGCGCGCTCGCGCTCACCGAAGATCAGCTGACCGACCGCGTGCGGGATATGGCAATCGGGCTGAAGCCCGCCAAACACGGCTACACCGCCGTCGCGCTGGCCGGGGACGCGCAGGCGCTCGGGTTGCCAAGCAACAAGGCCGATCTGGAAACCATCATGGTGCATGTGGAAAAGGAGGGACAGGCATGAGACAGCTGCTTGGAAAAGAAATCCGGCTCGCGCTGCACCCGACCAACCTGATCTTCCTGTCCCTGTCCGCTCTGCTGCTCGTTCCCGATTATCCGTACTACGTGGTCTTTTTTTACACAACGCTGGGGCTCTTCTTCGTATGCCTGACCGGTCGGGAAAACCATGATATCGAGTACGGGCTGATGCTGCCGGTGCAAAAGCGCTCGCTCGTGCGCGGCCGCGTCGCCTTTTCGGTGCTGATCGAGCTTGCGCAGCTGCTGCTGGCCGTTCCGTTCGCCATCCTGCGCGGCGCGATCTCCCCGGCGCCCAACGCCGTGGGCATCGAAGCCAATGTCGCCTTCTTCGGCTTCTCCCTGCTGCTGATGGGGCTGTATAACCTCGCGTTCTTCCCCCGGTACTACCGCAACCCCAGCCGCGTGGGCCGCGCGTACCTGTGGGGCAGCGTCGTTTTCTCGCTGGTAATGATCGTACTGGAACTGCTGACGCATGTTCAGCCTTTCTTCCGGGATCGGCTGGATACGCCCGATCCGCTGTACCTGGGCGCGAAGCTCGCGGTGCTTGGGTTGGGCGCGGCCGCCTATCTGCTGCTGACGTGGATCGCGTACCGCGTTTCCGCGCGCCGGTTCGAAACGCTCGATCTCTGATCCTGCCGGCGCAGCCTGGAGCCGGCACGCCCCCTTCGCGCGCCTTCCTTTTGCCCGGCATATGCCTGTCCCAGCAACTCCGCAAGGTTCGCTCGCCGCCGTCCGAAAACCGGGCGGCGGCGTTTGTCCGTCGCGCGTCCGTATCCGGCATCGCGTCCGGCCGGAAGACTCCGCGCCCGGTTACATGACGTGCTGTAAAGTTTCGGCCGCCGCGCTTCTCATCAACGTCCAGTTGTGGTATACTCAGGGTGCGATATCCACAGGATATGGCGCGAGAGGAGAACGGCGCATGTATATAGAGAAGCGGTACATTAAAAAGTTCGAGAAGATCCTCGAACAGCTCAGCGCGCCGCTGCGTCTGATGGACGTGCAGGGCCAGTGCCTGGCGCCGGAAAGCGGCGAGAACGAATCGCTGCCCAACCTGGTAATGGCCGCCGGCATAACGCACCGCGTGGGCGACAAGCTCTACCGCTCGCTGGACATGAACCCGCCGCTGACGCTGGTATGCGCCGCCGATCTCCCGGGCGTGGAAAACATCCTGATTCTGGCGGACGCCATGCTGATGAGCATGCTCAAAAGCGGGCTTTCCATCGCCAGCCACAGCGACGTGTTCCGCCGCGCCCTGAAGCAGGAACTGACCGGCGCCGATCTGATCACCCGCGCGGGCGAGCATCAGATTCCGCTGGAGATGGAGCGCAGCGTGATGCTGTTCCAGATCGAGCAGACCGACAAGGCCAGCGCCTACAGCATTCTTGGTGAGCTGGTCCCGCTTTCCGATACGGATACGCTCATCGAGATGAACCGCCACGTCGTGGCGCTCATCAAGGATATGAACGGCATCGACGGCCCGGACGAGCTCTTTCAGTTCGCGCAGGCCGTGCAGGAAACGCTGATGGAGGAGGCGGTGCAGACCGCCGAAATCGGCGTCGGGGAAAGCAAATCGAGCCTGTCGCTGCTGGGCGAGAGCTATCAGGAAGCCCGGCGGGCCATGGAGGTCGGCCACATCTTTTCCCCGGAAGAGAGTATCCACGTGTTTCGCTACCTGCTGCTGGAACGTTTTCTGATGAACGTGCCGCGGGAGGAAAGCATGCACTACCACCAGCTGCTGTTCAACCGAAAAACGGCCAAGCTGTTTAACGAGGAGATGCTCCAGACCATCGAGATGTTCTTCCGCAAGGATTTAAACCTGTCGGACACCGCCCGTCAGCTCTACATCCACCGCAACACTCTGGTGTACCGGCTGGACAAGGTACAGCGCCATACGGGGCTGGACCTGCGCAAATTTGACAACGCCGTGACCTTTAAAATCCTCTACGAGCTGAAAAAGTGCGGGCAGGAAAAGCCCAAGCAGATTTATTAGGAAGGGGGGCGAACGCGTGAAAAGCCTGAAGCACAATGGTCGGCTAACCTTGCTCGCGTTGCTGGTCGCACTGATGCTCACCAGCTGCTCTCTGTTCCCCAGCGCCATATCCACCGGGGAAAATGCGCTGGCGCCCAACGGCGATACCGTGACCATCACCCGCGAGGAATACGAGCGGCTGCAGCGCTACGCCTCGCTGGACGATCTCGCGCAGCTGGTGGAGGATTACTACTACATCCGGCCCGACGAAGCCGCCATGCTGGAAGGCGCCAAGCGCGGGCTGCTGGCGGGTCTGAACGATCCCTATACCTACTATTACAACGCCGAGGAGTTTGCCCAGATGTGGGAGGATGACGGCGGCGAATACGCGGGCATCGGCATCCAGATTTCCGCATCCTACGTGACGATGCTGTGCACCATCTCCCGCGTGTTCAGCAACAGCCCCGCCGCCGAGGCGGGCCTGCGCAAGGGCGACGTTCTCTCCAAGGTGGAAGAACTGGACGTGACGGCGACGACGCTCAACGAGGCGGTCGCCATCATGCGGGGCACCGTCGGCGAGAAGGTGCATGTGCAGGTGCTCCGCGGCGATACGTTCCTGGATTTTGACATTCCCCGCGCGGTGGTGCATGTCAACTGGGTCAGTTCCTGCATGCTGGGTCAGGACGTGGGTTACCTGCTGCTGTACGAGTTCTCCGGAGACTGCTCCACCCGGTTTGAGGAGCAGCTCAACGCGCTGGTCCGGCAAGGCGCCAAAGCGCTGGTGCTCGACCTAAGGGACAATCCCGGCGGATGGATCGACGACGCGGTGAAAATCGCGGATTTCTTCCTGCCGGAAGGCATCGTTACCTATCTGGAGGACCGTGAAGGCCGCCGCGAGGACTATACCGCCACCGCCGGCGCGCTGGGCCTGCCGATGGTGGTGCTGATGAACGAAAACTCCGCCTCCTCCTCCGAAATCGTCGCGGGCGCGCTGCAGGAAGACGGCGCGGCGGTGATCGTCGGCACCCAGAGCTACGGCAAGGGCGTGGTGCAGTATGTGCTCCCGGTGGGCGACGACGGCGAGGGCATCCAGCTGACCGCGGCGCAGTATTTCACCCCCAGCGGCCGCAGCATTCACAAGGTAGGCATTACGCCCGATGTGGAAATCGCCCTGCCGGAAGGCGACAACACCCTCTACGAGGTGGGCGACCTGAAAGACGCCCAGCTGAAAAAGGGCTATGAAATCGCGCTCGAGCTGCTGGAAGGCACGTTCGTCCGGCCCGAACCGTCGGCTACGCCCTTGCCCACCGCCGCGGATTCCGCGGCGGCGGCGGGCGAACCTTCCTCACAGGCGGAGGAAAGTGCGCTTACGGGGGTTTCATGATCCGCGAAAACGCGGTATACTATACGCGTCCCCAGTCCGGATAAGCCCGCGTGGCTCCGCCATCAGGGTGAATCCGGCCCGGTATTCCCCAATACCCTGTTGACGCCCAAGGCGCAAGCCAAAGGCGAAGAGAGAGGAGGAAAAGCCATGCGCCTGTTCATCGACGGCGGCTGACCTTTGGTTGGCTGCCGTTTTTGTCCCTTCTTCGCGCAGCGGCGCAAACCCTTCCGGGTAACCGGAAGAGCCGTGCCCGGCGAACGCCGATCCCCCGGGTAACAGCCGGCACCCCAAAATCTCCCGGCCCCCAAGCTTTCACGGAGGTAATCCCATGCAGGAAGAAATCCGACTCGGGTTCATCGGCATCGTCATCAACGACAGGGTGATCGCGGCCGAAGTCAACGCGCTGCTGGGACAGTATGCGCGCGTGATCCGTGCCCGCGTGGGCGTACCGGACGCGGACAGCGTTGCCGCGGTGATCGGGCTGATCGTGGAAGGCGACAACCCGTCGCTGGGCGCGCTGACGGCCAAGCTGGGCAACCTGCGGGGCGTCGAGGTGAAAAGCGCCCTCTCCCGCAGGAACCGCCTCCGGGAATCCGTACCCCCTGATCATGAAAGGACTTGATTGTATGAGCTCTCAGAACATCCGCAAAATGGTGACCACCGCCATCCTGGTCGCGCTGACCATCGTCTTTCAGCTGCTTCGCCCGTTCCTGGGCGGTTCCAACATCGTCTCCACCTACATCATCGGCAGCCTCGTCAACCTCGCGCTGATCGTCGCGGCCTGCGTGGTGGGCCTGTGGAGCGGTGTTTCCGTAGCGGTGATCGCGCCGCTGATCGCCGTTTGGCAGGGCCACGCCACGCTTGTGACGCTACCGGGCATCGTGCTGGGCAACGTGGTGCTGGTGGTGCTCTACGCGCTGTTTGCCCGCAGGGATTCCCGTTCCCTGAAGGTCGAGTGGGTGCGCTGGTCGGTTGTGGGCGCGGTGGCCGCGCTGGCGAAATACGCCGTGATCGTGCTGGGCGTCGCGCTTGTGCAGAGCCTGCCTTCGCTGGCGGCGTTCCAGAATACGGTTGCCGTGATGGCTGTCAAGCAGCTGACCCAAATCTTCACCGCGCTGATCGCGATGGTGCTGGGCGGGCTGGTGTTGCCCGCGCTGCCCGCTTCCGCCATGGGGCTGAAACCCGGTAAGTAAGTCCGTCATGCAATTTCAGGGCATGAGTGCATGAAGCTTACGAGCGGTTTTCTTCTGTGACGGGAAGCGGAAGCCTAGCGGGGCTACGGCAGGCTTCCGCGACAAAGCCACAGGGGAGAAGCGCCGTGAGAGGGCGGCGTTCATGACTTTCGAATCGTCTCACCCATCGCAGCCGCCGCTTGAAACGGCGGCTGTTTTGATAGCGGCGCAAAACGCAGGGCGCGTCTCCCGCATACCGTCGGGCGAGCCCTCCCACGTAAAGACCCCGCTCTTGATCCGTCCCCACCCGCGCGGACATCCGTTCCGCAAAGCGGTGGCGTTTTATCCCCGGATGCGCTATAATGGTTGCAAAGTACGGCGGAGAAGGACATTGCGCCCGCCGGTAAAGGAAGGGACGGCCGTGCAGATTCGCCGAGCGTTTCAACCGTTGCTGTGGCTGACACTGGCGCTGTCGTTGGCGTTGCTCTTGCTGTCGCTGCTGGGCCCGAACGCGCGCCTGGAAGCCTATACCTCCGCGTCGCCCCTGCGGCTGACCGGAGTATACGCGGTGGACGGGGCCGCGGAACGCTTGCCCTTTACCGGCGAGCAGCATATACCGGTCGCCGCCAACCGGCAGCTTGTCGTGTCCGGCCATTTCGACCGGGACGTTCTGCCCAATACGCAGATCATCCTGCGCATCTGCAACCTGACGGTTCGCCTGCGCGTAAACGGTCAGGAAGTGTTCGCTTTCGGGGAACGGAAGCCGTCCTTCGGGTCTGGCGGCGGCAACGTGTGGATGTCCTTCACCACGGCAGGCATCACCGCCGCGGACGACGTGGAGCTCACGCTTACCAGCGTATATGGCAGCGCGTCCCGCTCATCGTTTGACGCATTCTTCAACCATCTGTCGGCCGGCTCGGAGTACCCGGTCTACCGGGCGGCCTTTGTTTCGCAGGCGGTGCCGCTGGGTGCGGGCATCCTCATTTTCCTGCTGGGCGCCGCCATGTTGGGCGTAAGCTTTTACGCCAGGGCGCTCGGGCTGGCGCGTTCCCGGGATTATCCCTACCTGTCTGCGTTTGTGATCGTATCGGGCGTGTGGATGTGCATCAATTACCAGTACGCGTCGCTGGTGATCCCCTACCCGGCGTTCATACAGCTGCTGGAAATGGTCTGCATGCTGTGGATGCCGGTGTTCCTGATGCGCTACATGGTATCGCTGGTGCCCGCGACCCACCGCGCGGTTTGCCGCTGGACGGTGCTGGCGGTACTGGCAGCAGCCCTCCTCGGGCTTGGGTTGCAGTTCATGGGCGCGGTCGACCTTGCGGCGCTTACCGGCGTGTTCGCGCTGGTTGACGTCGCGGCGATCTCGGTGTTCGCCGTCTGCCTGTTGCGCGGCATCAAGCCGCGAACGCCGGAGATGATGGTCGCCGTCGCGCCGCTCTTCATTCTGTTTGCCGGCGCTTTGCTCAATGTCGCCAATTACTTCCTGGTTTGGCAAACAGGCGGGCTGTTCTTCTCGCTCGCGCTTCTCGCGTATTCGCTGCTGGAACTGTCGCGCCTGATCCGGTCGCTTCGGGACAGCATCCGCCGCAGCCGCGAGTACGCGCGGTTGGAAAACGAACTGACCCAGAGCCGGATCGCCGTCATGCTCAGCCAGATCAAGCCGCATTTTCTGTTCAACGCGCTCAACTCCATCAGCGCCCTGTGCCTGACCGATCCCATCATGGCCGATCAGGCGATCACCTCGCTGTCTAACTATCTGCGCGGAAACATCCGCTCGCTGGAGCAAAGCGCCCCGGTGCCGTTTGAGCAGGAACTGGACCACATCAAGTATTACGTGCGGCTGGAGCAGCTCCGCTACGGCGACAAACTGCGCGTGGTGTACGCCATCGAAACAACCGATTTTGTGGTGCCGACGCTTTCCCTGCAAACGCTGGTGGAAAACGCCATCCGCCACGGGGTCAGTCCTCGGCCGGAAGGCGGCCTCGTGGTGGTGCAAACCGAGCGAGCGGATGGCGGCACCCTGGTGCGCATCATCGACGACGGGGTAGGGTTTGACCCCGATATGCAAAGCCGGAACGCCGATTCCATCGGCCTGGCGAACGCGAAAAAGCGTATGGAGGCAATGGTGGGCGCCGTGTTCGAGATCCGCAGCGTGCCCGGCAAGGGCACCGCCGTGGAGATTCGGATACCGGACGCGCCGGGAAAGGAGCGGGCATGAAAATTCTCTACGTGGACGACGAGCTGCTGGCGATCAGGAAATTCGAGGCTGTGGCCGCCAACCTGGACGCCATCACGGAACTGCACTGTTTTTCCCGGCCGGAGGAAGCGCTGGCCTTTGCCCGCAGCGCCTCCGTGGACGCGGCCTTTCTGGATATCGAAATGCCCGGCATGCGCGGCATCGATCTGGCGGAAGCGCTGACCGTGCTGGACGCGAACATCCGCATCTTTTTCGTGACCGCCTACGACCAGTACGCGCTGGACGCGTTCGGCGTCAACGCGCTGGGTTACCTGCTCAAGCCCTACACGCTGGAAATGCTGGCCCGCGAGCTGGACAAGGCGCGCCGCATGCACAAGAAGCCGTCCAAGGCGGTGTATATCCAGACCATCCCGAGTTTTGACGTGTATATCGACGGCGAGCTCTACCCCATCACCAGCCCCAAGCCCAAGGAACTGCTGGCCCTGCTGGTCGACCGCAACGGAGGCACGGTATCCTCCGGGTTCGCCATTGCCCAACTTTGGGAGGATAAACCGGATGATGAAAAAACCAAGGCGCTATACCGCATGACCCTCAAACGCCTGCGCGAGATCCTCGCGGCCGCGGGCATTGAGTTTATCCTGAGCGCCGAAGGTTCCGCCAAATTCATCCGGCCCGATACCTTCACCTGCGACTACTTCCAGTTCTTGCAGGGGGACGCCGAGGTGTCCGCCCGGTACAACGGCGAATATCTGTCGGAATACTCCTGGGCGGAGGAAACCAACGCGCGCCTGACCAACCTGAAGGAGAGCCGGGAGAACGCCAAAGGCTGGTAAGGCTATGGCGGGGATAGTTGGCATATCGCGCATGGCGAAGGCGCGGCGCAGCCGATTTGCCTCCGGTTGGGTGCAGGCGGAGGCGCAGTCTGGCGTGTGTTGACAATGACTGATTGATTCATCAGTCGGATATGATGATTTTGCGGATGTCCGATGGCGTCCGGTTTGTGATTGGTCGTATGGTTCATGAGGCGCATCGCCAACGGGAATTCAGATTGCACGGTTGGCTGAAAGGCTTTGTGGGCGAGGCGTTTTGCCCATGGCTTAAGCACGCCAGTGAATCGGGTCTGTGCGGCACCGCTTGCGGGGTTTCATTTCCCGCGGGATCGCATTGCATTGTCACAAATGAATATAGAAATGCCGCGCCACCCGAGGATACGGATAGCACAGCACAGGGCGTTCGGAATCTGGCAATCGGTTGCCTCCGCTCGTCACCTAGCGCCTTCGGCGCTGTTCGCTCGCTGCGGGGTGGCCTGATTCGCAGGGGACGCCGGGGCTCCGCTCCGGCCCCCGCAAGGGCCTATAGCCCTTGACCCAGTTCCGCTGCGGCGGGGATTACATGATTCAGTCGTCCCCCAGCAATCCCATAAACACGCTCAGTTCCTCCGACCGGTGATCCCCCATCACCTCGTCGGGCGTGCCGACGGCGCGAATGACCCCCTCCTGCATGAAAACGACCGTATCCGCCACTTCTCGCGCGAAACGCATTTCATGGGTTACCACAATCATCGTCCGCTTCTCGCGCGCCAGATCGCGGATCACGCCCAACACCTCCTGGGTCAGCTGCGGGTCCAGCGCGGAGGTAGGCTCGTCAAAACACAGGATCTCCGGATCGAGCGCCAGCGCGCGGGCGATGGCGACCCGCTGCTGCTGTCCCCCGGACAGCTGGCAGGGGTACTGCCCGGCCTTGTCGCTCAGCCCTACCTGTGCAAGCAGCGCCGTCGCCCGTTCGGCCGCCTCCGCCTTCGGGCGGCGCAGCACCCGCTCCTGCGCCTGACAGAGGTTTCGCATCACCGTCATGTGCGGGAACAGGTTATAGTTCTGAAACACAAACCCCATCTTGAGGCAGAGCGCGCGCAACTCCGCCTTGGGCGCATAAACCGGCGTCCCGCCCGGCCCGGTGGTCACCATCGGCCGACCGTCGATGCGAATCTCCCCCGCATCCACCGTTTCCAGATGGTTCAGGCAGCGCAGCAGCGTGCTCTTGCCTGAGCCGCTGCGCCCGATGATCGCCACCACCTGCCCCTGATCCACGCGCAGGGAGACGTCCCGTAATACCCGTTCGCCGCCGAAGGCTTTGGCGATATGCTTCGCTTCCAACATGTCCTTCGCCTCCTCAGCCCCGGTAGTACTCAAACCGGCGTGTCAGCCAGTGGAAAAAGAACGTGACCACCGTGTTCATCGCCAGATAGAAAAGCCCCGCGATAAACAGCGGTTCCACCGATCCGGAGGCGGACGTCGCGTTTTTCGCCACCAAAAACAGTTCGCCAACCGCGATGGCCGTCGCCAGCGACGTGTCCTTGACCAGCGTGATCACCTCGTTGCTCACCGGCAGCAACACGCGCTTGACCGTCTGGGGCAGGACAATCTGCAAAAACGTCTGCGAGCGCGTGAAACCCAGCACCTGCGCCGCCTCGTACTGCCCACGGTCGATGCTCATGATGCCGCCGCGGTAGATTTCCGCAAAATAGGCCGCGTAGTTGAGCGAAAACGCGATCATGGTGGATTGCAGGCGCGGAATCGGACCCACCAGCCGCGGCAGGAAAAAATAAACCGTAAAGAGCTGCAGCATCAGCGGCGTGCCGCGCATGATGAGGATAAAGAAGCTCACAGGCACGGAAACCCATTTGCGGCGGCTCATACGCCCCAGCGCTACCACGAGCCCCAGCGGAAGCGAAAAAAGAAGCGTGCTGAAAAAGATGGAGAGGCTGGTAAGCATGCCTCCGGCCAGTTGGGATAACAGCTTCATCAGCAGATCGGGATCATTCAGGTATTGCATGCGTCTGCTCCTTACCGCGCCGGGTTTCGCCGGAAAGCCGAAAGCAGGGCAAGCCCCGACTGGCCTGCCCTGCGCCGTGCCCGGTATGTCGGTTTAGTTATTGCGCCGCCTGCTGTGCTACGATGGTCACATCGGAGGCGAACCATTCGGTGGAGATGGCGCCCAGCGCGCCGTCCGCGGCCATAGCGAGCAGCGTCTGGTTGACGGCGTCGGTCAGGGCCACGTCTCCCTTGCGGAAGCCGACGGCGTACTGTTCAGGCGCGAGCTGCTCGTCCAGCACGCGGTAGCCGGCGCCTTTCTTGGCGATATAGTAGTTAGCCACGATCACGTCCAGCGCCACGGCATCCACGCCGCCGTTGTCCAGGTCCAACAGCGCCAGCGCATTGTCGCCGTATTCCACGGGCGCGCCGCTCAGGGAGGCCAGCAGATCGGCATTGGCGGCGACCGCCTCGGCCGCGGACGAACCGGATTGTAGGGCGAGCGTCTTGCCGGCCATGTCCCCCAGCGTCTGGATGGCGCTGTTCGCCTTGACGCACAGCACCTGCGCGTTGTTCAGGTACGGGATGGACAGGCTCATGCTCTCCTGACGCTCAGGGGTTACGGTCATGCCGTTCCAGATGCAGTCGATGTTGCCGGAGTTGAGCTCCAGGTCCTTGGCGCTCCAGTCGATGGGCTGCAGCACCAGCGTCACGCCCAGACGCGCGCACACTTCGCGGGCGACGTCGATATCAAAGCCCACATAGGCGCCGGTTTCATCGGTAAAGCCCATCGGCGGGAAGCTGGCGTCAAAGCCCAGGATCAGCTCGCCTTTTTCCAGCACCTTGTTCAGGGACGCGTCTTCGGCCAGCCCGGCGAAGGATACGGCGCACAGGGCGATGGTCAGCGCCAGTGCGAGGACGGATTTCAGTTTCATTTCAGTCTCTCCTTTAGTGCTTTAGCATGGTGAATTAACCACGGGTGTGAGTATACCTTTTTCATCCGCCGTTGTCAAGCCCGGACCCGCGAGGGTGAATGGGGCTGTATCCTTTACCGGATAAGGCTTTCTACGCAACCTGTCCGCGCTGTTGGAGCGCGGGTGCGCAATGTATACATTCGCCGCGGGATACCGGCCTGGGCGTCATCCGATTTCCATGCAGGCAGGCAATAAAGCGCGCGGAGGGTTTTCTTCCGAGACGAGGAGCGGAAGGGAGAACGCAGCGGTCTGCGTCGAACCTCTTCGATGAAGCCAGAGGAGCCATGCGCCGTGAGAGGGAGTCGCTCATGCGTTGCGATCGGGTTTGATGCCTGACCTCCCGTTCCCCGGCCGACGGCATTCCCGGGCTTTGCCCGCGCAAAGCGGGCCTTGCGGTCGGCACGGGACGCTATCGTCGTCGCGCCTTGTCCGTGCTTTTGATCCTTCCCGGTGCATGAACGGATAACCCGCTCTCCGCCTTGACCGGCGCTTGACGAACTTCAGCCCAAAGGCATACAATCAAATGGAAACGGAACCGACGCCAACCGACGGCGTACCGCCTGTGAGGCGCCGGTTCGACAAAGGAGCGTTCCCGCCATGAAAACGCTGATTCCCCTGATTGTGAACG
>JAAYUF010000062.1 GCA_012517815.1 Clostridiales bacterium
GCCTGCCCCGCTAATGCCGCGCCTGCGCCGCTTGCGCCGCGCCCGCGCCGCTTGTGCCGTGCCCGCGCCGCTTGTGCCGCGCCTGCGCCGCTTGTGCCGCGCCTGCGCCGCTTGTGCCGCGCCTGCGACGCGCTTACACTGCGCCGCCCATGGCCTCAAGGTATTCCTCCAGGCACCAGTTGCGGTCCCGCATCACGGTGGAATGGGTTACGCCCACATAGCGGATGTGCCAGGCCTCCGCCACAAAGCCGGTGATGGCTTCCTTGCCCTCCTGATACCGCACGATGAACCCGTAGTCCCAGCAGTTTTTATGCAGCCAGATCTGCTGCTTGGTGCCCTTGAAGATGGTATCGGCCACCGTGATATCAAACGCCAGCCCGGTGTGGTGCTCGCTGGTGCCGGGGTCGGCCACCGTCTGGCGCGTGGCGCTGATCGCGGAGGATTTGGTACGCCCGTCCTCCAGATAGGCCGCCACCTGCTTGTTGAACAGTTCCTCCTGATAGGCGTAACTGCGGTATCCGGCGCTGATCTGGAAGCCGGTGATCCCGTCGGCCTGGGCTGCCTCAAACATCTCCTGGAGCGCCGCGACGGCCGTCTTGTCGCCCTCGATCTCGCTGCCCTTGACGTAGACCAGGCTGGCGGGCAGCGCGTTGCGCAGCAAAACCAGATCGTCGGGCTTGTAGTCGACGCTGACGGGATGGTCGCGGTTGACCAGAATCGGCAGGCTGGCCGGATCGGGCGTCGGGGTGACGGTCACGGGCGGCGCGTTGGAGGCGAACACGGCCGCCATGGTGGCGCTGCCGCACACGCCGTCTACCTCCAGATCATTCTGGCTCTGGAACAGGCGCACTGCCTCCTGCGTACCGCCGCCGTAGTCGCCGTCCACGCTGCCGGCATAGTAACCCAAATCCTTGAGCCGCTGTTGCAGCGAGCGCACGGCGTCCCCCTGATCGCCCTTGGACAGCATCGAGGGCGTGGGCGAGGGCGAAGGCGTGGGGATGTAGGTTTGCGCCGCGCCGCCGTACAGGGCGGTGAGCGTGTCGGTGCCGGCCAGGCCGTCGGCGGTCAGCCCCTGCTGCGCCTGAAACAGCTTGACGGCCTGCGCGGTACCCTGGCCGTACTGCCCGTCCACTTCGCCGGTGTAGTAGCCCAGCTCCTTGAGCTTGGTCTGCATCCGCGTGACTTCGTCGCCCTTGACGCCGGGCTTGAGCACCTGGGCGGTCGGCGCGGGGGTGTTGGCGGGGTCGACCGTCACCAGCAGCACGCTTCGGATATCGGCGGTCGGCGTGGGGGTCGCGTTCTGCTCCAGCGTCAGATCGCCGTAGGCATCCAGCGCGCCGGGCGCGAGCAGCACGATGCCCACGGCGCAGCCCGCCAGGGCGATCCACAGCACGAGGGTAAACAGGCTCGGTTTCTGGCGCATGCAAACTCCTTTGGGGGTTGATGACCCGCGGGCGGGCCAGGTGCGGCCCATCCCGGGCATACGGATGTATCAATGGAACGTTTCGAAAACGGAAAACCCGGCAGGCGCGGGCAGAAAACGCGAGGCGCCGGGCGCTGCGGCGCGGGCGGCCGAGCGGCCGGCCCTTGCCCGGCGGTCGGCACCGCCGCGCAGGCGTGTTTTCCCGCGCGCGTAGGCCCGGGCTACTCCCGCCAGAGCGGCAGGCGCCTGCCCGGCGGTCGTTCCATTCCCGCAGGCCCGCTTCCCGGCGCGTAGGCCCGGGCTATTCCCGCCAGAGGGGCCTAGGATACCGGCCTTTGTCGGTCAGGCAGCGCAGGGCTTCCACCACGCGGGCGCGATCCTCCCGGTAGGTGACGCCGTACCAGCGATCCTCGGTGGTGGTAACGGTCACGCGGGCGCGATCCTCCCTCAGCAGGCCGTCCACCGCGTAAGGGAGGAAGAACTCGGCCTTGGCCGGGTCCTCCTGAAGGGCCCGGTTCAGGAACGCCGGGAAGGCTTCCGACAGGCGGTCGATCATCGCGCGGGGAAAGCCCCACATGTTCATGCTCACAATGGTGTCCGGGTCCAGCCGGCGATAGGTACGCAGGTCCTCGCTCATCAGCGGGCCGTCCACGGTGGAGATGATGTGCGTGCGCTCCACGATGTCCACCAGCGTGCCGTCGGGCGTCACCTCGCACACGCCGCGCGCCACATAGCCGGTTTCGCTGAGGGTGTTGCGCAGCAGATACCCCACCATGCAATAATCCCCGTCGTCCCTGATGCCCGAAAGATGCGCGCACGCGATGTCAAACGCGCGCGCGCCGTAGTAGTCGTCGGCGTTGATCACGCAAAACGGCGCGTCGATCTGGTCGCGGGCGGCCAGCACGGCGTGGCCGGTGCCCCAGGGCTTCTTGCGCTCCAGCGGCACGGCGTAGCCGCGGGGCAGGTCGGTCAGGTCCTGATAGGCGAACGTGATGGGGAACCGTGCCCGGTCGCACAGCAGGCGGCGGAAGTCCTCTTCGTTCTCGCGCTTGATCACCAGCACGGCGCGGCTGAAGCCGGCGCGGCGGGCGTCAAAGAGCGAGTAATCCAGAATGAATTCCCCGTCGGGGCCGACGGGGTCCATCTGTTTGAGGCCGCCGTACCGGCTGCCCATGCCTGCGGCCATGATCACCAGAATCGGTTGGACTGGCATATGGGTTCACTCCGTTTTCTTCCGTCGTCGCTGGGCGTCGGGCGGTCTTCCGGCCCGGAAGCATCCGCGCTGTTGGGGAAACGCCCGTGGGCGCGCCTGGTTTGTCCCTATTATAGCACGCGATGCGGCCGACGGGCAACCGGAAGGGCGCGCGGGGCAAGCGGCGCGTCCTCGCGGCCGGGCACGGCCGCAGCGCCGCCGCCGGAGGCTGGCAACCCAAGCCCTCCGGGCGTTTCCCGCGCGCGGCCGGGGTCGGCTGCCGAACCCCGAGCAAGCGATTCCGGCGCCTGTTACAAAGACGTAACGGTCAAACCCGCACATTTTTGGACATTTCCGCGCCATCATGCGGATTGTTTATGACGAAAATGTAGAGGGAAGATGTCGACAAATGACCATATTGTTGACATCCCGTAGTTGTTATGCTATACTTCCGTGGTGGATGCCGGGTCGCTTTTCCCAGACCGACACCGTACCCCCTCCAAACCGCTTGATTCATGAGCAATCATTTGTAATATTTTGCCGCCCGACAAGCCGAAGGACGCAGGATGTTACGACCGTTTTCATGATGATGGAGGTTTTTTTTGTGCAGAAACAGCTCAAGGTGACATACCACTATAACAGCGGGTTCTCGATTCAGGTGGGCAGCACGCTGTTGATCTTCGACTACTGGGAGGGCGAAAACAGGCGGTTGTCCGAGGTGGGCAGGCTCAACCGGCAAATCCTCAAGGCGTACGAGCAGGTATACGTGTTCGTCAGCCACGGGCACCCCGACCATCTGGACCCCGTCGTGTACGACTGGCGCAACGACCTGCCCGGCATCAACTACGTCGTCAGCAACGACCTGCCCATCGGCAAGCGCGGGCGGCGCATCGGCCCCGGCGAAGAAATGACCCTCACGCAGGACCTTGCGGTGCGCGCCTACGACAGCACCGACCTGGGCGTGAGCTTTCTGGTGACCGCCTACGGGATGACCATCTTCCACGCGGGCGACCTGAACCTGTGGCACTGGCGGCAGGAAAGCTCCCTGCGGGAGATCGAGGCCGCGGAGGAGGCATTCTATGCCGCTTGCGAGCCAATCCCTTCGGGCCGCATCGACCTTGCGATGTTCCCGGTCGACCCCCGGCAGGGCCTGTTGTACGACGCGGGCGCGAACCACTTCATCCTGACCAAGAAGCCGCGCCTGTTCATCCCCATGCATTGGCAGGACCGGCCGGAGGTGGCGGTGGATTTCGCCCGGCGCGCGCGCACCCCGCAAACCGAGGTGCTGGCGATGACCCACCCCGGCGAAAGCGCGACCGTCACGTTTGAAGACAAGCTTCTGGACATCCACATCGTGGAGCCGCCCAAGGACTGGACCGACCTGCCCCTCGTGCCGGCGCGCCGGCCGGATCGCCGCGGCATCGGCGAAATGGGGGAGGACCCGTTTTCCGACAGCGACCTGCCCGTGGATTTTACCTGACCGGGCACAGCGTGCCGCGCGCTTCACGCGCCCGCGCGACGGCGAAGCCCGCCGCCTTTCATACGCAATCATCAAAAAGCGCCCGGCGGCATGAGCCGCCGGGCGCTTCAGACTGCCCAACCCCCGCCGCAGCGGAACTGGGTCAAGGGTGAAACCTTTGCGGGGTTTGGGGCAGCGCCCCAAAACCTTATGCCGCAGCATTTTGCCAAAGCGAGCGAACAGCCCGAAGGGCTGGGAGGCGAGCGTCTCTGCGCATGGCATGGCTTCCTGGACAGCCGGCGCTCCTTTTGCCTTCGCCCCGGCCCTCGCCCGCGCGGCTTGCTATACCGGGCCGCCCGCGCGCCTGTCAGGCAACGCCCGCGCGCCGGGCACGCAACGCTGATGGTCGCCCGAGCGCCGCTCCCGCTTTGCCCGGGCGCGCCTCAGCGGCTGTACTGCCCGGTGGTCACTTCGCGGATGAAGGTATCGATCAGCGGCACCTGCGCGGCCGCCCGCGCGTCGCGGAGGGTCTGCTCCCGGTCGTAGGGCAGGGTAATCAGGCGGATGTCCAGCGCGGCGGCCGGGTCGCGCTCCTCGCCTTCCAGCATCGCGTAACAGCAAAGCGGTGTGCCCAGCGCGTTGCCCACGCTGCCGCAGTTGAAGAATAGGCCGGGGTTCAGGGTGCGCAGGGCCTGCCGGTGCGCGTCGGCATAACCGACCACATCGCAGCGAAAGCCGTTGCAATCGGTAAACAGCGGGTCGATTACGGCCGCCTCCTGCTGGGTGAGGATCAGCGTTTTCATCATGGGCCGCCCGTGAAACAGCCGGATGCGCCGCCCGCTCAGGGTGAGCGTCTTTTCCAGGGGCAGGTTGCGCAGGAACGCCAGACGGGCTTCGCCCAGCTGCTCCCAGTAATAGCTGTCGGGCGGGTACTGCCGGTAGCCTACGCCGAAATCCCAGTTGCCGCCGAGAATCAGATCGCAGTTGGCCACCGCCCAGTCGAACGTCCAATCGCTGGAAGGGCCCTTGCCCACCAGATCTCCCAGACAGTAGAGACGATCCGCCCCGCGGCGCTTGAGATCGGCCTCCAGCGCCTGCGTGGCGGGCCGGTTGCCGTGAAGATCGGCGATCAGTGCGATCCGCATGCCGTGCCGCTCCTTTCCGAGCTTTGCGTCCTCCGGCCTTCCGCCGGCTAGCCCCGGGCCGCGTACACGGCATTGTGCACCAGCCGTCTGACGCGATAAATTGCGGGATTCTCCCGCGAGGGGCACACCCGGTTGCTCAGCAGCACGACGTAGAGGCCGTCCGTCGGGTCCAGCGTGATGCTGGCGCCGGTGAACCCCGTGTGGCCCACGGTTTCCCGCGGGAACAGATCGCCGGTGTAGCCGTCCTCGCAGCCCGGCAGATCAAACCCCAGCCCGCGCGCGTGCCCCAGTTCCGGCGTCTGGTTGGAGATCGAAAGCCGTACGGTCGGCGCGGAAAGGTAGCGCGTGCCGCCCGGCAGCCGCCCTTCGGCCGCCAGCATCTGCAGGAACAGCGCCAGATCGTCCGCGGTGGAAAACACGCCCGCGTTGCCGGCCACGCCGCCCAGAAAACGGGCGTTTTCATCGTGCACCGTGCCGCGCAGCAGGGTTCCGTCCGCCTGACGCTCGGTGGGGGCGATGTTGTCGCCTGCCGGCAGGTACCCCGTGCGCGTCATGCGGAGCGGCCAGAACACCTCCTGCGTCGCCAGGTCCGAAAGGCTCTGGCCGTAGAGGCATTCCAGCAGCTGGCCCAGCAGCAGGAAGCCCGCGCAGCAGTACTGCACGCGCGTGCCCGGCGGGGCGATCAGCCGCGCGCCCAGCAGCAGCTCGGTCGCCAGCGACGCGTCCCCGGTCATCCGCCACAGGTGGAAGCCGCCGGGGAAACCCGCCGTGTGTGTGAGCAGCTGGCGGATGGTGATGCCTCGCTTGTCCTCCGGGGCGTCCACGAACGTGCCCAGCTTGTCCCACAGGCAGAGCTTGCCGGCTTCCAGCGCGCGCAGGGTGATCATCCCCACCACCAGCGGTTTGGTGAGGGAGGCGATATCAAAGCGGGTTTGCTCGTTCACGGCGGGCTCGGCTTCGCCTGGGCCCAGCCGCCCGTAACTGCGGCGGAACAGCACCTTTTCGCCCTGCCCCACGAGCAAAACCCCGCCCGGGAATGCGTGGTCGGTCACCGCCTGGCGCATGATCTCGTCGGCTCTGGCAAAGTTCATTACGGTTCACCTCACAGTTCGGGTCGGTGCGCATGTTCCGCGGATTGCCGCATCAGTCAGCCGAGGCGGCGTCGGCTGCGCCGCAACGGGGCGCCGC
>JAAYUF010000063.1 GCA_012517815.1 Clostridiales bacterium
AGCCGCCGCGGCCCGCGGGAGCCGGTTGCGCGGCGTGCGCGCCGTAACCCGAAGCCCCCTGCGCCGCGTAGGCGGCGGCGCGCGCTCCCGAAGCGGCGGCATAGCCCCCGCCCTGCGACGCGTAAGCGGGCGCGCGCGCGCCGTAGCCCGCCGCGCCGCCGTAGGCGGCGTACTCGGGGCGCACATAGCCCTGCGCTTCCGGCACGGACGCGAATTTCTGCAGCGCGGGGTCGATCTCCACACGCACCGAGGGCGAAGAAATCAGGTAGATGCCGCGCTGCGAGATTTTATTGAGTGCGCAACCCAGCGTATAGGCGGCGCCGCTGAGCATATCCACGCAACGCTGGCGCTCGCTGTCGTTGGCGATGAACTCCATATTCAGAAAGACCGACGCGTTGGCCTTGATATACTCGATTACCTTGGTGCACTCGTTGCGGCTGCGCAGCAGCACCACGTATTCCACATGGGCGTACAGGCGGCCTTCCGGCCCGCGGATCATGCCCGGAAAAGGCACCACGTTGCCCTGCGCCTGCGGATAGGCGGCTTGCTGCGCCGGCACGCGGCCAAACGGCTGCGCCTGACGCTGCTGCTGGGCGGCCTGCTGGCGGCGGGCCTGATCCTCCATCTGCTGGCGGCGGGTTTCCGCCTCGGCCTGCAGGTCCTTTTGCGATTTATAGGGCACGCGGCCGTCATATTTGTCGTTGGGGTCGGCGGGCGGGGTGTTCGCCGGTTCGGCGGCGGAGGGCGCGGGGTTCCGGACGGGTGCGCGCATACCGCCGTACGCCTGCTCCGCCTCGGAAGAGGCGTAGTAGGCGCCGTTCGGTGTTCTGTTGGCATCCCCGCCGCGGGCGAATCGATCGCCCTTATCGGCCAACCAATCGTTGACCTTCTGGAACATTCCCAAGCCTCGTACCTCCTGCGCGGAAACGGCTGCCGGCCCGTCTGCCGGGGAAAGGGTGGGTTGCGCCCGGATAGCGCCGGTTGGGCGGCCGATCCCCGCGCCGTTTACGCGGACGGTCCGCCGGATGGCGGTGATTCACACGCCGTCGGGTTGGTCGGCCGTCGCTCGGGCGGCCTGGTCCTATGCCATTTGGGCGGCCGGGCCTACGCGGCCGGGCCGCGGTAGAGCGCCGTGCCCACGCGTACCATGGTTGCGCCCTCGCGCGCCGCGATGGGGTAATCGTGGCTCATGCCCATGGAGAGTTCCTCCATGGCGACGCCTTCCGGCGCTTCCTGCTTGAGCCGGTCGAACAGTTCGCGCATGCCCCTGAACCAGCCCGTGAGCGCCGCCTCGTCGTCGGTCAGCGGCATGATGGCCATCAGCCCGCGGATGCGGAGGTTGTGCCAATCCTTTGCCAGCCGCAGGAAGGGGCGGACCTCCTGCGCGGCGAAACCGGCTTTCTGCGCCTCGCCGGCAATGTTAACCTGCACCAGCGCCGGCAGCATCCGCCCGCACCGATCGGCACGGCGCTCCAGTTCCTCCGCCAGGGCGAGCCTGTCCAGAGAGTGGAGCAGCCATACTCTCTCTATTATATCTTTAACCTTGTTGGTTTGCAACCTGCCAATCCAATGCAGGCGAAATTGCGGATCCACCTGCGAAAGTTTGGGCAGCGCCACCTGCGCGCGGTTCTCCCCGATATCCGCAACGCCCAGTTCCATCAGCCGGTTGATGACCCCCGGCCCGACCGTCTTGGTAACGGCGACCAGCCGCGCGGGCGGGTTGTCGCGGTAGGTATTGCGGCTCAGCGTCTGCCTGACGGCCGCCACGTTGTCGATAAGCCACGCATCCGGCACGTCCGCAAGCAGGGCGGGCCGGGCTTCCTCCGCCGGTATCACCAGGTTTTCCCGCATGGTTCCTGCCTCCTTCCCAAACCGACAAGTTTGCACGATGCGCCGGGCGCTCCCGCGGGCCGTCGGGGCGTTTCCGCGTAGTTGCTTCTCCGCGCGAACCCCGCGCCTCAGCGGAACAGGCGCACCGTCTGCCCCTGGCTCAGGATGCCCGTCTGAATGGCGGAAATGAACACCTTGTCCCCCTGGGTGGAAACGATGTCCACCGGGATGAACACCTGCGTGCCGTCCTGGTTGATGCGCACGACGCCCTTCTGCTCGTTCTGGGTGTAGATGGCGCCGGCAGGCACCAGCAGCCCGTCGGCGTACTCGCCCAGCTCCGCCTGACAGGTGCGCATGTAAAGCACCGGGGTCACGTCCCCGATGACCGCCAGCCTTAGCAGCAGCTCGCCGCTGGCGCGGGTGTAGCTTAACACTTGCGCGTCCACGGTGGTATTGGCGAACTGCTCCAGCTTGAGCTTGTAGGCGGTGCCCTCCACGGGGGTCCACACGCTGTTGCGGATGAGCATCAGCACGGCGTAGTTGTTTTTCTTCACCAGCCGGTAAATATCGGTTTTGCCGCGCTCGGAAGAGGCAACCTCCGGCTTTTGCCCGCCAAACATCGCGCGCACCTCGGCGGGCGTGTAGCTTTGAAACCTGTCGGGCGTCAGCGCGGCCTCGTAGCCGTCGGTGTAAAAACTGATGATGCTCTCCTGGGTGGCGGCGCGCTGCTTGATCCAGCTGTCGATGCGCTGCTGCTGGGTTTCCTCGTCGTCAAACAGGCGGTTTAGGCGCATGTCGGAGGAATACTTGCTGCGGAAATATTTCTGCCGCTGGTCGATGGCCGTGGCCAGAATCGATTCCTGATTGATCAGGTTGCCCCGCGAGCCCTGCACCAGCGAGCGGACTTCCAGCCCGCGCTGGACCACCTCGGTTTCCAGCCGGGTCATCTTCTGGTCGTACGCGGTTTCGCCGGCCAGGAGGGTCTGCTGGTAGTCCTTGATCTGGTCGCGGTAATCCTGCAGGGTTTTCATTTCTTTGGTGCTGTAGCCGGTGGAATACACGTAGCAGACCACGTCGCCGCGGTACACCACGCTGCCCTCCTGGGCCTTGTACTCGATGCTCTGCACGCCCTCGTCGTTGTACACGGTTTCATTGCGCACGATCATCGCGTCCCCGCGGTAGATGGTGCCCAGCGTCCCGGATTCAATCACGGCGGTGGTGGCGCGGCTGCCCTGCATATCGTTGAGGAAAAACAGCGCCCCGCCCACGACCACCAGCGCGATGGCCAGCGCCTCCAGCGTGCGGGCGAGCCGGCTGCGGTTGCGGCGTTTTTCCTTGCGCTGCTGCTTGCGCTCCTTTTTGGCCTTGACGGCGGCTTTGGCTTTTTGCAGCGCCTGCCATTCCAGCATTTGCTGGGGGCTCATGCCCAGCTGCGCGGCCTGCCACTGCGCCCACTGTTCCTCGCTCATGCCCTGCGCCGCGGCCTGCGAACCGCCGGGCGGTTGCCACATTCCGGCCTGCGCCGCCTGCCACTGGGCCGCCTGTTCGGGGGTTACGGCCTGCCACGGCCCGGTCTGGCCGACGGCCGCGCCCTGCATGGCCTGCCACTGGGCCGCCTGTTCGGGCGTCATGCCCTGCGCGGCCTGCCACTGCGCGGGTTGGCCGGAGGCTGCGTTTCGCATGGCCTGCCACTGAGCCGCCTGTTCGGGGGTCATCCCCTGTGCGGCCTGCCACTGGGCCGCCTGTTCGGGCGTCATCCCCTGTGCGGCCTGCCACTGAACCGCCTGTTCGGGGGTCCAGGACCCGTTCGCGCCGCCGTTTTGCATCCCGCGCCTCCTTTCCCTGCCGTTGATCCCGATGCACGCCGGACAATTGCGCCGGCGGACCTGCCGCCGGCATTTGCCCCGGCGCGTCGCGTGCCGGAAGCCCCCAGAGCGCCGCCGGCCGCAACGCCCATGTTTCGAAACGCGCGACGCCCATGTTTCGAAACGCGCGACGCCCATGTTTCGAAACGCGCGACGCCCATGTTTCGAAACGCGCGACGCCGCACTGCCCGGCGGCACGGCGCCGTGCAGGTCGCACGGATGCCGCCGCGTCGTGCGGCCGCTGACCGACGGCTCCGCGAGTCCGGCGGACGGCCGACGCTGCGCCGGGCGTCTTGTTCGTCGACGGACTGATACCCTTGAAGGTTCGCGGTCGTTGCCTTTTCCGGTTTGCCTTTACAGCCGTCTCCACCGGCCGGCAAACGGCCCGTGCGGGGTCAGGCGCCGCTTTCCTCGATGGCGCGAAGCCTTGCCAGCACGCGCCGCTCCATGCGGGATACCTGCATCTGCGATACGCCCAGCCGTTTGGCGGTCTCCCGCTGGCCCAGGCGGTCGCGGTAGCGAAGCGTCAGCAGCTGGCGCTCCTTATCGTCCACTTTGCTCATGATCCAGCTCATCCACTGGGCCTGCTCCACGCGCTCAAAGCCCGCATCCTCGGTGCCCAGCATGGCGCTCAGGTCGGCGTCGCCCTCCTCGCCCACGGGCGCGTCCAGCGAGGCGACGTCGGTCTGGTTGCGCATGTCCAAAAGCATCAGCAGTTCGTCCGGGGTGATCTGCATCGCCTCGGCCAGCTCCCGGGCGCTGGGTTCGCGCAAGTGTTCCAGCTCAAACTGCTCCCGAATCTGCTGCATGCGGTAGAGTTTCTGACGGGCGTCGCGCGGCACGCGCATGCCCGAGGCCTTGTCGCGCAGGTAATTGCGCACGTCCCCGGCGATGGTGGGTATGGCGTAGGTTACAAAGCGGAAGCCGCGCGAGGGCTCAAAGCGTTCGATGGCTTTCATCAGCGCGATGCTGGCCACCTGCTGAAGATCCTCCCGCTCCACCCCGCGCCCCTCAAAGCGCCTCGCCACGGCGCGCGCCAAAGGCAGGTAGCTTTCCACCAGCTCGTCGCGCAAGGCCGGCGAGCGGGTCACGGCGTACCGTTCCAGAAGCGGTACCAAGCGTTCGTCGTTCATTGTGCCACCGCGCCTTTACACGGGGAGGGAGAAACCGATGGAGCCCACGCCGCACGCGTCGCACTGCAGCGATACGTCCGGCATCAGCGTTTCCAGCACTCCCCTTGTGATCTCCAAATCGCTCTGCGGCAGATCGGACGCGCCGGCGCCGCGCACGGCGTTAAGGCAGCAGTACAGCCGCCCGTCCTCCACACGCGCCCGCAGTTCCAGCCGGTCCGCCCGCATGGGCTGGTGGAGAAGGCAATCGCAACATTCGTCCGTCGCCGTGCGCAGATCGTCGATCAGGTCCACATCCAGCCCGGCGAGCATGCCAAGGCCGCTTAAGGCCATGCGCGCCAGCAGCACAAAGTCCCTGTCCGCGGGCAGGCTGAGCATGATTTCGCCCCGTTTGTCGGCCATTGGCTTAACCCCTTTCCACGTCCGAAATCGATTCGGAACCGGCTTATCCTACCATATCCGCAAGCATTTTGGCAAGTAGCAGGGCCAGCACCACCAGCATCATGGCGCGCACGAACCCGCCGCCGCGCCGGATGGTCAGGCGGCTGCCAAGCCAGGCGCCCAGCATCGCGCACAGGCCCGCCGGGATGCCCAGGAGAAACGCCACATCCCCCGTCGCGATCAGGCTGATCAGCGCCGCCGCGTTGCTGGCCAGGTTCACAAGCTTGGCCGTTCCGCTGGCCAGCACCTCTTCCATGGCGAATACTTGTAAAAACAGCAGGATCAGAAACGTGCCCGTCCCGGGGCCGATCAGCCCGTCGTAAAAACCGACCCCGCAGCCGATGGCCAGGGAAATCCACCACACGGCCCGGTCGCCGCGCGGGGGGGCCTCGGCCTTCCGCTTGCGGCCGCGCAGCGTCAGCAACGCCGCCACCGGGATGCAGACGAGCACCAACAGCCGCACCACGTTGGCGGGTAGGCTGGTCATCAGCAGCGCGCCCATGGCGCTGCACAGAAACGCGCCCAGCGCCGCCGGCACGCCGACCTGCCGGTCGAGCTTCCCGGCGCGGCCGTAGCTCACGGTCGCAAGCGTCGTGCCCATCATGGCGGAGAGCTTGTTGGTGCCGGAAGCCAGCGCGGGCGGCAGTCCCGCCAGATAGTACGCGGGCAGCGAGATCATCCCGCCGCCGCCGGCCACGGAGTCGATGAAGCCCGCCAGCAGGGCCAGCGGGCATACGATCAGGAACATATCGGGCGTCAGCCTCATACGGCACCCTGCTTTCCGAGAGAATCAGGCGCGGCGGGCACGTCCCGGGCCGGCAGGAACTGGTCGGGCGTCAGCCTCATACGGCACCCTGCTTTCCGAGAGAATCAGGCGCGGCGGGCACGTCCCGGACCAGCGCGAACAGGCTCAGGGTGCACACCAGCGGACTGAAGGAGAAAAACCGCGCGTCGTTGCCGCACAGCACCAGCATCGTGCCCAGGTTGTAGCAAAGCGTCGGGACGCAGAGCATCAGCGCGCGCGGCCCGTTGCGGCGCAGGGCGCGCAGCGACAGCAAGAGCATCGCCGCGAAGGATACCCCGAGGTTCCCGAAATACCAGCTCACCGGCCAAACCGCCGAAGGCGCGGCCAGAAAGGCTTTCACGGCCGAGCCCAGCCGGTTGAGCGTACCGGCCTGCCGGGGAACGCCCGGCAGGTCGCCGGAGTTGCGCACGGTCACGTTCGCCGCGCCCAAGTCCCCCAGGCCCCAGACCAGCTCGGTGGTCCCGGCGACGGCCCGAAACGCGTCGCGCGGGTCCGCCTGCGCGGCGGACGCCGCCATGCGCAGCACCTGCGCCAGCGTCGCGCCGGCCATCGCCTCCCGCGTCGCGCCAAACTTGATGGAATTGTACTCGTGCAGCCGATAGGCTTCCCAGCCTGCTTCCCCGGCCATTCGGTCGGTAAAGGCGCGGGTTTCCGCGTCCAGCGCGTCGGGGTTGACCTTGC
This sequence comes from Clostridiales bacterium, assembly GCA_012517815.1. Taxonomy (GTDB): domain Bacteria; phylum Bacillota; class Clostridia; order Christensenellales; family Aristaeellaceae; genus CAXXOK01. The sequence goes on from JAAYUF010000063.1 coordinate 6,753, forward strand.
GGATATCGCTCACGACCGTCATGGGCAGGCCCACGGATTCCTCCAGCGTGTTGCTGGGGTAGGTGACGCCCAGGGCCGCGTACAAAGGCCCCCAGACCAGCCAGACCGCGACCAGCAGCGTCGCAGCCGCGGTCAGCACGCCAAGCACGCGCTCCCGGCAGACGACCGCCGCGATCAGCCCCAGCGGCAGGGTAAACAGCAGGGCGTTATGGCGCACCAGCGTGGTAAACGCCAGCGCCAGCCCAAAGGCCAGCGCGTTGCGCGTTCGGCCCAGCCACGCCCCGCGCGAGAAGAACAGGTTCACGGCCTGCGCCGTCAGCCAAACGACGCCCACGGTCATGGCGTTGTCCTTCCACAGGTACATCATCGTATGCCCGACGATGGGCGAAGCCACCGCCAGCGCCTCCGCCACGAGCAGCGCCCACGGGCGTACGCCCCACGCCGCCAGCGTCGCCGCCAGATACCCGACCGCCACGCTGAAAGCGCCGCACTGCAGCGCCACCACGAACGCGTAATTGGGCCGGATCAGCCAGCCCAGCCTGAGCAGCAGCGTGTGGAACACCGGGTGCCAGTTGGAGTAGCGCCCCGTGGCCGCCTGCGTCCACTGCACGGCGGAATCCACCGAAACCCCACCGGGGTATGACGCCGCCAGATACGCCGACAGAATCCCAAAGGCCACGGCGGTCCCGGCGAGCCAGAGCCGCGGGTTCAGCCGCCCGCGTTCGCCGGCCGCCGCACGCGCCTTTCCGGCCTGCGAAAACCGGACCAGCGCCGCAAACAGCGAAAGCGCCAGCAACAAAAACCACAGCAGGGCCGCCGCCGTTTCCGCGCCGGAGAGGAACAGCCCGCTCCCGCCCAGATACGCGGCAAAGGACAGGTATAGCGCCAGACAGCCCGTCAGAAGCCAGAACCAGACCCGGTGCGCGCGCCCCTGCCAGGGCGGCTCGGGTACGTTCGGCGGCAGCGCCGCCCTGATCCGTTTCATCATGCGCGCTCCTTGCAGTACGAAGGGGACAGGCACAGCCCGTCCCCCTGAGAGGGTCCTATTTGACAAACTCGTTGTAGATGGCCCGTATGGCCGCCTCGAAATCGCAGCAGTCCACGCCCACCAGAATGCTCAGCTCGCTGGAGCCCTGATCGATCATGCGAACGTTGACGCGCTCGCGGCTGAGCGCGGTGAACAGCCGGGCTGCCGTGCCGGGGTTGTGAATCATACCGCGGCCCACCGTGGCGATCAGCCCCATCTCGTCGGAGATGGAGAGGGTGTCGGGCGAGGTCAGCTCCATAATGCGGGAGATGACCCGATCCCGCACGGGGGTGAGCTGTGCGGTTTCCAGCACCACGCACAGGGTGTCGATGCCCGTGGGCAGGTGCTCAAAAGAAAGCCCCGCTTCCTCCACGGCCTGCAAAACGCGGCGGCCGAAGCCCCGCTCCGCGTTCATCATCGCCTTTTCCACCGAGATGACCGAGAAACCCACGCGCCCCGCGATGCCCGTGATCACGTAGGGGTTGACCCCGTCCTCGGCATTGTGGGTAATCATGGTGCCTTCATGCTCGGGATGGTTGGTGTTGCGGATGTTGGTGGGGATGCCCGCGCGATGCACGGGGAAGATGCTGTCCTCGTGGAGCACCGTCGCGCCCATGTAGCTCAGCTCCCGAAGCTCCCGGTAGGTGATGCTGCGGATCGGCCGCGCGCCTTCCACCAGCCGGGGATCGGCCATCAGGAAGCCGGAAACGTCCGTCCAGTTTTCGTACAGATCGGCGCCCGCCGCGCGCGCGACGATGGCGCCGGTGATATCGCTGCCCCCGCGGGAGAACGTGCGGATGGTCCCATCCGGCCGGGAGCCGTAAAAGCCGGGCACCACGGCGTTGGGCAGGCTCTCCAGCGCGGCGCTCAGGGTATCGTTGGTCCGCTCGCTGTCAAACTGCCCTTCGGCGGTGAAAAAAATGCAATCCTTGGGGTCCAGAAACGCGAAGCCCAGAAAATCGCTCATCAGCAGGCCGTTCAAATACTCGCCGCGGCTGGCGCAGTAATCCTCGCTGGCGCCGGACTCCACGTCCGCGCGGATGCGGCGCAGCTCGGCCTCCAGATCCAGCTTGAGCCCCAGATCGGCCGCGATTTGGCGGTAGCGGTCCTCCACCCGGGCCAAAACTTCCGTCCATGCGCCGCCGTCCCGGTGCAGGCGGAACGCGGCGTAGAGCAGATCGGTCACCTTGTCGTCCTTGTCAAACCGCCGGCCGGGAGCGCTGGGCACCACGTACGCACGATTGGGATCCGCCACAAGGATATCGCGCACCTTCCGGAACTGGCCCGCGTCGGACAGCGAACTGCCCCCAAACTTCGCAACGATCTTTCCCATCCGTTCCTTACCCTCCCGTCCGCCGCGGCCCAAAGACCGCCGGCGGGGCTGTTTGCCAGGCGGCGAAACGCCAACCCCCACGAAAATTTATTGTATCCGAAATTTATGTGGAAAGTCAATCCCCGCGTAAAAAACGGCGGCTGACGGAACGGGCCGCGGCCTATCAAAAAGCCGCGCATGCCGCGCGGCCAGCGCCTGACTTACCCCCGCCGCAGCGGCGATGGGTCAAGGGCGAAGCCCTTGCGGGGCTTGGGGTGGAATCCCAACGCCCCATTCCGTTTCTACAAAACCTGACCCGGAGCGAGCGAACAGCGCCGCAGGCGCTGTGAGGCGAGCGGCAACAGCCGTCCGCCCGGGTTCGCCGCCGCCCCACGCGGCCCATTCCACCCGGCGCAGCCCCGAACCGCGTATCCCCCCGGTAAACCGTTTGCCACGCACGCTCCCGCCCCGGCACGCCCTGCCGGCCTGCCTTAACCGTCTTTACCGGCCCGGCCCGCCTCGCCCCTGTCGCCGCCTTCCGCGGCTCTTGCGGCGCGCCATTCGCCCGAAAGCACCGCCATCACCGCCAGATCGGCGTACTCGCCGTCAATCCTGAACGCGTGGCGCTTGACGCCCTCGTGGCGGAAGCCGGCCTTTTCATAGCAGCGGATCGCGCGCGCGTTCGCGGTGGCGACTTCCAGCTCCACCCGCTCCAGCCCGAGGGTGAGGAAGGCGTATTCCAGCATCAGCCCGATGGCTTCGGTGCCGATGCCGCGGTTTCGCTGCCCTTCCGCGCCCATCACGATGGCCATGTCGGCGCTGCGCAGCTTCCAGTTGATGCTGGTCAGGTCGATCTGCCCCAGATAGCGCTCGTCCCCGGGATCGGCGATCACAAAAAAGGCCCCGTTGGAACCCGCGTGCATCGCGTGGTCCAGAAAGTCGGCCGCGTCGGCCTGGCTCTGGGGCATCCAGTAGCGGGAAGAAAGGTAGCGGACGGTCTACCGATCGTTCGTCCAGGCGCAGATAGCGACCAGATCGTCCGGGCGGTACTCGCGCAGCAGAATCCGTTGGCCAAGCACGTGCGGCATGGCGCGCCTCCTATCGGGTCAGCGGCAATCCGTCCCGGTCGCGGAAGTTGCCGCTGGCGATCGTAATCAGGTCGATCAGCCAGCCCAGCCCAAACCAGCCGAAGGTAAGCAGGAACAGGATCCCCGAGCCAACCTTGCCCGCGTAGAAGCGATGCAGGCCCCACCCGCCGCCCAGCAGGCACAGCACCAGCGCCACGCCCCATCTTTTGGGGGAAACGGTGCGCACCACCGGTTGATCCACATACACGGTGCGGTACACGGGCTTTTCCAGTCGGGTCAGCGGCAATCCGTCCCGGTCGCGGAAGTTGCCGCTGGCAATCGTAATCAGGTCGATCAGCCAGCCCAGCCCAAACCAGCCGAACGTGAGCAGGAACATGACCCCCGAGCCGGCCTTGCCCACGTAGAAGCGGTGCAGGCCCCACCCGCCGCCCAGCAGGCACAGCGCCAGCGCCACGCCCCAGCTTTTTGGCGAAACGGTGCGCACCACCGGCTGCTCCACGTATACGGTTCGGTACACGGGCTTTTCCAGGTAGACGGTGCGGTACTCCACCTGCGGTTCCGGCGCGGGGGACGGCGCGTCCTCGATAAACCGGGTGCTCCCGCAACTGGGGCACTTCTGATTGTTGGGCAGGATGCGGGTTTTACAATACGCGCAGTATGCCACAGGCATCGCTCCGTTTCTCGTCGTTCTGGGGGGAGGGGCGGGCGGGGAATGCGGGTGGGTTACTCCTCGTCCGGCCAGGAGAGCGGGTAGTCGGTCACGGGATTATCGAGCTTCTGCCCGTTCTTGCGCAGAACGCTCAGGACGCTTTCGATGTTTTCCTGCTTTTCGTAGGGGGTGGGAATAAAATCGTTGTACTTGACATTGCTGGAAATGCGCGCCGGGATGATGATAAACCCGTCGTCCTGCGCGACGCCGTCCTTGACGCGGAACTTGATCTGGAACAGGAAGGTGCTCATATCGTCGGGTTTGTTGTGGCCCGCGAAGCAGAAGTTGCCCAGCGAGTAGACGATGTATTTGCCGTTGTACTGCTCGATGGGGTTGATGCGGTGGCTGTGGTGCCCCACCACCAGATCCGCGCCGGCGTCGATGGCCAGCTTGGCGAGCTTCTGCTGGTTTTCATTGGGCGCGTAATCCTTTTCCGCGCCCCAGTGCATGCTCAGGATCACCAGCTCGCAGCCCTGCTCCTTGAGCGCGGCCACGTCCTGTGGTACCTGGGTAAACAGCCGGTCGTACTGGTCGAACGTCTGATAGGCCTGCATGCCTATTTTCACGCCCCTGAGGGTGAAGAGGAGCGGCTCGCTTTCGCAGTAGTACAGCACCCCCGCGTCGGTCAGCGTCTTTTTGGTTTCGGCCAGGCCCTCCTCGCCCATGTCCAGCACGTGGTTGTTCTCCAGCGACACACACTCCACGCCGTTGTCGGGCAGCATGGTCACATAGGCGGGGTTGGCGCGGAAGAGGAACTGGTTTGCAAGCTTCGTGGGGTTGCGCCCGGCGGTGGTGAGCGTGCCCTCGAAATTGAGCACGGTCAGGTCGTCGCTTTGGAGAATTCCCTTCGTGTTGCGGAAGGGAAAGTTCAGATCGTTCTTCTGCTTGTCCAGCTCCTGTTCAAAAATGGACTTGCCTTTGGCCTGCACGTTGTCCCCGATGGTAAAATCGCCCCCGAAGGTGAGCTTGAGGACGATGGACCCGTCCAGCTCGTACACCGGCGCGGCGCGGTCCACCGGGGTTACGGCCTGGGAATCCGGCACGGCGGCGTCGCTCTGGGCATCGGTACCGGTGCCCAGCACGTCGGCGATGGAAACATCCTCCTCGTCCTCGGTGGCCAGGGCGGCGGCGGGCAGGAGCAGGCAAACCAGCAGAAAGAGCGCGGTCAGTTTACGCAGCATGGGGTACCTCCTTATACAATCGCGGGGGAAGCGTTCCTCGGGCGCAGCCGGGAAGGGCAAAGGCGCCGTGGGGAACGCGCAGGCGATGCGGTGGATGCGGGCGGAAGGTCCGGCGTTTTCCGGACGGGGCGCGGCATGGCGGACGGAGCGCGGCGCACCGGATGAAGCTCAGCACGACGGACGGTGCGCGGCATGGCGGACGGAGAGAGGCGCGTATCGGACGGAGCGCGGCGCGACGAACGGAGCGCGGCATGGCGGACGGAGAGAGGCGCGTATCGGACGGAGCGCGGCGCGACGGATGTGGCGCGGCGTATACCGGACGGGGCGCGGCGTATACCTAGCGGGGCGCGGCGCGGCGGATGAAGCTCAGCGCGGCGGAAGGGGCGCGGCGCGACGGAAGGGGCGCGGCGTTTTCCGCACGGGGCGCGACACGGCCGTCGTGACGGGGCGCGGCGTCGGCCGCGTAGCCGGGGGCGGCTCTCGCCCTCGGCGAACCCGCCGCGCGCGCATCCCGACGCCATACAAACGTCCCGGCCGCGCGAAAGCATCCCCTGAAAACAACGGGCCGGAACGGGGCGGGTTTTTCGTTCGCCGCCCGCCCGTTCCGGCCTTGGATCACAGGGTTTTCACGAAATCGGCGATCCGGCTGAGGGCGGTGTCCAGCTTATCCAGCGCGGTGGCGTAGCAGCAGCGGATGTGCCCTTCCCCGCACGCCCCGAAGGCCGTGCCCGGCACGCAGGCGACTTCCTTCTCCTTGAGCAGGCGCTCGCAGAAGACTTCGCTGGTAAGCCCCGTGCCACGGATGCCGGGGAACACGTAGAACGCGCCCAGCGGCTCGAAACAGGAAAGCCCCATTTGCCGGAAGGCGTCAAACATCAGCCTGCGGCGGTGGTCGTAGCTGCGGCGCATGAGCGCCACGTCGGCGTAATCGTCCTCCCGGCCCTGCCGGAGGGCTTCCTCGGCGGCCACCTGCCCCTGCGTGGAGGCACACATGATGGTGTACTGGTGAATCTTCACCATCACATCCATCAGCGGCGCGGGCGCGCACAGGTAGCCCACGCGCCAGCCGGTCATGGCGAACGCCTTGCTGAACCCGTTGATGTACACGGTGCGCTCCCACATTTCCGGGAGGCCCGCGATGCTCGCGTGCCCCTCGGGGCTATAGGTAAGCTCGCTGTAGATTTCGTCGCTGATCACGAACAGGTCGTGCCTGAGGATCACGTCGCGCAGCTTTTGCAGCGCCGCCCGGTCGATCACCGCGCCGGTGGGGTTGTTGGGGTAGGGCAGGATCACCGCGCGGGTGCGGGGGGTCACGGCGGCCTCCAGCTCCTCGGGGGTCAGCACGAAGTTGCGGCTTTCCTCGGTTTTGATGGGCACGGCCACGCCGCCCGCGAACACCACGCCGGGGCGGTAGCTCACGTAGCTGGGTTCGGGCACCAGCACCTCGTCGCCGGCCCTGAGCAGCGCGCGCATCGCCAGATCGATGCCCTCGCTGGCGCCCACGGTCACCAGCACCTCGGTGTGTGGATCGTAGGTCAGGCCGTAGCGGTTTTTCAGGTAGAAGGCGATTTCCTTGCGCAGGGTGAGCCGCCCCCAGTTGCTGGTGTACTGCGTTTCCCCGTCCAGGAGGCTGTCGATGGCGGCGTTGCGGATGTGGTAGGGGGTCACGAAGTCCGGCTCGCCCACGCCCAGGGATATGGCGCCCGGCATGGTTTGCACAATGTCGAAGAACTTGCGGATGCCGCTTTTGGGCACGGCCGCAATCTCCGGGTTCCAGTAGCGGCTGTAATCCATTACGGGTTCACCGCCAGTCGCTTGTCCTGGGCATCCCCCTCGAAGATGACGCCGTCGCTCTTGTAGCGCTTGAGCACGAAGTGCGTGGCCGTGCCGGTCACGGTCTCCAGAACGCTGAGCTTGGTGCTCACGAAATAGGCCAAATCCTTCAGGGTGTGGGCCTCCACAAGGAGCAGAAGATCGTAGGCGCCGCTCATGAGGTAGACGGACTTGACCTCGTCGAAGCGATAGATGCGCTTGGCGATGGCGTCGAAGCCCTCGTCCCGCTGAGGCGTCACGCGCACCTCGATCATGGCCTCCACGCGCTCGCGCTCGGTCTTGTCCCAGTTGATCACGGGGGCGTAGCGCAGGATGATGCCGCGCTTCTCCATATCGTCGATCATCCGGCCGACGGCCTCCATGGGTTCGCCCAGCATCACGGCCAGTTTTTCCAACGGCATGCGGCAATCCTGCTGCAAAAGCTGCAAAAGCTCAATCTGAGAATTCTCCATATCAAAGCTCCTCCCGCCGCCCGCTCGGGCGGCTGCGGTTTCTTGAACGTTTGGTCGGGATCAGAACAGGCCGACGATCTCGCCCCGCTCGTCCACGTCGATGCCCAGCGCGGCCGGCTGTTTGGGCAGGCCCGGCATGGCGATGATGCCCCCGGCGAACGCGACCACGAAGCCCGCGCCGGCGCTCAGCCGCGCGGAGCGGATCGTCAGCTCGAACCCGGAAGGCGCGCCCAGAAGGGCGGGGTCATCGCTCATGGAATACTGGGTCTTGGCGACGCAGACGGGGCTGCGCCCGTAGCCGTCCCGCTCGAAGCGGGCCAGCGCCTTGGCGGCTTCGTCTGCGAAGCGGACCGACCCCGCGTGGTAGATGCGTTTGGCGACCGTCTCGATCTTCTCCCGCAGGGGCAGGTCCTCCCCATAGGTGAAATGGGGTTCCGGGGCAGGGTTGCCATCGGCAGCCCGACAGACCGCGTCTGCCAAAAGGATCGCCCCCTTTCCGCCTTGTGCCCAACCTTCGCACAGCTCACAGGGCACGTCCAGGGCTTTCATCGCCTCGCGCAGGAAGGCGATTTCCCCCGGCTCGTCGGTGGCGAAACGGTTGACCGCCACCACGACGGGGGTCCGCCATACCTCGCGGATGTTTTGGGCGTGCGAGAGCAGGTTTGCCACGCCTTTTTCCAGCGCGGTACGGTTTGGGCCGGATAGCCCGTCCCTGGGCGCCCCGCCGTGGTGCTTGAGCGCCCGAAGGGTCGCCACCAGCACGATCGCGCTGGGCCACAGGCCGTTCATCCGGCATTTGATATCCAGAAATTTTTCCGCGCCAAGGTCGGCGCCGAAGCCCGCCTCGGTGACGACATAATCCGCCATCCGCAGGGCCAGCGTGGTCGCGGCCACGCTGTTGCAGCCGTGGGCGATATTGGCAAACGGTCCGCCGTGCATCAGGCAGGGCGTGCCGTCCAGCGTCTGCACCAGGTTGGGGTCAAACGCGTCGCGCAGCAGCGCCGTCATCGCGCCCGCCGCGCCCACCTCCCGGCAGGTGACCGGCGCGCCCGCGCGGGTATAGGCCACCACGATGCGCCCCAGCCGCGCCCTGAGATCGTCCAGATCGGACGCCAGGCAGAACACCGCCATCACTTCGCTGGCGGCGGTAATGTCAAACCCGTCCTCGCGGGGGGTGCCGTTTTTCGCGCCGCCCAGCCCCTGCACGATCTGGCGAAGCTGGCGGTCGTTTACGTCCAGGCAGTGGCGGAAACACACCTCCCGGGGGTCGATGTCCAAGGGGTTGCCCTGCTGGATGTGGTTGTCGATCATGGCGCACAGGAGGTTGTTGGCCGCGGTGATCGCGTGCAGGTCGCCGGTAAAGTGCAGGTTGATGCTTTCCATGGGCGCCACCTGCGCGTAGCCGCCGCCGGTCGCCCCGCCTTTCATGCCGAACACCGGGCCCAGCGAAGGCTCCCTGAGGGCCAGCATCGCGCGCCGGCCGCTTGCCGTCATGCCGTCGGCCAGCGCAACGGACACGGTGGTTTTGCCCTCGCCCGCGGGCGTGGGGTTAACGGCCGTCACCAGCACCAGTTTGGCCTTCTGCGGCCGGTCCAGATAGGCGCGCCGGTCGACTTTGGCGATATAGCGGCCGTACGGCGAAAGCGTATCCGGCGCAAACCCCGCCGCCTCGGCGATGGTTCCGATGGGCGCAAGCGTCGCCGCGCGGGCGATGTCCAAATCCGTTGCCATGGGCGGTCCCCCTTCAAACGTTGCCTGTCGCAAAATGCGCGTGCCCACAGTATAACGCAACCCGCGCCATCTTTCAAGCGCGAAGCGTCGGACAGGGTCGCGCCCGTTCCGGGCGGCTCGGGCGGCGGGTTTTGCGAGCGGCCCGCGCCGCCGGTCGGGGCGCTTTCCCCCGCCTTGGCGGCACGCGGAGGGCAGAGGCCGACGGCCGCCGGGCGCGTCGGGACCGGCTTCGTCGCCCGCGCAGGCGGGGGGCCGGTCCGGCCGCCGCCCGC
>JAAYUF010000064.1 GCA_012517815.1 Clostridiales bacterium
CTCATGTCCTGTGTTATGCTGTTCATGAAGGGTAAGGCTCCTTTCGGTTTGTTGGTGTGTTGCAACTCAACTATACCGCTTCTTGTCTTATCCTTCATTCCTTTTCTTCGATGTCCAATTTGTATTGTAGTCCTACACGGCCCTGCCTCCTGTCGGCCGGCCGCTCTTGCCTCAGGGGTAAAATCTGCTATAATGGTCGTTGACCATGAAAGCGGAGGCGCCAGGGTGAGCGATAAGCAAAAATCCATCGTCGGCGGGATGACGGTACTGGGAATCACGGGGCTGATCTGCAAGCTGGTGGCGGTGCTCTACCGCATCCCGCTGGCCTGGCTGATCGGCGAGCAGGGGCTGGGAACGTTCCAGCTCGTTTTCCCTACCTACAATTTGCTGCTGACCCTTTCCTCCGCGGGCCTGCCGGTCGCCATCAGCCGCATGGTCAGCTACAGCCTGGCCAAGGACGACCCGCGCAACGCGCACCGCTTTTTCCGCAGCGCGCTTTCCATCCTGACGCTGCTGGGCGCGCTGGGCACGCTGCTGATGATCGTGTTCAACCCTTTTCTGAGCGAACGCGTTGGCGATCCGGAAACGCGGGCGGGCTTTATCGCCATCGCGCCGGCACTGGTGATCGTGTGCACCATGAGCGCGTTCCGCGGCTTCATGCAGGGGCAGCAGAACATGTTCCCCACCGCCATCAGCCAGCTGATCGAGCAGGTGGGCAAGGTGATCATCTCGCTCCCGCTGGCTTATCTGGGCTCCCGCGTCGGCATGGCAGACCCGTCGCAGATCAACATCGGCTTCGCGGCGGCCGGCGCGCTGCTGGGCAACTCCATCGGTGAAGCGTTTGCGCTGTTCTACATGACCCTCGTCTACCGCAAAAACCGCCGCGTGTTCCTCCGGCTGCCCCAGCAGGAGGAAGCCGAGACCATGGGCCAGGGCGAGATGCTACGCAAGCTGCTGGCGCTGGCGATACCGATCACCCTCGCAGCCTGCATCGTGCCGCTGGCGGCGTTTATCGATTCCGGCATGGTGGTCAATCAGCTGATCAGCTCCGCCGGCTTCGCGCGGGATGAGGCGCGCGCGATGTACGGCCGCTATTCGGGCTATGTCATCAACCTGATCAACGTGCCCACGGCGCTGGCGCAGGCCATCTCGATGAGCCTGGTGCCGGCGGTTTCCGCGGGCGTCGCCCGCCGTGACTGGCGAACGGTGCGCAGGCAAAGCCACACGGGCCTTCGCATGGCGTTCCTGATCGGCCTGCCCTGCAGCCTGGGCATGAGCATGCTCGCCCGCCCGATCCTGACGCTGATCTACAGCTTCCCCTCCCGCGAAGCGCTGGCGCAGACGGCGGAGCTGCTCTCCATCTCCAGCTTTACCATCGTGCTGTTTACGGTGGTGCAGGCCACCAGCGGCATCCTGCAGGGGCTGCGTAAGCAGCGCATCCCGATGTACACGCTGCTGCTGGGGGTCGGTTTTAAGATCCTGATCAACTATAACCTGATCGGCATGCGGGAAATCAACATCTACGGCGCGCCGATGGGCTCGCTGGTGTGCTACGGGGTGAGCATGCTGCCCAACCTCTATTACGTGCACAAGTACGCGCGCCTGCCCTACGATCCCATGGGCATTTTCATCAAGCCGCTTCTGGCGACGGCCGGCATGGGCGGCGCGATCTACCTCCTGCAGAAGGCTCTGCCTTCCAGCCGGCTGGTGACCCTCGTGCTGATTCTGGCGGGCGTCATCGTCTACGGCGGGCTGGCGATCCTGCTGGGCGCGATGACCGCCGCCGACCTGAAACCCTTCACGCGGAGGCTGGGTAAGCGCCGCCGCGGCCCGACGAACCCCAACGCCCACGAATGAGGAGGATGCCGACATTGTCTACCATCACGGTGGTCGCCATTTCCACGGGGGATGCTTCCCTGCTGACACGGGAGGGCGAGCAGACGCTCACCCGGGCGCGGACGCTGGTGTTGCGTACCGGACGCCATCCGCTTGGCGCCTGGCTTGCGGCAAACCGGATCGCATATTCGACGCTGGATGCGCTCTACGAGGCGTGCGAGGATTTTGACGCCTTCAACCGCCGCGCCGCCGAAAACCTGCTTGCGCTGGCGCGTTCGGGCGATGTGGCGTACGCCGTCGCCGACCCGGCGATGGATTCGACCCTGTCGGCCCTTCGCGGGGCCGCCGGCGCGGACGTTGCCGTGCGCGTCCTGCCGGGCGTAAGCCATGCCGACCGCTGTCTGGCGATGCTGCCCGAGCGCCCGGAGGGGGTGCGCCTCTGCGCCGCCGAGGACTTCCGCAGCGCGCGCGTATCGCCGGGCGAACCGTTGCTGCTAGCGGAGCTGCACAGCGCCGCGTGCGCCGGCGAATGCAAGCTGCGCCTGATGCGCCTGTTGCCGGACGACACGGTCCTGCGTTTCTTCACCGGAGACAACGAGGGCCGCCTCTCCATGGCGGCGATCCCGCTTTACGCGCTGGACCGCCAGGCCGCCTACGATCATCTGACTGCCTGCTATGTTCCCGCCCGCCCTATGGCGGAACGCACACGGTTTGACATGGACGATCTCGTCGCCGTGATGACGCGCCTGCGCGCGCCCGACGGATGCCCGTGGGATCGGGAACAGAGCCACGAAAGCCTGCTCACCCATCTGCTGGAGGAGTGCTACGAGTTCATCGGCGCGGTGCGCGAAGGCGATACCGCTCACATGTACGACGAGCTGGGAGACGTGCTCCTGCAGGTGGTCTTCCACGCGGAAATCGCTCGCCAGCACGGCGATTTCGACATCGAGGACGTGACCACGGCGATCACCGGCAAGATGATCGAGCGCCACCCGCATATCTTTGGCACCGTGCGCGCGGATACCTCCGCGCAGGTGCTGGACAACTGGGAGGCCATCAAGCGCAGCCAGCGGGGCATCCGCAGCGTAGCGGAGGCGATGGACGACATCTCCGCGGGTCTGAGCGCCACGATGCGGGCGGATAAGGTGCAGCGAAAAGCGGCCAAAGTGGGGTTCGATTTTCCCGACGCCGCTTCCGCCCTGCAAAAGGTGGACGAGGAAGCTGCCGAAGTACGCGAATGCCTTGCGCAGGGCCGGAATCCGGAGATGGAACTGGGCGATCTGCTCTTCTCCGTCGTCAACGTTTGCCGGCTTTGCGGGAAAAATCCGGATATTGCGTTGTTCGCGTCCACGGATAAGTTCGTCGGTCGGTTTCGCGGAATGGAAGAAAATATCAATAAGGCCGGAAAATCAGTTGAGGACTTGACTTTATCCGAAATGGATGTATACTGGGAAGCAGAAAAGCAAGTGAGACAGCCGCATGAGGGCTAACTATCTGCTTTTCGAAGGTTTTCCCGAAATGTGCCATGTTACGTGGCCCAATGACGAAGGAGGAACTTACCTATGAACAAAGCTGAATTGACTGCCGCTATCGTAAAAAAGACTGGCTTCACCAAGAAGGATGCCGAAAAAGCCCTGGGCGCTGTGACCGAATCCATCACCGAGGCTCTTGCCGGCGGCGAGAAGGTTCAGGTTGTCGGTTTCGGCTCTTTCGAAGTTCGCAAACGCCCCGCGCGCGTGGCCCGCAACCCCCGCACCGGCGAGCAGATCAAGATCGCGGCGTCCAAGGCGCCCGTCTTCAAAGCCGGCAAAGCGCTCAAGGACAGCGTGAACAAGTAATCGCATCCCCTGCAATAAACGCCTGTGGTTCACAGGCGTTTAAGCCGTCGGCGGGTCTTCGCCGGCGGCTTTTTATATTGTTTGGCAGCGGTGTTCTTGCTGAAGCAGGCATCCGGCATCCCGCTCCGGGCGTGGCGGCACGATGCGTAAGCGTATAAGAAGATTGTTGCCGTTCCATCCTCTGCCGGTGCCAGAGACTGCAACCCGCTGGCAAGTGGTCGTTCCGGGAAGGAATACCTGACTGGGCGTGTGCTGCTCGTTATCGCGTGGGCTATCTCTCGTGCCGGCCGCGCGTGCGCGGGGCGTGCGAAAACCATCCTTCCCAACGGAGAGCAGGACATCGGTGCCGGCCGCGCGTGCGCGGGGCGTGCGAAAACCATCCTTCCCAACGGAGAGCAGGACATCGGTGCCGGCCGCGCGTGCGCGGGGCGTGCGGCTTTGATGTTTGACAGATCAAATGCGCTGTCGGTTCGGCCGCATCGGATCCGGGTAGTATAGCTATGGTTCTCAGCGAAACCCGGATCCATGCTTGCGGCAAGGATGAATGTCGCAGACTATCTCGCGGCTTGCAGCCCGGGCATCTGATCCGAATTGCCCATATGGACCGTGAGGAGACAGGAGGGTAGCGATGGCCAGAAAGTTGGTAGTATTCATAGCCATCAGTTTGGACGGTTATCTCGCGACGCGCAACGAAAGCCTGGATTGGCTGACAGGCACCAAAGGCGAAGGGGATAACGGCTACGGAGATTTTATTGCGACGATGGATACCATCCTGATGGGCCGCCGTACCTACGACTGGCTGCTGCGCAACGTTGGCGCGGAGCAGTTTCCCTACCGGGAACAGCGCTGTTACGTGGTCACGTCCACACCGCTGGAACCGCCGGTCGAACGTGTCCTGACGGTTTCCGGCGATCCGGTCGAGTTTGCCCGCTATCTGAAAGCAGAAGCCGGGAAGAGCATCTGGGTGGTCGGGGGCGGGAAGCTGATTCAAGCGTTGCAGGAACAGCGCCTGATCGACGAATGGGTCGTCACCGTAGCTCCTATCCTGTTGGGCGATGGGATCCCGCTGTTTGGGAAGCAGGATGCCTCCACGGAACTGACGCTTGATAGCGTGCGCAGGTACAACCAATTCGTCCAGATGCATTACCGCACAAATGAGCCTTCCGTTTGATCGTTGGACACGGGATGCTTTTGGAGGTTTACCGTACTGCCGTTCGCTTGCGCATGGCTGTGCCGATGACGGATGCGCCGCGAAAAAGAAGGGCTCCTTCTTCACTGCGCGTTCTTCTGCGCAGATAGGTTAAGCGCGCATTCAGCCTCAGATACCGGCTTGACCGGCGCGCAACGGTCGTTTACGCATTGGTCTCTGATGGCGCGGTCATCGCCTGCGCTATATTAGGCGTTGCTCTGCGACGAAAGCTGCTTTTCATCCGCAACGATCGAGGGGTCCGCGTGCCTTCGATGTTACCCGTTTCATATCTGGCCGGGTGAATCTCTCGTCCGTCAGGATTTATCCGCCTTGCGGAACAGAATCCGTCCAAGCAACGCAAAGAGCCTTCGTAGACACGAAGGCTCTTTGCATAAGGTATGTGGAATGCGGCGGCGATCTACTCTTCCGGGCCGTTACCAGCCAAGTACCATCGACGTGCTGAGGCTTAACTTCTGTGTTCGGGATGGGAACA
>JAAYUF010000065.1 GCA_012517815.1 Clostridiales bacterium
CCCGTTTCGGCGCGGCGGCCAGCCACGCCGCGCGGTTGGGCGGCGTGGCGATCCCGGTTTTCAAGGAGCCGGCGAACGGTCCTCCGCGCCTTTTATCCCGTAAGGTTATCCGGCCCCCCTCCCTTGAGCGGGGCTGCGCCCCGGCCGTTTGCCCCTGCCCTTGGCGGGGGTGCGGTCCGCCCCGGTTTGCGGGGTTCGGCCATCGCAGCGCGCGGCAGGGAGGCCGCGGGGGTTTCGCGCCCGCTGGACAGCGCCGCCGACCGCTGCGGAGCGCCCGCGCCGGCTGACGGGAGCCTCCCCTGCAAACGGTTTCCCCCGCCCGGGGCGGCTGGGCGAACCTCGATACCCCCTGAAACGCAATCCCGAAAAACCGTCCCGCCGGGCCGCGGGCGCGCGGCGTCCGGCTCTGGGGCGGAAGCAATCCCCGCGACCGTTCCCGGGCCGACCGCCCGGCAGCGGCCGGAATCCGTTTTCCCACAACCGGAAGGAGAGATGAATCGATGGCTCGATTATTCGGTACCGACGGCGTGCGGGGCATCGCCAATACGGAACTGACCTGCGAACTGGCCTACCGGCTGGGTCAGGCGAGCGCCGCGGTGCTCGCCAGCGACGTGCGCCGCCCGACCATTCTGGTGGGGCGCGATACCCGCATCAGCGGCGAAATGCTGGAAAGCGCGCTGGTCGCGGGCATCTGCAGCCTTGGGGCGCGCGCGGTGCTGGTGGAGGTGATGCCCACCCCCGCCATCGCCTACCTGACGCGCTACTACGAGGCGGACGCCGGCGCGGTGATCAGCGCAAGCCACAACACCGTGGAATACAACGGCATCAAGTTCTTTGACAAAAACGGCTACAAGCTCCCCGACGCGCTGGAGGACCGCATGGAGGAGATCGTCCACAACGGCCCTCCCGCCGATTTCGAAATGCCCGTGGGCGACCGCGTGGGCCGGCCGGTGCGCCAGCGCAACGCCGTGCGCCGCTATGTGGACTTCGTGAAGGAAACCACCGCCGTGCGGCTGGACGGGCTGCACGTGGTACTGGACTGCGCGCAGGGCGCGAGCTATGAGGTCGCCCCGATGGTGTTCAAGGAACTGGGCGCGCACGTGAGCTGCTACTACCACGAGCCCGACGGCACCAACATCAACGACAACTGCGGCTCCACCCATCCCCAGCGCCTGTGCGAGCTGGTGCGGGAGCTGGGCGCGGACGTGGGCTTCGCCTTCGACGGCGACGCGGACCGCCTGATCGCCGCCGACGAGCGCGGGCAGGTGATCAACGGCGATCAGGTGATGGCGCTCCTGGCCATCCACATGAAGGAAAAAGGCCTGCTGCGCAACAACACGCTCGTGACGACCGTGATGAGCAACATGGGCCTGGAGATCGCCATGAAAAAGCACGGCATCCGCATGGAAAAAACACGGGTGGGCGACCGCTACGTGCTGGAAAAGATGCTGGCCGACGGCCACACGCTGGGCGGCGAGCAGAGCGGCCACGTGATCATGCTGGATTACAACACCACCGGCGACGGGCTGGTGACCGCCGTGCAGGTGATCACCGCCATGGTGGTCAGCCAGACGCCGCTGAGCCGCCTCGCGGGCGTCATGCAACTGATGCCCCAGAGCCAGTTTGCCGCCCATGTGGACGACGCGCGCAAGTTTGAGTTTGACAAGAACCCGAAAATCAAGGCCAAGATGGACGAGCTGGAGGCCAAGTACAAGGACAAGGGCCGTCTGGTGATCCGCGCCAGCGGCACCGAGCCGCTGGTCCGCGTGATGATCGAAGGCCCCGACCAGCGGGAAATGGATAAGGACGTCTACGCGCTGTCCAAGCTGATCGAGAAGGAGCTGGCGTAACGCTGCGCCATCCCAAAGGGTTGCCGCACGGCCGTGCCCGGCGAGCGACGCAAAACCGGCAGGCCACCCCCGCCGCCGCGCAGGCGGGTTCTGGGCAAAGCTCTTGCGGGGTTTGGGCCGCCCCAATCCCCTTTCCCGCCGCCATAGCGGTGAAACCCGGGCGAGCGCATAGCGCCGCAGGCGCGGTGGGGCGAGCGGCGGCACGCATGGCGTCCGTTCCAAAAAACCGGGGGCCGATTTCACCGTTTTCACGGTGGGATCGGCCCTTCGGTTCCATTTACGGCTGTCCGTCGGCCGCCGCCATCCTGGCGTCCGGCGTGGGTTCAGGCCGCCCTTTTTCCCATTGCCATTCGTGAATGCGTAAAAGCGCACGGGCGATTTTCGGCCGGGACGGGGAACGGAAGCGGAGGCGCAGCGGGGCTGCGTCGGGCTTGCGCGACCAAATCACGGGAGAAATGCGCCGTGAGCTCATTGGCTGCGGCATCCGCCGGCACCTCGGCCGTCAGGTACCGGCTCATCATATACCCTTCCCGTTCGTCGACGCGCACGTGCCACCAGTCGCCCTCCGCCTCCAGCACCGTTACGCGCGCCCGAAAAACAGCGGCCCGGCACCGGCGCGTCCGCATCCGGCCGGGCGCGGAGCCGAACCCGATCCATCCAGTTCATGTTGGCTGTTACCGCCTGAACGGGCTGCCGCGCGAGCGCCGTCCCGCACAGGCAAAGCAGCGCGCAAACCGGCAGGCCGATCCCCAGACGGTTCATGGCTGATGCCCTCCCCTGATCTTTCTGTGAATGGAACAAATCCGGAACAGAAATCGTTCCCAGTTCTCACATTTCCGGCGGGGCGGGCGGGCGTCGAAAGCGCCGCGGGCCGTATGCGGCCCGCGGCGCGGAGGGAACGGGGAGGGCTGAACCAAAGCCTGCCCGCGCCGCATCCCAAGGGCGGGGTTGCGGCGTTTTCCGATGCGTGCTGCGCTCTTGGCGGCCGAAGGGCAACCGTGGGACAGCGTGCGGTTGGCGCGCCGTCGTACGCCTGAGCCGCGCGGCTGCGGCAAAGGAAGCCTCGGGGCAGCGCGCCGGCGCGTGCCCGCGCCTTGCCGTGCCCGCGCCGCCTGGCCTGCCGGCGCCGTGCGACCCGGGCCCTGCGCCTTGGTAAGGTTGCCGTTCAGCGCCGCTCCCGCCACTGCGCGCCGATGGCAAAGCAGGGCGCGCCGTCGCATTCGCCCTTGAGCACGCTGGTTGCGCCCCCGTTGCGCAGGGTCAGGGTCACAGCCTCGTCGGGGCGGATCTCCCGGTTGTAGTGAATCAGCAGATCCTCAAGCGCCCGCGCGCCGTGGGCGGCATGGTCGAAACAGTCGCCAAACCAGTCCAGGTAGCGGGCGTTGTTCACGTGTCCGTTGATGTCCAGATCGGAATAGCGGGCAACCCGCCCGAACGTTTCCGCGGGCGCATCCAGCGCGGGGATGCCTCCGGGCAGCGGCAGGGGCGGTTCCAGGTCGCAGTTGAGTTCCGTATGGTCACAAAGCCAAGGCTTGGCCATGCGCCGCGCGGTCAGGTCCAGCTGAACATACAGGGTGGAGGCGGCCCCGACCGGCTGCCCGTCCGCCCAGAACTGATAATAGCGCGGGAAAAAGAAATGCTGCGGGGTTTTGGGCCATGTGCGCAGGGTAACGGTCTGGCCGATGCGCGGCGCGCGCGTCAGGTGCAGCCGCGCACGGTTGATCACCCAGGCGAGGTTTCGTTCCCGCAGGGCGGTCATGCCGATGCCGAGGCTTTCGCTCTGCGCGCCCCCGGCCTCCTGCATCGCCAGAAACATGCTCCCGGGCCGCCACTCGCCGCGCGCGTCGGTATCCGCCGCGCGCAGGACAAAGGTTTGTTCCAAAAAGCCGACCATGGTCGTCCCTCCTTCCGGGTTTTCCTGCAACCCATTCGCGGCGCGTCGCCGTTTTCCTCCCGGAAGGCCGCAAAAAGCGGCCGGACCGAAGCGGCGCGAAACGCCGCCCGGCATCCGGCAAAGCCCCGCCGGCTTGAAAACCGGCGCGGATCATGCTATGCTTAGCGCGCCGCGATGGCGGCAAGGAGGCAACGCATGAAGCGACTGAAACGACTGTACGCCTGGCTGCTGGCGCTCGCCCTGCTGGCGCCCGGCGGCGCGCTCGCCCTGACGGGCCAGAACTACGCCACGTTTTTGGATTACTATAAAGCCGACGTCACCTTCATCAACGAAAACGACGGCCGCCACCTGCTGCCGATGGTGCTTTCCCAGCGGAGCAGCGGAAGCGACGACGGCCGCGTCTATTACGATCTGCTGGGCGACGTGCTCACCGTGACCGTGACGGCCGACAGCGCGGGCGTGATCGAGGCCTGCGAGATCCGCCTGACCGCGCCGGCCGGCATGACGTACGGTTCCACGGTGTATAACGATTTTGCCATCTCCGGCTACCACAGCTACGCGTTTCTCATGGCCATGGACGCCGGCGCCGAGCCGGAGCGCCGTTATGCGCTGGTAACCGACGTGGTGCAGGGCATGAAGGATACCGACGGCCAGTACGCGCGGCAGACCGGCGCGTACACGCTGACGTGCGTGCGCGTGGACAACATGGCGGTGATCACCTTCCAGAACAACGGCGTATCGACCGGCACCGCCACGCCCGTCCCCGACGCCACCCCCGCGCCCGACGCGTCGCCCACCGACGTCCCCGCCGACGCGGACGACTTTATCGGCTGAACGGCGCATGATTCGATTTCCGTTCATGCGTGCATAAAAGCTCACGACCGCCTTCCTTCCGTGACGGGGAGCGGTGGCGCGGCGGGGCTGCGCCGGGCTTGCGCGACGAAGGCACGGGAGAAAGGCCGTGAGCGGGAGACGGTCATGCCTGGAAACCGCGTCCGACAGCGCCACGCGCTGCCGTCGGACCGGGCGGCATGCCCGGCCTGCCGCCAACGCCCCGGTTACGGCTGACGGAGCAGCTCGTCCACCACGCGGTTGACCAGCGTTCCCTCGGCTTTTCCCTTGAGCTGCGGCATGAGCGTTTTCATCAGCTTCCCCTTATCCTGCGGGGTCAGGTTGCCGCCCAGCGCGGCGACGGCCGCCGCGGCCAGCGAGCGGATATCCGCCTCACCCATGCGCTCGGGGGCGAATTCGCTCCACACCGCCATGCGGAGCCGCGCTTCTGCGATGATGTCCACCCGGTCGGCGGGGGAGGTGTCGATCGTCTCCTGCGCTTCCTTGATCTCCCGGTAGACGACGGCGTTTTCCTCGTCCTCGGTGAGGTCGGCGCGCTTGTCGATCCATTTGCTTTTCAGCGCCGAAAGCAGCAGGGACAGCGCGTCCTTGCGGGGCCTGTCCCCCGCCTTGAGCGCGTCGTTCATGGCCTTGCGCACAACGTCGATCTTGTTCATGCTCATCCGTCCTTCCCATCGTTGGTTACGGTTTTCGCCCGCCCCGGGCTACACGCCCAGGCAGGGCTGGTCAAACGCAAACAGGGCCTCGTTCAGCTCGAAGATATCGTAGCGCTCGTGCTCGATGAAATACGCGACGATCAGGTCCGCCTTGCTGCTCTCGGACAGCGCATACCCCGCGCGCGCCAGCAGCGCCTGCGTTTCGTCCAGCCTGAGCTCCAGCGCCACGCACAGCGCGACCGCCGTCGGGCGGGAGGGGCGGTAGGCCGGGTCCGTGCGCAGCTTGGAAAACAGCTTGCGGTCGAGGTTGGCGCGCTTGTACACCTCCACGTCCGAGCGGCCGCCCTCGTCAATCAGGCGCAGCACCGTCCGGGCAAAGCTGTCGCCCGGGTGGGCGACGGCGTCGTCCAGCGAGGGCGCAAACGTCGCGCGCCCCGTAGCGGGCTGCTTGCCGGGGGACGGAGCGATCGCCGGCTCGCCGGTTACGGCGGCGTTCTCCCTGCCGATGCGCTTCATCAGGCCGTCATACGGTGCCGAGGCATCTCCCGCGCCGCCGTGCGCTAGACGGTCGGTCGGCGCGGACGCCGGGGGCGGCTGTACCGCGGACGGCTGGGCGGCGGACGGTCGGGCGGAAGGCGGTTGTTCAGCAGGCGGCGGCGCGGCCCCGGCGACCTGCCGGCCCGGTTCCCGCGCGAACCCGCCGCGGTGCCGTTCCGCGGCCTCCAGCCATTGCGCGTCGTAATGGCCGCCGATGTAGCGATTCAGAGCCTGCCGGAGCTCCGCGGGCAACGGAACTGCGCCGTCGCCCAACAGCACCAGCGTCACGTCCAGCTCGTCGTTCGCCAGCAGATACGCGCCGACAGTCTCCACCGCCACCCGCAGGGCCTGATCCCGGGGATAGCCGAAAGTGCCCGCGGAGATCAGCGGGAACGCGACCGACTGTAAGCCGTGCGCCTGCGCCACTTCCAGCGAGCGGCGGTAGCAGGAGGCCAGCAGCCCTTCCTCCCCGCTCCCGCCGCCGCGCCACACGGGGCCGACGGTATGGATCACAAACCGGGCGGGAAGCCGGAACCCCGGAGTCAGCACGGCGTCCCCGGTGTCGCAGCGGCCGATTTCGTCGCAGGCGGCCTGCAAGGCCTCGCGGCCCGCTGTGTGGAACACGGCCCCGCAAACGCCCCCGCCCGCCCGCAGCCATTCGTTGGCCGCGTTGACAATGGCGTCGGTCCGCTGTTCCACCAGATTCCCGCGAACGATGCGCAGCGGCATGTCCATCCCCTCCACGCATCCTATTGTACGCGCCGCGAAACGCCGCGTCAATGCGGAAACGGAACGCGAAGGCCAGCCGGCGCTCCGTCGGGGAGGCCGTCTCCGCCGGGCGCGCGCAGCGGCCCGCACCGCCGCCGCCCGAAGGGGCGAACCGACCCGAACCCTTCGCCCAGGCAAGCCGGCATGGCCCGCCCGCAAGGGCGGACAAAAGCTCGCCCCCCTAAGCGGGCGGGGCCAAGCCTTCCGCGGGAATGGCCCGCGAAAGCCGCTCATGCGGGCGCGGCGTATGTGAAGGCCATGAACGATGCGCAAATGCGCCTCGACCGCGAAAGCCGCTCACGCGGGCGCGGCGTGCGCGCAACCGCCGCGGCTGTAAGGCAGCCGCCATGGCGGCGAGGCGGCCGCCGCCCTCCGGGCCGGCCCAGCCCGATACCCCTGCCGGTGCCCGCCCGCGACAATCCCGGGCCGGTCGCCGGCCCATACAGAACCGATGGAGAGGTAAACCGATGCCGCCGGAGCTAACGCTGGATGAGTTTGATCCCCGCAAGATCATGGAGAGCGGGCAGTGCTTCCGCATGAAGCCCCTGTCCGCGGACACCGTGGAAACCGTGGCCTTCGGGCGGCGCGTGGCGGTCACGGACCTGGGCGGGCGCCGATTCCGCTTTGATTGCGAGCCGGAGGCGTTTGAGGCCGTATGGCGCGATTACTTCGATCTGGACCGGGACTACCGCTCGATCGCCGAAAACGCGCCGGCGGGGGACGCCTATCTGGCGCGCGCCATCGGGCACGCGCGCGGCACGCGCATTCTCAGGCAGGAGCCGTGGGAAACGCTGTGCGGGTTCATCCTTTCGCAGCGCAAGCACCTCAAGGCTATCCGCGCCTGCGTGGAGGCGCTGTGCGACGCGTTTGGCGAGCCCGTGGAGGGTACAAGGCGCAGGGCGTTTCCCACGCCGGAGCGGCTGGCCGCGCTGACGGAAGGCGAGGCGCGCCTGTGCGGGCTTGGCTACCGCACCCCCTACCTGCTGGCCGCGGCGCGCGACGTGGCCTCGGGGCGGCTGGACCTCGCCGCGATGGACAGGCTCCCAGACGAGGAACTGCTCTCGCGCCTGATGGGCGTGCACGGCGTGGGCGTCAAGGTGGCCGAGTGCGTGATGCTGTTCGGTTTTGGAAGGCTCTCCCGCGCGCCGGTGGACGTATGGATCAGGCGGGTGATCGACGAAGTCTACCTGGGCGTTTCCCCCTTTGAGGGGTACGGCGCTTACGCGGGCATCTACCAGCAGTACCTGTTCATCCTGCGCAGGGACGAGGCCGCGAAGCGCCGGTAATCCGCTTTGCCCGGCGCGGGCGGCCGCTTTCCGTGCAGGAAAAAAACATCGGATACGCCGGGCGCAGGGTCCGCGGCGCGCACGGTTCCCCGGAGGCCCGGGCCCGCGCCGGGCCGCGGCCGCGCCGCTATTTGAGGGGGATTTTGCTGTTGCAATGTCGGCTTTTTGATGGTAAAGTAAGCATATCGAACAACGAGGTTCGGTTGTTCCGTCGCGCTCGTTGTGGGCGCTTCGACAACATAATGAGTGATGGAGGGTTTCACATGAGGAAGTTTCTTGCGGCCGTTCTTTCCATGATGCTTCTCGCGAGCCTGATCGTCCTGCCCGCGTCCGCCGAGGAAGCGGTCACGATGGACAACATCAAAATCGGCTTTGTGCACGTGTCCGATCCCAGCGACATGGGCTACACCTACAACCATGACCTGGGCACCAAGGCCATGCAGGCCGCCCTGGGGCTGGCCGACGACCAGATCATCAACAAGTACAACGTCCCTGAAACCGACGAATGCGCGGACGCTCTTCAGGAACTGATCGACGATGGCTGCACCATCATCTTCGGCACCAGCTTCGGTTTTGAAAACTACATGCTGGCCGCCGCCGAGGAAAACCCGGATGTGGAATTCTGCCACGCCACGGGTTTTCAGGCTGCCGGTTCCGGCCTGGCCAACATGCACAACTACTTTGGCAAGATCTTTGAAGCCCGCTACCTGAGCGGCGTGGTCGCCGGCATGAAGAGCCTGGAGATCAAGAACAACATGCTGGGCTACGTGACCGCCATGCCGTTTGCGGAGTGCATCAGCGGCTTCACCAGCTTCTACCTGGGCGCCAAGAGCGTCAACCCCGACGTGACCATGAAGGTCATGTACACCAACTCCTGGAACGATCCCACCAAGGAAGCCCAGGTTGCGCAGGCGCTGATCGATCAGGGCTGCGGCATCCTCAGCCAGCACTGCGATTCCACCGCCACCGCCACCACCTGCGAAGCCAACAAGGTGTTCCACGTGGGCTACAACTCCTCCATGATCTCCGTCGCCCCCAACGCCTCGCTGACCAGCGCCGTGTGGGACTGGTCCGCGTACCTGATCTTCGCGGTCAACAGCGTTGTGGCCGGCGAAGCCATCCCGGCTGACTGGGCGGGCGATCTGGCCAGCGGCATGTGCGACCTTAGCGAAATCAACGAAGCCATCGCCGCCCCGGGTACCGACGAAGCCGTGGAAACGGCCCGCGCGGGCATCCTCTCGGGCGACCTGAAGGTGTTTGCGGGCCCGCTGACCGGCGCCGGCAAAAACTATGACGGTTCCGACGCGACCATCGAGCTGAAGGCCGACGAATTCTTCGACGAGTCCGGCTCGCAGTCCGCGCCTTCCTGGAACTACATCATCCCCGGCGTTGAGGTGATCGGCGAATAACCTCAGGCGCTAAAACGGGCTGCCGCCGCCACGATTTCCGTCGTGGGCGGCGGCAGCCCTCTTCTGGTTATTGGCCCCGCGAAACCGCCCCGACGGGCGCCCTCGCGCCGGACCGACGATCGCGCGCCCGCAAACGGCGCGCGGCCGTCGGTTCAGTCGAGCATAAAGGAGTGACGGCCCCTTGAAACCTAACGCGCAGCCGGACGTGACCAAAGCCGTGGAGATGCGCAACATCACCAAGACCTTTGGGCCTGTCGTCGCCAACGACCGGGTATGCCTGACGCTGGAAAAGGGCGAGATTCTGGCGCTGCTGGGCGAGAACGGCAGCGGGAAAACCACCCTGATGAACATGCTCTCCGGCATCTACCTGCAGGACAGCGGCGAGATACTGGTGTGCAACCGGCCCGTGACCATCCGCTCCCCCAAGGACGCCTACGCCCTGGGCATCGGGATGATCCACCAGCATTTCAAGCTTGTGGATGTGCTCACGGCGGCCGAAAACATCGTGCTGGGGCTCAAGGGCGGCCATACCGTCAACCGCCGGGAGATCAACGCCCGGGTAAGGGAAATCGCCGGGCGGTACGGCTTTGACATCGACCCCGCAAAGAAAATCTACAACATGTCCGTCTCCGAAAAGCAGACGGTGGAGATCATCAAGGCGCTCTACCGCGGCGCGGACATCCTGATCCTGGACGAACCGACCGCCGTATTGACCCCGCAGGAGACCACCAAGCTCTTCGCGGTGCTGCGCATGATGAAGGCGCACGGCAAGAGCATCATCATCATCACCCACAAGCTGGGCGAGGTGATGGAGATTTCCGACCGGGTGGCGATCCTGCGCAAGGGCGAATACATCGCGACCGTCCGCACGGCGGAAACCACCCGGCAGGACCTGACCGAAATGATGGTCGGCCGCCGCGTGAAGCTGGAAATCGACCGCCCGGTTTGCCCCAGGGGGGACCGCAAGCTGCACGTGACCGGGCTTACGTGCGTAAGCCGCGAGGGCGTTACCAAGCTCAAGGACGTCGCGCTGGACGCGTTCGGCGGCGAAATTCTGGGCGTTGCGGGCGTGGCCGGCAGCGGGCAGAAGGAGCTGTGCGAGACCATCACCGGCCTCAAGCCCATTCAGGCGGGCAGCATCCTGTACCGCTACACCCGCGGCGGGGCTACGGTGGAGGAAAACATCGCCGGCATGAGCGCCGACAAGATCGCCCAGCGTGGCATTTCCCTGGCGTTCGTGCCGGAGGATCGGCTGGGCATGGGGCTGGTGGCCAACATGAACATCGTGGATAACGTGATCCTGCGCAGCTATCAGGAAAACGCCGGGATGCTCATCAACCGCAAGAAATACCGCCCCGTGTGCGAAAACATGATCCGCGAACTGGATATCGTGACCCCGGGGCTTTCCACGCCGGTGCGCCGGCTTTCCGGCGGCAACGTGCAAAAGGTGCTGCTGGGCCGCGAGATCCTGAGCCGCCCGCAGGTGCTCATCTGCGCCTACCCCGTGCGCGGGCTGGACATCGTGAGCAGCTACCGCATCTACGCCCTGCTCAACGCTGAAAAGCAGAAGGGCAACGCCGTGATCTTCATCGGCGAGGATCTGGATGTGCTGATGGATATTTCCGATCGCATCCTGGTGCTCTGCGGCGGGCAGGTCAGCGGGGTTGTCGATCCCCGGGCGAGCACCAAGGAAGAAATCGGCCTGATGATGACCCGCATCGGCCGGGAGAAGGTGGGTGGTATCGCGTGACGCATGCCCACGATCCCTTTGTGCGCGTGGTCAAGCGCACCAATATTGAGCGCAGCAAGGTGGTGCTGTTCCGGCTGACGGCGCTTGTGGGCGCGCTGCTGGCGGGCGCGCTGCTGGTGGCGCTGCTGGGGTACGATCCCGCGCAGATGTACGGGGATATGGTTTCCGGCGCCATCAAGGGCTTCATCGGCGTCAACAAGAAGGGCGTGCTGGCGTTCACCAACGCCTCGCAGGCGACCATCAAGATCATGACCCTGCTGCTGGTTTCCGCGCTGGGCCTCACGATGGCGTTCAAGATGCGCTTTTGGAACATCGGCGGGGAAGGCCAGATTCTGGTAGGCGCCATTTGCAGTTCCTATGTCGCCATCCAGTTTGGCGACACGTGGCCCCAGTGGCTGATCCTGCCGGCCATGTTCCTGGCGGGCTGCGTGGGTGGCGGGCTGTACGGGCTGCTGCCGGCCATCTTCAAGGCCAGGTGGGGCACCAATGAAACGCTGTTTACGCTGATGCTCAACTACATCGCGCTTAACTTCATCACCTACCTGCAATACCAGCCGTCCTGGCAGATCACCGGCACCTCCTTCCCCAAGATCCGCGATTTTGCGGACAGCACCCAGCTGCCGGGCGTGCTGGGGGTGCACATCGGGTGGATCATCGCGCTGCTTCTGGCGGTGCTGGTGTACCTCTACTTCGCCAAAACCAAGCAGGGCTACGAGATCACCGTGGTGGGCGAATCCGCCAACACGGCGCGCTACGCGGGCATGAACGTGACCCGCATCATCCTGCGCACAATGTTCATCTCCGGCGCCATCTGCGGTTTCGCGGGCTTTTTGCAGGTGTCGGGCGCGGACGGGACGCTCACCACCGACACCGCCGGGGGCGCGGGCTTCACGGCCATCACGGTGGCGTGGCTGGCCGGGATGAACCCGCTTTTGATGATCGTCTACTCGTTCTTCATCGCCATTCTGGAGCGCGGCTCCAACCGCATCCAGACGACGATGGGCATCCCCAAATCGGCCGCCGACATGCTCATCGGCATCATCCTTTTCTTCATGCTTGGCGTTGAGTTCTTCATCAACTACAGGCTGGTATTCCGCGCGCGGCACAGGAAGGAGGAGGCGGCGGCATGAGCTACGGCATCACCAACATCCTCAATTTTTTAAACATGGCCGTGCTGGCCAGCGCGCCGCTCCTGCTGGCGACGCTGGGCGAAATCCTGACGGAAAAATCCGGCAACCTGAACCTGGGCGTGGAGGGCATGATGTTCATGGGCGCCATCGCGAGCCTGGGCGCGGCGTACAGCTACGAGCAGGCCGTGACGCTCGCGGGCGGGATGCCTTCCCCGCTGCTCGCCACGCTGATCGCCGCGGGCGCGGCGGCGGCGGCCGGGGCGCTGGGCGCGTTGATCTACGCGTTTCTGGTGGTCACGCTGCGGGCCAACCAGAACGTGACGGGCCTGACGCTCACAATCTTCGGCACGGGTTTCGCCAACTTCTTCGGAGAGCTGATCGGCAAGCAGGCGGGCGGCTTTGTGCAGGTTTCCGCGGCGACCAAGGCGATGTTTGGCAATCTGGATATGGGCGCGCTGTCGCAGATTCCGGTGCTGGGCCCGCTGTTGTTCCGGTATAACTGGATGGTGTATTTCGGGTTGGTGGCGATGCTTGTGATGGCCTGGTTCCTGGGCCGCAGCCGCCGCGGGCTCAACCTGCGGGCCGTGGGCGAGAACCCGGCCACCGCGGATGCCGCGGGCGTGAACGTGGCGCGCTATAAGTACATGGCAACCATCGCGGGCGGCGCGCTGTGCGGCCTGGGCGGGATGTACATCTCCATGTCGTCCACGGCGTGCGCGGGCGTGTGGGTGCACAACTGCGTCAACGGCTACGGCTGGCTGGCGGTCGCGCTGGTGATCTTTGCCACGTGGAGCCCGACGCGCGCGTGGCTGTGCGGGCTGGTGTTCGGCGGGCTGCTGGTGGTGCGCAACTATTACCCGATTCCCGGGCTGCCGATGCAAATCTATTCGATGTTCCCCTATATCGCAACAATCCTGGTGCTGGTGTTTGCGAGCATCCGGCAGGTGAAGGAGCACGCCCAGCCCGCGAGCTGCGGCCTGAACTATTTCCGGGAAGAACGATAGGCCGGTGAGATAAGACGGGCCCGCGGGCGGGGCCCCTGTGCGGCCACGGGGCGGGTCACATGCCAGGCGATGGGACGGCACCCTCTGCGCGGCGATGGGGATGGGCCTTTTGCGCTGCGATGGGCACGGCCCCCGGTGCGTTACGATCATCAGGCCATGAACAACGGTGAACCTGTGCGCTGACCGGCGCACAGGTTCATTTTTGTTCCAGGCATGCCGCATTCTAGCGCCGCGTTCTACGGTTTCAAATCAGGAACGCTGCAATCTCCCGTCGATTCTGTCCCAAAGCTTCATTGCGAAAGCCCGACGCAGTCCCGCGATGCTTTCGCTCCTCGTCACAGATGAAACTCGCTCCCGACCCCTGTCGATTCCCGAACAAAAATCGCAGTACGCGACGTTCGCGCCGCTGCGCGCGCGCCGCATTGCATAATGGCTTGGCGGCCTGTCAAACGCTTCCCGCGGCGCGCGGGCCTGTCCCGTCCCAGGAAACCCCGCTGAACCCCGGAGCCCCGGTTTGCCCAAAGGCAACCGCCGGTTCGGGAGGAAACGCGGGCGCGCGGTGAACGCCTGCCTCTCCTGCGGCGCCCGGCCCAAAGCGCGCAGCGCAATCCGCCATGCTACGGGGTCGGCTCCGGGCCGGCCGGGGCCTCCTCCCGGGTGACCTTTTTCACCCACCGGTAGCTGTTCACCTGCCACAGCGCCACAAAGCACTTGAGCACCTGATCCATCTTGAGGCAGCAAAACACCAGCACGGGATTCCAATGAAACGCGAACGCGGCCAGCGCGCCGGCAGGCAGCACCAGCCCCCACATGAAAACAAGATCGTTATAGAACACAAACTTCGTATTGCCCCCGCCCCGCACAATGCCCGTCAGCGAAGGGTTCTGGTAGGCCGTGCCCACCACCGTAACGCTCAGCACAATCATGAAGGCGTCCGCCATCCCGAGCGCCTCGGGCGAAACGGCGTACAGGGAAAGGATCGCCCCCCTGAGTAAAAACAGCGTCGCGCCGGAGATCACGCCGACGGCCAGGTACAGCCATTGCAGCGTTTGCACATACTCCCGCAGCTTACGGGTATCCCCGCTGCCCACCACCTTGCCTACCAGCACGCTGCTGGCGGAGGCGCTGCCGTAGGTCACCACCGTGATCAGCTGGAACAGCGAGTTGGCGATGGCGTTCGCGGCGATCGCGTCGGAACCCAGGCGGCCCAGGATGGCGGTCTGCAACAGCATCGCCACCCCCCAGCTGAAACAGGCCAGCAGCACGGGGGTGCCGTACCGGCGGTAATCGCTCAGCAGCGCCCGGTCGAGCTTCTTCCAGTACTGGGGGGTCAGGGCCAGCCTGCGATCCGTGCGGCAGGTGAAGTAAACCACCACGCCGCACTCCGTAACGCGCGCCAGCAGCGTGGCCATGGCGGCGCCCTGCGCGCCCATGCGCGGAAAGCCGAGCTTGCCGAAGATCAGCACCCAGTTGAGCACGATGTTTACGCACAGTCCGCTCACCGACGCGCGGATGCCCACGGATACGTTTTCAATGCTGCGCTGAGCCGCCAGAAGCACCATCGTCACGCTGAAAAACGGATAGCTGAGCGCGATCACGCGCATATAGACGGCGCCCTGCGCGATGGCGCCCGCGTCGCCCGTCAGCAGGGACAGCGTCGCTTCCGGCAGCCAGCGCGCAACGCCGAAGAACAGGGCCGCGAGGCTCAGCGCAAACAGCAGGGTGATCGCGAGCACGCGGCGGATCGGCTCCAGCCGGCGGGTGCCCCAATACTGGGAGGCGATGACCATCATGCCGTCCCCAAGGCCCGTCGCCAGCATCTGGAGCAGGAACTGCACCTGATTGGCCAGCGCCACGCCGGAGAGCGCGTCCTGCGAGTAGGCGCCGATCATCACATTGTCCGCCAGCCCCACCAGACAGGCCACCACGTTCTGCGTGGCGATGAAGCCCGTCAGGCGGATGATCTGCCGATAAAACTGTCTGTCCCTTGTGATCATGTTCAACGACCGTTTCTGCCGCCTCATCTGCGCGGCGCTACCATCCTAGCACGCCGCTTGCCCTTGCGCAAGTCATTCGGGCGCGGTTTTGGGCATTTCCCACAGGCGGGTTCGACCGCCCGGATGCGCGTCCCGGGAAGGGCTGTTGCGCAGATCGGGCTTTGGGCGTGCGGCTAGCGTTTGCGCGCACATCCCGCGCGGCGCGTCGTCGGCGCTCCGCAGGGCGGGCGCGCGAGGCGCGGCGCTTTCCCCAGCGGCAGGCCGCCTTGCAACGTTGGTGCCGCGCGGCGGGAGCGCGCGGCGCGTCGTCGGCGCTCCGAAAGGGAGGCGCCTGGCGGGCTTGCTTGCGCTTCGTTTTTTCAGAAGCTGGAAACATCGGGAGGGTGCTTTGCAGGGGAGCGGCGCGGCGCTCTCCCGCGTGCATGAAGGCAACGCGGCACGCGCCCGCGCGGCGGGGACGCCGCCGCTCCGGCTTGCGCTTTGCGCCCCCCTGATGTATCATGAGAAAAACGTTGGCCCGCATGGCGCGGCCCTGCCGCGACCCTGCCGGCCATGCGCCTCGCCGCGCCAAGGAGGGTGTCATGCAATACCTGTTGGATACCGCCAACCTCGACCAGATCCGGGAATGCTTCGACCTCTACCCCATCGAGGGCGTCACCACCAACCCAAGCATCCTCAAAGCGGAAGGGGACGTGCCCCTCGGCGCGCATTTGCGGGCAATCCGCGCGCTGTGCGGCCCGACCCGCTCGCTGCACGTGCAGCTGCTGGCCCGCGACAGCGACGGGCTGCTAGGGGAAGCAGCGCGCGTCGCCGCGCTGCTGGGGCCGGAAACCTACGTAAAAATTCCCGTTACGGAGCAGGGGCTCAAGGCCATCCGCCTGCTTAAGGCGCGGGGCGTGCGGGTGACCGCCACGTCCGTCTATTCGCTGGCGCAGGGGCTTCTGGCCGTCGCGGCCGGCGCGGATTACCTGGCCCCCTACTGCAACCGCATGGAGGCGCTGGAGATCGATTTTCGCAACGTCATCGAGGATTTGCGCGCGCTGATCGACCGGGACGGCTACGCTACGCGCATCGTAGCCGCGAGCTTCAAAAACATGGGGCAGGTGAACGACGCGCTGGCGTGCGGCGCGCACGCCGTGACCCTCGCGCCCGATCTGCTGCGCGCGCCGTGCGCTTCCCCGCTGGTGCGGGACACGGTGAGCGCGTTTGAGAAAGACTTCGCGATCGGGCATGGCGCACAGGACCTGATCGGCGCGCTGGAGGAAGGCGTCTGATACGGTTTCAGTCCTTAGCGCTTCCTTACTTACGGCGCTTCTCTCCCGTGCCTTCGTCGCGCAAGCTCGGTATCGCCCCGCTACGCCTTCGCTCCCGGTGCGCGTCACGGAAGATTCACCCTCGTGAGCTTGGGTGCAGTCATGGATTCCCATCGTAGCAACCCCCCTGCGCCTTCGCTTCCGCTCCCCGGCACGGAAGAATCGCCCTCGTGAGCTTCGGCGGTTTCCTGAATGGAAACCGCAGGACCCGGCCCGCAACGCAAAGCGAGCCCCGCGGAGAATCCGTCGGGGCTCGCCATTTTTAATCGTTTCAGTCGAGGGTTTCCTTCTGGGCAAGCTGGCTGGTGCAGTGCGGGCAGCGCGTCGCCTGATCGTCCACAGGCTGGAGGCAGAAGGGGCACTTTCGCGCTTCCTTGGCCGGCTTTTTGGGCATCAGCTTGGTCATCAGCCGAAGCACCAGAAACACGCAAAACGCCATGATCAGGAAATCGATGATCTTTTGCAGGAACATGCCGTAGTTGAGCGTGCCCACGCCCGCCGCCACCGCCGCGTCAATGCTGGCGTAGGCCTTTCCGTCCAGCGCGAGGAACGCGCCGGACACGTTCAGCCCGCCCAGCAGCAGGCCGATCAGCGGCATGAAGATGTCGTTGACCAGCGAACTGACGATGCTGCCGAACGCCCCGCCGATCATCACGCCGACGGCGAGATCCAGAATGTTTCCACGCATGACGAACACCTTGAATTCCGTTAGGAGCTTTTTCACGCGAAACCCTTCCTTTGCTGCGTCCTTTGCGGTACGGGGCAACCGCCGGCCGGTGTCGGCGCGGCGAAGTTCGACGGTCGGTTGATCCGCCTTGCGGGCGGGGCGGCACGGGGAACGGACGGCGGACGGCGGCGCGAGCGTGCTGTGGGTTTGCCGGCCGGACGCGCCGTAGGCGTCAAGGCCGTCCGACAGGCGGGCGGGCCAAGCCGTTTCACCCGCGCTACAGCGCGTTGCCCGTCGTCAGCAGGTAAACCACGTAGGATACCCCGCTGGCCAGGTGCCAAAGCAGCAGCGCGGAGCCAAGCCCCAGGCGGAGCTTGACCGCGCGCGGGCGATCCTCCAGGTAGGGCTGCCCTTCGGCCGCGGCGCGGCGGCGGTTAAAGCCGCCGGCCAGCCTGCGCAGGAACACCGGCAGCGTGATCGCCCACAGCATCAGCGCGGAGCCCATCATCGCCCAGCCGAAATTGCCGTCGGACGCCCGGCGGCCCGTTTCGGAGAGCAGGAGCATTTCCAGAATACTGACCGCGTCCATCAGGAGCGTCAGGCTATACAGCGGCTTACGCCACGTTTCCCGCTCCATGCACGTGCACAGCACGAAAATCGGGAACGCCCGCGT
Organism: Clostridiales bacterium; assembly: GCA_012517815.1. Taxonomy (GTDB): domain Bacteria; phylum Bacillota; class Clostridia; order Christensenellales; family Aristaeellaceae; genus CAXXOK01. The sequence continues at coordinate 17,787 of JAAYUF010000065.1, forward strand.
CAGCAGCACGCTCACCGCGACCTCGTCGGCCTTTTCCCAGGTGACCTGCAGCGCCATCTGCCCCTGCGAGGGCACGATGATGCCGAAATAGAACAGGTATTGCCCGATCATCAGCAGGATGGCGGGCGCCGCGGCCGCAAGCATGCGCAGGATGTAGGGGGTGTTGCGCGGTTTGCGGATCCACAGCGACAGGAAATACAGGCACGCCGCCGGCAGAAACGCCTGCAGGAACGTAGGCTTCGCCAGCAGGCTCAGCCCCAGCAAAACCGCCAGAAGCGCCGCCTGTCCCCAGGAGATGTTGGCCCGCGCGCCCTCCTCGGGCAGCCTGCGCCGGAAGGTGTCCACGCTTTGGGCCGTCAGGGGTACGCACAGCAGCATCAGCACCATCGCGGCCGTCTGCGTGGGGCTGTGCCATGGGTTGGGCGAGCCGGCTCCCAGGTACACCGTCGGGTTCACCCACGGCACCCACAGCGCCGATACCAGCCCTCCGACCAACCCGCCCACGCTGGCCAGCCAGCCGTCCCGCCCCAGCAGGCGCGCGCTCAGGCTGCCCAGCAGCCAGACCTCGGCCGCCTTGCACAGGGCCGTGATCAGCGCGGCCGCCGCGTATAGCGGCAGCCCGGCGCGCAGCGCGAGCGCCACCAGCACATGCCAAAGCGGATGCGCCCCGTGGTGCACAAACGTGGTCAGGTCGCGGAAATCGCCTTCCGCGGCCCATGTGGCGTGGATGCTGATATCGCTGGCCGGCCGCAGCGCCAGCGCGTAGCACACGGCATACCCCAGCAAAAGGGCGGCGGCCGCCGCCAGCCAGCGGGTCCAGTGAACGTTTTTCATCATGAACGATCTCCGTTTACGGTTTTTCGTCGGCGTCCAGCCGGCGGTATACGCTGCCGCTTCGGTTCCTGAGCACCAGCCCGTACCCCTCCAGCGGTATCTTCAGATGGTCGGTGAGCACCCAGCGGCTTTTACCGACGGTGTCCTCGGTAAACCAGCCGGTTTCGATGCCGATGCCGGGATGCAGCGTGGCGACCGTTTCCAGCGTAAACAGGTCGGTGCGTACGGTATTGTCAAAGGGCGTATCCGCCTGCGCGTCGTATTCGATCGCGGCGCACAGCGCCTGCGTATCCGCGCTGAAAGGCCGGGCCTGAAAGCGCTCGGCGTCGCTGAACGCGCCCACCGGCGCGCCGGTCGAAAGCGCCAGCAGGATCGCCGCGCACCCCGCCAGAAACGCAGCGGGCACCAGCTTTCGGCCGCGGATCAGCTGCCCGGCCACCACCAGCCACAGGAACGGCGCGAGCGTCCGGTAATCGCTCCAGTCGTTGGTTTCATAGGCGCTCACCACAATGGCGAAGGGCAGGAACAGCATGACAAAGCTCATCAGGAACAGCCCGTCCGGCCGGAAGCGCACCCGGTCGCCGCGCTCCCCCTTCTCCGCCCGCACGAACGCGCCCGCGAGCGTCAGGATCATCACGCCCGTGTAGAGCCAGCGCTGCAGCGTTTCCATCAGGTTGCTGGTGGGCCGTATGAAATAGTCCAGCAGGTTGGCCTTGGCGTGGCTGAGGAACATCCTCAGGGCCATCTCCGGCGAGCCCGCCCGCAGAAAGTTGTACAGGAAGCCGGAGGTAAAGGGGCTTGCCGTCAGCGCCGTGAGGTAGTACACAAACGCGCTCAGGAGCAGCGCCGCCAGGGCGCCCACCAGCAGCCGGCCGGACCAGCGGTAATCGCAGGCTACGGCCAGCAGCGGGATAAACAGGCCCAGATAGGTGATCCGGTAGGCGCAGCAGAGGATCACGGTCAGGCCGCACAGGATGACCCACCCAAGGCCCACCGCGCCCGGCGCCACGCCCTGCGCGTTGCGCGCCTTGCGGCGCGCGCCGTCCAGCTTGAGGAGAAACGCGAGGTAGAACAGCAGCAGGCCGTAGTTGGCCAGCTCCGTCATGGAGGTGGCGACGTACAGCACCACCGGGGCGTACGCGACCATCGCCACGGCCATCCACGCCGCGACCGCGCCCCGGGGCCGGTTGAGCAGGCTGAACGTGAGCGCGCCCGCCGCGACCCACAGGCAGTTGACCAAAACAATGCTGGAAAAGCTCCAGCCAAACAGCGCCGCGAACCACCCGTACAGCAGCAGCGGCGACAGCCCGTGGACGCTGAGCGTCCCCAGCAGCGCCGCGTGCTCCCCGATGCCGGAGTAACCGACCCCGCCGCCCATGTGCAGCCACGAAAACACGGCGCGCCAATAGTCCAGTTCGTCCGTCCATACAGGGTTGGCGAGAAGCGCGTTATGGCCGACCACCGCCGACAGAGCGCCCAGCAGCAGGAAGGGACTGACCATCAGCAACATCCACCCCGCGACGGCCGAGGCGCGGGGTTTTGGATCCATGACCGGCAATGAAACGCGCATAATACTGCCCTTTCCCCATCGCGTGCAGGCTGGCGGCGAACGGCCGCCCCGCGTACGGTTGAACCGTTATAGTATAGCATGCCAAAACCGCCGCGGCAAGTGCGCGGCGGGCTCGCGCGACCGGTGTGCCGCGGGTTGATCCGCTTCAGGCGCGGCGGGCTTTCTTGCCGGTTCGCATGGCTGAAGCGCGGCGGTCTGGTGTGATTTCATCGCATAGCGGCGCAAGGCCACGGCCGGGCCGCGTTCCCCGGGAGGGGGTGGCCGGGTCGCTTAGCGCGCCGGTCGGGTTACGCACACGGAAGCTCACAGCCGGCCATCCGCCTGCCGGGTTTGGGCTTCCCCGGCATTGGCGTCGTTCGCCACGCCCGGCCAAAGCATCGCCAAACCCTGCGCCCGCCCTTGCGCCCCGTTTTCGTCCGCATGCCTCCCGGCTGCGCCCTGCTCACCCCAGCATCGAAAACAAATCCACCTGGCTGCTTTCCGGCATGCCCTCCAGCGCGCCCTGCGCGCGCAGCATATCCACCGCGGCCACGCCAAGGTGAGCGCGCAGCTTCAAATCCTCCACGCTGAGGAAGGGCGTGTCCCGCGCTTCCAGAATGCCGTCCGCCGCCGCTTCAGGAAAGCCGTTGAGCGAGAGGAACGGGCAGCGCAGATCGGCCCCTTCGGGGAGGAAGCGCCGCTTGTCGCTGTGGTACAGGCTGACCGGCAACAGGCGGATGCCGCGCTCCTGCATTTCCAGTATCATGTGCAGCGCGTTTTCCTCCAGCTTTTCCTTGGGGGTCAGCTTCTCGTCCCGGGCGGCGTACTCCCGCAGCCGGTCGCGGATGGTCGCGTCAGACAGGATCATGGTGGCGGCGTCAAAGCCGTCCGCGCGGATGGTGAAGTACGCCGCGTAGTAGCTCTGCGGGCGGTACACCTTGTACCACGCCACGCGCAGGCCCATGATCACGTAAGCCACGGCATGCCCGCGCGGAAACATGTACTTGATTTTCTTGCAGCTGTCAATCGCCCAGGCGGGCACGTCGTGGGCCAGCATCGCCTGCTCCATCTCGGGCTTGAGGCCCTTGCCCTTGCGCACGCTCTCCATGATGTCAAAGCTCATCTTGTTTTCAAGTCCTTTGGCGATCAGGAAATTCATAATGTCGTCGCGGGTGCAGAAGCATTCCGGCAGGCGGGCGGTTCCGCTGTCGATCAGGTCCTTGGCGTTGCCCAGCCACACGTCGGTGCCGTGGCTCAGGCCGGAGATCCGCACCAGCTCCTCCATGGTGGAGGGCTTGGTATCCATCAGCATTCCCTGCACAAACTGGGTGCCGAACTCCGGGACGCCCAGCGTGCCGGTCGGGCTCATGACGCTCTCCGCCGTTACGCCCAGCGCCTCCGGCCCCTGAAACAGGCTCATCACGCGCTGATCGTCCAGCGGAATGTCGCGGAAGCTCACGCCGGTCAGTTCCTCCAGCCGGTGCATCATGGTGGGATCGTCATGGCCCAGGCAGTCCAGCTTCACCAAAATATCGTGCATGGACCGGAAATCGTAATGCGTGGTCAGGGTGGCGCCCTCGATATCGTCCGCCGGGTGCTGGATGGCCGTAAACTGGCAGATGTCGTAGTCCTTGGGCAGCACCACGATGCCGCCGGGGTGCTGCCCCGTGGTGCGCTTGACGCCCATGCAGCCCGCCGCCAGCCGCTCCTTGTGCGCGCGCCCGGCGCGGATGCCCCGCTCCTCCAGATACTTGGCCGCGAAGCCGAAGGCCGTTTTTTCCGCCAGGCCGCTGATGGTGCCCGCGCGGAACACGTACCCCTTGCCGAACAGCTCCTCGATGTAGGCGTGGGCGCGCGGCTGGTACTCCCCGGAAAAGTTCAGGTCGATATCGGGCACCTTGTCCCCCTCAAAGCCCAGAAACACCTCAAAGGGGATGGTGTAGCCGTCCTTCTGCATGGGCCGGCCGCACAGCTCGCAGGCTTTGTCCGGCAGATCGACGCCCACGGCGCCCATCTCCGGCGGGGTGAAAAACGCCTGATGGCAGTGATCGCAGCGGTAATGCGCCGGCAGGGGGTTCACCTCCGTGATGCCGCACAGCGTGGCGACCAGCGAGCTGCCCACGCTCCCGCGCGAACCCACCAGGTAGCCGTCCGCCAGGGACTTGGCCACGAGCTTTTGCGCGATGGAGTAGAGCGTGGCAAAGCCGTAGCCGATGATGCTGTCCAGTTCCTTTTTCAGCCGCGCCTCGATCAGCGCCGGCAGGGGATCGCCGTAAAGCTCCCTGGCGCGAGCGCGGCTCATGGTTTCGATGTCGTGGGCCGCCTCGGGCCAGAAGGGCTGGAAGGTTTCCTCCCCCTTGGGGTGCCTGGGGAACAGTTGCAGCGTTTCCACCTGATCGGCAATGGCGCGGGGGGCGTCCACCACCACCTCGCGCGCCTTGGCCGCGCCAAGGTAGGCAAACTCCGCAAGCATCTCGTCGGTGGTCTTGAAATACAGGGGCGGCTGCTCGTCGCAGTCCTCAAACCCCAGCCCCGCCTGCAGGATGGCGCGGTACACCGCGTCCTGCGGCTCCTTGAAGTGCACATCCCCCGTGGCTACCACGGGGATACGCAGCTTTTCGCCCAGCGCCACCACGCGGCGGTTGAAATCGCGCAGCTGTTCCTCGTCGCGCGCCTCGCCGTTTTTCAGCAGGAAACGGTTGTTGGCGACGGGCTGTATCTCCAGATAATCGTAGAAGGAGGCGAGCCGCATCAGCTCCTCCTCGGGCTGATTCGTCACCACGGCGCGGAACAGCTCCCCCGCCTCGCACGCGCTGCCCAGAATGAGCCCTTCGCGGTACCGCTTGATCAGGTGGCGGGGCATGTTGGGGTGGCGGTTAAAGTACAGCACGTGCCCGTCGCTCACCAGATGGTTGAGGTTTTCAAGCCCTTTCTGGGTTTTGCACAGCACGATCACATGGTGCGTATCGCTCATGCTTTCGCCCTGCGCCACGCGGTCGATATCCGCAAGCGTCCGCGCGCCCCGTGCGGCGGTTTCCGAAACCATCTGGGCCAGGCAGCGCGCGGTGGCGGCGGCGTCGTGCACGGCGCGGTGCGCGTTTTTGAGCGATACCCCCAGCGTCCGGCACAGCGCGCCCAGCTTGTAGCTGCGCAGGTTGGGGTAGAGCCTGCGCGCGAACACCAGCGTATCCAGCACCGGGGCGTGGAAAACGATGTTCATGCGCGCGCACTCGGCGCTTAAGAAGCCCACGTCAAACGGCGCGTTGTGCGCCGCGACGGCGCAGTCGCCGATGAACGCCAGCAGCTTCTTCACGCCCTCGGCCGGGCTCTCCTTCCCGCGCAGCATCAGGTCGGTGATGCCGGTAATCTCGGTGATCTTGGGCTTGAGCGACACGCCCGGGTCGCACAGCAGGCTCAGCTCCTCCACGATTTCGCCGCCCGCCAGCTTGACCGCCCCAATCTCGATGATCCGATCCGCCGCCGGGGACAGGCCGGTGGTTTCAAAATCCAGCACCACCACCGGCTCGGACAGGGCGCGCGCGTCGGCGTCCGCCACGATGGGGATCAGATCGCACAGGTAGCCTTCCACCCCGGGAATAAACTTGATGCCGTGCTTTTTCGCCGCGCCGAACGCCGCCGGGAACGCCTGTGTCACGCCGTGATCCGTAATCGCCACGGCGGGATGCCCCCACTTGGCGGCCTGCGCCACCAGATCGGCGGCGTCGGCGGTGGCGTCCATGGCACTCATGTTGCTGTGCATGTGCAGTTCCACGCGCCGCTCGCCCTCCGGCGCCAGATCCAGCCGCTCGCGCGCGGGCAGGCGCTGCATGTCCCGCACCCCCAGCGACAGCTCGCCCAGAAACGTATCCTGCCGGCAATCGCCGCGCAGGCGCACGCGCGTGCCGTTGCGGATCATCTCCACCTGATCGGCCACACGCTTCTTCTCCTCGTCCGTAGGGGGCTGGGGGGTCGCGCCCAGGCCGGCGCGTTTCATGCGGTAGTTGTAGAAGGCCTTGCAGTAGATGGTGGAGGTATCGTCCCCCAGGGCGAAGGTGACCATCACCGTTTCGCCGCCCTTGAGCTCCCGCGGCTCGTTGACGCCGATGATTTCGCCCTCCACCACGACGATGCCGCTGTCCTCCGCCAGTTCCACGATGGGCATGGGCGGGTCGGCAATCGCGCGGCCCTTGAGCACCGTGCCGCCCGGCGCGGCGCGGCGCGCCGGCGGGTGGCCGTCGCCCGCGTTTCGCGCGGCTTTCGGCGCGGGTTTCGGGGCGGGTTTGGCCCTGTCCGCGGGGGGCGCGGGCGTACCCGCCGGCCCGGCCTGCGCGCCCGGCCCGGCGTCCTCCCAGGGCGCGCGCAGGTCGGCGGCCGTCGCATCCTGCGTCCATGCGACCGCCGGGGCGTCGTCCGGGGGCAGTTCTAGAAGATGCGGGTTGCCCGCGCGGGCGTCCAGCAGATCCTGCGCGCGGCGTTCCGCGGCCTGGGCGCGCATCATGCTCACCCACGCCTCGCGTTCCCCGCACTTGACCAGCCCCACCGGCAGGCGCAGGCGGAAGATGTCCCACACCGCCTGGGTGAGCTTCTCGTCCAGCGCGTAGCGGCGGAAAAACGCGATGGCGAAATCATCCGGGCAGGTCAGCAGGATCCGTCCGCCCTCCACGCTCCAGCCCACGTCGTCCAGCCAGGCGCGCATCGCGGGGCTCTGGCGGCGTAAAAAGTCCTTGAGCACGGAGGTATACCGGCCGATATCGGTCAGAAAATCCTCCGCTAGCCCCGGCGAGGCCACGCGCAGGGCGATCCGCATTTTGGGAAACAGCCCGCGCAGCCGGCGTTCCAGCGCCAGAAAATCGCGCTCGGGAACCAGCACGTCGCACAGGAAACTGAAATAGGCCTTGTTATCGGCCTTGCGGTACAGCACGCGCTCCACGCGCAGCTTGCCCGCCAGCGGCGGCACGGTTTCCTCCAGCGCGCGGATCAGCTCGGTCTTGTTCACGGCGGATCGACTCCTGACGGTTGGCCTTGAGGGGGGTAAAGGGGCGCGGGGGCGGTCGGCCGCTCCCGTGAACGGCGCAAGCCGCCGTCGTGGCGGCCTGCGCGGAAAGCGGCAACGCGCCGCCGGGGTTCGGAAAGGGGGCCGCGCGGCGGTGCCCCGTGCTCCGCGCCTGCCGGCGCCGGGGCAGGCGCAAGCCTCGCGGCCGGCGGTTTTGCGGCGCGAGGCCGCCGTTGCGGTTCCGGTTGCGGCAATGGCTCAGGTTACGGCTCTGCCCTGCCGATACGGGCCGCCACAGGTTAAGTGGGCGGGCGGCCGTTCAGCGCGCCTCTGCCTGCCGCTCCCGCGCGATGCGCCGCGCGCGCTCGATCAGCGCGCCCGCCAAATCGCCCTGAACCCGTTCGGGCGGCTTGCCCTTTTCAAATATCGCGCCCACGGCATACGCGCCGCCCGCGCCGCCCGCGGGCTGGCCTTCCGCAAGCCCGCCGCCGGCGAGACCCAGGTCCGCCTCCCGCGCCTCGCCGGGGCCGTTGACCACGCAGCCCATCACGGCCACGGTCAGCGGCACGCGCAGGTCGGCCAGTTCCGCCTTCACGCGCGCGGCGATGGCGGTCACGTCGATGCTGGTGCGCCCGCAGGTGGGACAGGCGATCACGTTCACGTAATCGCGCCTGAGTCCGCAGGCCCTGAGGATATCCAGCGCGGCGGCCACCTCGGGCACGGGGTCGCCCGTGAGCGACACGCGCACCGTGTCCCCGATGCCTTTCAGGAGAAGGCTTCCGATGCCTACGGCGCTTTTGATATGCCCTTCGCCCGGCAGCCCCGCCTCGGTCACGCCCACATGCAGGGGGTAGTCGGTCCCTGCGGCGGCCATCTCGTAGGTCGCCACGGTCAGGGGCACGTCGGTAGCCTTCAGGCTCAGCACGATGTCGTGAAAGCCCGCTTCCTCCAAAAGCCGCGCGTGGCGCAGGGCGCTTGTGAGCATGCCCCGGGGGGTCACGCCGCCTTCCTCGCGCAGGATGTCCTTTTCCACGGAGCCGCTGTTAACCCCGATGCGGATGGGCGCGCGATGCGCCTTGGCGCAGTCCGCCACCAGGCGCACCCTGTCCGCCGAGCCGATGTTGCCGGGATTGATGCGCACCTTGGCCGCTCCGCGTTCCAGCGCGCCCACGGCAAGGTCGGCCCGGAAGTGGATATCCGCCACGATGGGCACGGGCGAGCCCAGCACGATGCGCCCGAACGCGGGCAGGCACGCGTCGTCGTACACGCTTACGCGCACGATGTCCGCGCCGGCGCGCGCCAGATCGCGCACCTGGATAAGCGTCGCCTCCGCGTCGCGAGTGTCGGTATTGGTCATGCTTTGGATGGTCACGGGCGCGCCGCCGCCGATGGGCACGCGTCCGACATGCATGGCGCGGGTTTCTCTCATGGCGCTACTCCTTTTCCCGGGCGACGTACAGGGGCCGGCGCTTGGTTTCCAGGTAGGTTTTGCTCAGGTATTGCCCGAGGATGCCGATGCAGAAAAGCTGTATGCCGCCCAGCAGCAGGATGATGCAGATCATCGCGGGGAAGCCGGCCACCGGGTCGCCCCAGATGAGGGTTTTGATAAAGAAGAACAGGATCAGCGCAAACGCCAGCAGGCAGAACACCAGCCCCATCACGCTGGCGATGGCCAGCGGCGCGGTGGAAAAACCGATGATGCCGTCCAGCGAGTAAAGCAGCAGCTTCCAGAAAGACCACTTGGTTTCCCCCGCCGCGCGCTTTACGTTTTCATACTCCAGCCACTTGGTGCGGAAGCCCACCCAGCTGAAAATGCCCTTGCTGAAACGGCTGACCTCCTTAAGCGAGAGCACGGCGTCGGCCATTTTGCGCGTCATCAGGCGAAAATCGCGCGCGCCGTCCACCACCTCGGTCTTGCTGATGCGGTTGATGAGCCGGTAAAACGCGCGGGCGAAAAACGAGCGCAGCCTGGGCTCCCCCGCGCGGGTCACGCGGCGGGTGGCCACGCAGTCCCAGCCCTCGTCCTCAATGCCGGCAAGCATCTGCCCCAGCAGCGCCGGGGGGTCCTGCAAATCCACGTCCATCACGGCGAGGTAATCGCCCGTGGCGGCTTCCAGCCCTGCGAAAATCCCGGCTTCCTTGCCGAAATTGCGGCTGAAGCTCACATAGTGCACGCGCCCGTCCCGCTCGCGCAACTCCTTGAGGCGCAGGAGCGTATGGTCCAGGCTGCCGTCGTCCACAAACCAGAACTCGGCCTCCACCGGCAGCTTGCTTAGCGCCGCCGTGCACGCGTCGTAGAACAGGGGCACGGATTCTTCCTCGTTGTAGCAGGGCACGATGATACTCATGCGCTTCATGCGTCGGGCCTCCGTCGCGTCTTGTCGGGGAGAAGCGCCGCCCGCGCCGCCCCCGCGTGAGATCATCATAGCACGTTTTGCCCCGCTTGAAAAGCGCGGGGACGCCCCCGCGCATCCCCGCCGCAGGTTTGTTTCGCAGAAGGATTTCCCCTTGCCAAAGGCGAAATACTGCCTTTAGGTACATGGCAGGAGGTCGGTTATGAGCGAGTTTCTGGCGCCGCTGGACGATCGGCGCGCGAAGGATACCCTGCGCGCGCTGGAGTTCTACACGGCCTATACGCCCGAAGGGGCCGCGCGGGTCGCCGCGCTGCTGCGGGAACGCTACCCCACGGTGTTCGCGCGCTCCGAGCAGAAGACTTTCTCCAACGGCGCGCTGCTGCTGGAGATGCCCGGCGCGAACATCACCGATCCGCTGGTGTTCGTATCCCATCTGGATTCGCTGCACGGCCGGTTGGCGCACGCTACGCCGGACACGCTGCAAGCCCCGTTGCAGCGCGCCCATGTGGTCGCCCTGCTGGAGGCGCTGGACGCGCTGCTGCTCAACGGCTACCGCCCCGGCGGGGACCTGTACCTCGCCTTCTCCATGGACGGCCTGAGCGGCGGCGCGGGCGCGCGGGCCATCGCGGAGTATCTGGCCAAACGCAAGATATCGCCCTGCTTTGTGCTGGACCACGGCGGCTACGCCACCCACGCGGCTTTCTGCCGCTATTTGCCGCCGGGCGCGCCCCTGGCGCTGATCGGCGTGACCGAAAAGGGCTGGCTGGAAGGCCGGCTGATCGCGCCCGCCGTGCCCTCGGAGGGCAGCCGCGCCACGCCGCGCCCCCTCAACGCGTTGCTGCGAAGCGGGGGGCTGATCAGCCGCAGGCCCAGCCACACCTCGCTTTGCCGCACCAGCGGGCAGATGCTTGCCGCCATCGCACGTCACGCCCCGCTGTTCCCGCGGATGCTCATCGGGCATCCGCGCCTGACCTTCCCGCTGCTTCGGGTGCTGTGGCGCAAGCGCGCCATCATGGCGCAGTTTTTCACCGGAGAGTGGACGGCCACCGGGATTCGCGTCCAGGGCGAGCCGTACCGAAGCCCCGTGGCCGCGGAGCTTTCCTTTGCCGTGCAAACCATGCCCGGCCGCCGGCTCCAGTGGTGGAAACGCCGCCTGCGCACGGCGGCGGCGCGCGCAGGCGCAACGCTGGAAATCGCCTTCGAGCACGAGGCCAGCGCGCCCAGCCAGACCCGCGGCGAAGCGTGGATCGCGCTGGTAACCGCGGTGGAAATCCTCTTTGAACGGGCGGTGATCGTCCCCTGCGTGTGCCCGGGTATCACGGACGGGCGCTTCTACAGCGGGCTCAAGGGCAAAGTATACCGCTTCTCGCCGTTTCTGCTGGGCGGCGAGGAAGCCCTGCGCGGCGAATGCACCGTGGACAGCGACGCGCTGCAAACGGCGGTGCAGTTTTTCCGCCAGATGCTGTCGGTCTAGCGCGAAGCCGCGCGCCGCGTCGCGCGGGACCATGGCCGCGTCGCGGCTGTTTACCGAACGATCCCCGTGGCCGGACCGTTAAACGGAACGTTAGCCCGGAGGACAGGTCGCCCGCCGGACGCGCTCATCGGGAGGGATGCTTCCTTGGCCGGACTGTTTTATCTGTTGTTTTTCCTGATCTGCGGCATGCTGATCACCCGCTGGTGGCTGCCCGGGCGGCGGCCGCCGGTGCGCTGGTACGCGGGCGCGAGCCTCGGCCTGCTTTGCATGATGTGGCTACCGGCCCTGTGGGCGTACCTGATCGCCTACACCGTAACGGCGCTGCTGCTTTCGGTGCTCACGATGGGGCTCGTGGTGATGGCGGCGTACCTGACGCGCGATCCTGCGCCGCGCGTGCGCCTGTGCGCGGAGGATCGCCGCGTGCTCCGGGCGGTGCTCCTGGTAGCCGTTCCGCTGACGCTTGTGGCCGCTTGGCTCCAGTACACGCATTCCATCCGCCCCGCAGCGGACGGCACCTACCACGTGGGGCAGAGCACCTACGGGGATCTGTCGCTGCACCTGGCGGTGACCACCTCGATTGTCAACGCGAAGTTTCCCCTGCAAAACAGCCTGATGGTCGGCGCGACCATGGCCTACCCCTATCTGGCGGATTCGTTCGCCGCCACGCTGTACATGCTGGGGCTGAGCCTGCCGGCCGCCATGGCCGTCACCGGCACGGTGATGTGCTTTTTGGTGTTCGCGGGCTACGCGCTGCTGTGCGCGCAGCTGGCGCGGCGCAGGGGCGCCGTGTGGCTGGCGACGCTGCTGCTGTTTTTCAACGGCGGGCTGGGCTTCTTCTACACGCTGGGCGGCACGGTGGAAAACGGCGTGGTGACCACCGCGTGGGATCACCTGAAAACCGTGATGGAAGGTTACTACAAGACCCCCACCAACCAGCCCGACCCCAACAACCTGCGCTGGGTAAACATCCTGTGCGACATGCTGGTGCCCCAGCGCGGCATCTTGGGCGGCTGGACGATGCTCATGCCGGCCCTGAACCTCCTCCTGCCCCCCCTGGCCCGGCGGCGGAAGCTTCCGCCCCGCGCGATGATCCTGGCCGGCGTGATCGCCGGCGGGCTGCCGCTTTTACATACGCACACGTTTCTGGCGCTGGCGCTGGCAAGCCTGGGTTTTCTCCTGTATGCGCTGGTCACCGCCCCGCGCGGGCGACGCGCCGAGGTGCTGCGGCCTTTCCTGCTCTACGGAGCCGTCGCCGCGGCGCTGGCGCTGCCTCAGCTGATCAACCTCACCTTTGTGCAGGCGACCTCCAGCGACCATTTCCTGCGCTTTCAGTTCAACTGGTGCAATAACCGGGGCGGCGCAGGGCTGGTGGACCCGTATTTCTGGTTCTACATTAAAAACATCGGGCTGCCCTATCTGCTGATCCTGCTGGCGCTGCTGGAGTTCCGCAAGGGCGACCTGCGCGCCGAGGCAGACCGCGCCGCCGCCCGCGACGCGGGGCTGCCGGATGCCGATGCGACCGACCTGCCGCAGACGCAAGCGCAGCCCGCAGATGCCGAAGCAACGGGACAGCCGGCGATAGAGGCGCCCGCCGGTGAGAACGCGCAGCCTTCGGCGGGGGACGCGCAGCCTTTCACAGGCAACGGGCAGGTTTTGGCGGACGCCGCAGGAATTGCAACGGACAGTTTGAACAGGGGCGATTCTCCCCTCCCGGCAGCACAACCAAGCAGCGCAACCGCCGGTTTGGAGGTTCGCGCGGCCGCGGGAGCGGTCGACGGCGCAGGCGCGCCGGAGGGCGCCAGCCGGACGTCCGCGCTGGACGCCGCGCCGCAGGAGCCGGCCCGCCGCAGCGTGTTCGCGCACGATATGCCCGCCTACGGGCAATCCCGCCTCAACACCGTAGAGGACATCGAGCCCCTGACGCCGCAAATGCCCTACGTGCGCCCCCTGCCGCCGGAGAAGCTCCGCGCCGCGGCTTTCTCCCCCGACGACAGCGACCGGGTGGGCGTGATGCGCGCCGTGACTGGCTCCGCCGGGCAGGAAGCGAGCCGCCGCCCCCTGCTGGAGGAAATTTTCCATTCCAGCTACCGGGCCGACCGGGCCGCCGAAGCCGAAGCCCGGGCTCAGTTGACCACGCCCGGAGAGCCTGAAACCTGCTTTGCCGATCAGCCGCCCGCGCGGGACTGGGTTCGCCGCAACCGCCTGCTGGCGGCGGGCGCGTTCCTGATCCTGCTGGTGGCGGAGCTGTTCCTGTTCCAGCCCAATGAATACGACAACAACAAGCTGATCTACGTCTGGTTCCTGCTGTGCCTGCCCATGGCGGCGGATTACACGCTGGGCCTGTTTACACGGCTCAAGGGGATGGGCGGGCGGCGCGCGCTGGCGGCGCTGTTCCTGACGGCGTGCTTCCTCTCCGCAGGGCTCACCGTCGCGCGCGAAGCCGTGAGCGATTACCAGGCCTATAGCCGGGAGGATATCGCGGTGGCGGCGTTTGTGAAGGAGAACACGCCGGAGCACAGCGTGTTCCTGACCGGCACGCAGCACCTGAACCCCGTGGCGTCGCTCGCGGGGCGCACTATCGTGTGCGGCAGCGATCTGTACCTGTACTACCACGGCTTCACGACCACCGGGCGCAAGCAGGAGGTGCAGGCGTTTTACGAAGCGCCCGCCGATCACCTCGATCTGCTGAAGCGCTACGGCGTGGCCTACGTCTACCTGAGCCCCTCGGAGTGGTACCAGTACAAGGTGGACGCGGAAACCCTGCGCAGTCTGCTGCCCGTTGTGTACGAAAGCGAAAACGGCGCGTATGTGGTGTTTAGCGTGCCGGATACGCTCCGCGCGGCGGACGCTTCCGCCGTCCAACCCGCCCCGACCGTCACCCCCGACCCCGCGACCAACCCGGCCAGCCCGGGCTGAACGGAGGCGTGTCATGGAGCGCTTTCTCCGCTACTCGCTTGATAAAGGGCGCAAAATTCGCGTCGTGCTCCTGCAGGACGGCGCGCTTCGCCAAACGCCCGCCACGGTGCTGGCCCTGAACGCGGAGGAGGTCACCCTGCAGACCGGCGCTAAAAAAACACCCCTGACCGTCCGGCGCGACGACATTTTAAGCTGCGACTACGCGCGCGGCGATCACGGAGAGGACTAACCCGCATGCAAAAGCTGAAAAAATTGCTGACCGACCGGGAAGAACTGTTCGAATTGGTGCGCTACCTCATCGCCGGGGTACTGACCACCCTGCTGAGCCTCGTGGTTTCCTACGGCTGTTACATCCTGTTATCCGAAAATCACACCATCAACGGCGCCAATACCGTGCAGGTGATGGTGGGCAACGGCGTATCCTGGATCGTCGCGGTTGTTTTCGCGTACTGGATCAACCGTCGGATGGTGTTCCGCGTTCAGGGCGGCGACCGGCGCAGCAAGGGGCGCGAGTTTCTGGAGTTTGTGGCGGCCCGCGCCGTCAGCTGGGCGCTGCTGGAGGAAGGGGTCGCGGCGCTGCTCAAGTTCCTCGGGATCAGCAATGTGTGGAATCGCCTGATTGTGCTGGTGCTGGTTACGGTGTTCAACTACGTGGCGAGCAAGTTCTGGGTGTTCAAGGGCTCCGGGCGGCAAGGCGGCGGCACGGCGGACGGCAAGCCCGCCGCGGGCGGGTGTTCCTGCGGGGCGTGCGCCGGCGAAGGCTGTGAAACCTCCGACGACGATGCCCGCGTCTGACCGCGTCTGTACGAGCTGTAAAAGATGGCCAAACGGATCGAGCTGGCCAAGGATAACCGATTTGACCGGGCAAACCAAGGTTGGCCGAGCCGTTCGTTCTTGCCGGCTTCCGATTGTTACGGACCGAACCAATCGCATTGTTCCACGTCGGTTCCGAAGGCAAGCTGATCCCGAACCTGCCGGTAAAAGGCCGTTCATTGTCCTGTACACTTGGAGCGGAGGCATCGGGAGCCCCGCTCCAACCTCCCGAATAGCCGAACGTTACTTGGGCCCGACGCTCCACAACATCAAACGGAAAGGCGGTGAAATGCTTCCGTTGGACGCCTCCTGTCGGTACGCTCCCGCAGGAGTGAAACAACCTCATTGTATTTTCGCTCAACGGTTTCGCCCGCTTCCATTTCCCAGAAACGCCCAATCGGGAACGTTCCACACCGCCGGCGCGCGCCGCGACAGGCCAAAGCCCGCCCGGCGGCACGCCGCGCACACCGGGACGGCGCGCTTCTGTCAAACCTGCAAAGGTCCGTTCGAAAAAAGTGGAGGATTTTCACAAAACAGCGTGCATTGTTCTTCTTTATTTTACATGGTCTTTTCTTATTGCTCAAACTGGAGTATACTGAGCGTGCCAGATGGGAGCCTGGACCAGTGCTAAAGGAGCGAAAGCATGACGGATTTTACGAACAGCTGGAACGATGACGAGATCCTGACCGCACCCTACGCCCCGCTCGGACTCATCGCCATGCCAGGTTGCGAGGAGTTGGGTGCGAGCGTCAACAAATGGCTGATGAAGTGGCGCGAACATCAGGATGCCATGGAGGATACGCAGACGCCCCTGTTTGGCGTTCTGGGCGCCAACCGGGAGAATTTTCTGATCGACGTCCAATGTCCGCGCTTTGGCACCGGCGAAGCCAAGGGCATGATCCGCAGCTCCGTTCGCGGGTACGATATCTATATCCTTGCCGACGTCGGCGCTTATAACGTTACCTACAAAATGTACGGCTCCACCGTCCCCATGTCCCCGGACGACCATTATCAGGATATTAAACGCATCATTGCCGCCATCGGCGGCCGCGCCAAACGCATCAATCTCATCATGCCCATGCTTTACGAGGGTCGTCAGCACCGTCGTACCAGCCGTGAAAGTCTGGATTGCGCCATCGCGCTCCAGGAGCTGGAAAGCATGGGCGTTTCCAACATTATCACTTTCGACGCGCACGATCCCCGCGTGCAAAACGCCGTTCCGCTGACCGGGTTTGACAGCGTCAAGCCCACCTATCAGATTTTGAAGGCGCTTTTGCGCAACCAGAACGACTTGCGGCTGGAACGCGGCCATATGATGATCGTGAGCCCCGACGAGGGCGCCATCGACCGCAATATCTTCTACTCCTCGGTGCTGGGGCTGGATATGGGGCTTTTCTACAAGCGGCGCGATTATACCACCGTGGTGGACGGCCGCAACCCCATCATCGCGCACGAGTATCTGGGCGATTCCGTCGAGGGCAAGGATGTGTTCGTCAGCGACGATATTCTGGCCTCGGGCGAGAGCATCCTGGACCTGGCGCGGGAGTTGAAAAAGCGCAACGCCAAACGCATTTACGCCGCCGCGACGTTCGCGCTGTTTACCAACGGGCTGGAGGATTTCAACAAGGCGTACGAGGACGGCATCATCACCCGCGTGATCGGCACCAACCTCACCTACCGCAAGCCCGAGCTGAAAACGGCCCCCTGGTTTGTGGAAGCGGACATGAGCAAGTATGTGAGCTTCATCATCGCCTCGCTCAACCACGACCGCAGCCTGAGTAAGCTCCTCAACCCCTACGAGCGCATCCGCCGGCTGGTCAGCTGTTATCAGGATCAGCAGGCCGCGCAGGGCATCCGGCTGGTGTGACGCGGCCGTCTGGCGATCCCTCAGGTCCCCGCGCGTTTGCGCGGGGGCCTTTCCCAATCCGGAAAGCGCCGGAGGGCGGAGGGACGCTTTGCCGGCTCACGCCGGAGGCCGCCGCTCCCTGGTCCTGCGCGCGTTTTGGCGACGGTTCGTCCCCATCGGTTCGTCCGTCCGGTCGATGGACCTGGCCGGCGGAAGCATCCCGCGATCCACCCGCCCTACCGCCCCGCCGTTTGCGCCGGGCGCGGGAGGGTTTCCGCAGCCGCGCGGCGAAGCGTTTCCCCAAGAAAGGAAGGATTGCCATGGCTCCGATTTACACTTCCGCAGACCAGTTGATCGGCGGCACGCCGCTACTGGAACTGACCCGTCTGGAAAAGCGCCTGAACCTGAAAGCCAGGGTGCTGGCCAAGCTGGAAATGTTCAACCCCGCCGGGTCGGTCAAGGACCGCATCGCCAAGTCCATGCTGGACGACGCGCAGGCGCGCGGGCTTCTCCGGCCGGATTCCGTCATCATCGAGCCCACCTCCGGCAACACCGGCATCGGCCTGGCTTCCGTCGCCGCGGCGCGCGGGTACCGCATCATCATCGTGATGCCCGAAACCATGTCGGTGGAGCGCCGGCAACTGATGAAAGCCTACGGCGCGGAGCTGGTGCTCACCGAAGGCCCGCTGGGCATGAAGGGCGCGATCGCCAGGGCGAAGGAGCTGGCCGCTTCCATCCCCGGCAGCTTCATCCCCGGCCAGTTTGACAACCCCGCCAACCCCGCCGCACACCGCGCAGGCACCGGCCCGGAGATCGAGCGGGATACCGGGGGCCGGGTGGACGTGTTCGTCGCGGGCGTCGGCACCGGAGGCACCATCACCGGCGTGGGCGAGTATCTGAAACACCTGCATCCGCACCTGCGGATCGTCGCGGTGGAGCCCGCCGCTTCGCCGGTGCTTTCCGGCGGCACGGCCGGCGCGCACCAGATTCAGGGCATCGGCGCTGGGTTCGTGCCCTCCGTGCTCCATACCGGCATCTATGACGAAATCCTGACCGTCGCCAACGAGGACGCCTATGAAACCGCGCGGCAGATCGCCCGCGTGGAAGGCCTGCTGGCGGGCATCTCCTCCGGGGCGGCCGCCTGGGCGGCGCTCAGGCTCGCCGCGCGGCCCGAGAACGAGGGCAAGACCATCGTAACCGTGTTCCCGGACACCGGCGACCGATATCTGTCCACGCCGCTGTTTTCGGAGTAAACCGGCGGCAGGGAGGATCGCCGGGCGATCACCCGGCCCATGAGAAGGCGCGCGAAACCCGTCGCGGGGTTCGCGGCGCCGGGTCCGGGCGGGCGACCGTTGCCGGCTTTGGCGCAACGGAAAGTATCCGGAAGCGCATCCATCGCCACTGGAGGCCGGCGGTCCACGCCGCCGGCTTCCCAGGCTTCCCAAGAACCCATGCCTTCTGTGGTGCCGCTCGCCTCGTCGCCCTTCGGGCGGTTCGTTCGCTGTGGCAAGATGCATCGGCCTAAGGCTTTATGGCTTCGCCCCAAACCCCGCAAGGGTTTACCCCCGGACCCAATTCCCCTGCGACGGGGGTTTTTCGACAGTCTGCGAGGCCGGCGGTTCCCACCGCCGGCCTCTGGCCTTTGTTCATTGGCAATGAGTCATCTGGTGGCGATGCGGGAACGCATCGAAGCGCAGGCGCCGTTTTCTTCTGCCGCGGGGCCGGAAGCGCGGGTGTGGCGGGGCTGCGTCGCGTTGTCGTGATGAGGTCACGGAAAAAACGCCGTAAGCGGGAGGCGTCAAGAATTGGCGAGAGGCGACCGGCCGTAGGGCCGTTCTGTGCCGGCGCGCCGCCCAAACCCCCCGCAGCCCCGGCCGTCGCGCGCCCGCGCCGCCGATTCGCATGATGTTCCCTGACCCCGCCCCGGACTGCCGCAGCCCCGGCCTTACCGCCGACACGGCGAACCTTTTCGGGCGGCTCGGCCGGTCTTTCGGCGCGCCGCCCAAACCCGCCGCAGCCCTGTCCCCGCGGCGATGACCCTTGCGGGCCTTCGCCGCCCGCTCAGTCGATGTTCCCCTGCACGCCGCTGCGGTATGCATCCAGCAGCCGGCTCACCTCCGCCTGCTCCGCCCCTTCCAACTCCCGCAAGGCGCACGCCGCGGCGTTGTAGCGCGCGTACGGCGCGACCGTGCGGCGCAGCGCCTCCGTTTCCTGCATGAGCGCCGCCCGCGCCGCCGCCAGGTCGATGATCTTGCTCACCATCCGGTACAGGGGTTTCCCGGGGCGGTAGTCCGCCGGCGCGAAAAAGTCGATACGGCGATCCTCAAACAGATCGTACACCGTGCGGCGCTGGTCGGCTGCAGGATCGTACACGCCGATGGCGAACCCGCCCTTGTTCTTGACCACCCGCATGCTGGGGATGTCGGTGGCGCTGTCGCCGATGTACACCATGTTTGGGTAGGGCACGTAGAGATCGTCGGCGTTCATCGTGCGGTTCACGGCGTCGTCGTTTTCGTCGAAAACGCCCTTGGCAATGCGGAAGATGAACTGCGTCTTGTTGGTGTAGTTGACCACCTGCGTGGGCCATACCGCGCTGCCCTGCGCGTCGTAGAGAAACGAGGAGGCGTAGATGCGCGACAGATGCCGCGCGATGGCGCTGCCCTGGATGATCTCCCGCAGCCCGGAGGAGATCACGTAATGCTCCACCTCGATGCCGCGGCGGCGGCCGTAGCCGTTCACGCGCTCAAACCAGCTTTCCACGCCGGGGTAGAGCTTTACATCGCGGCCAAGCGCCTCGAAGGCCTCCCGGCGGATGGATCGGCCCGTCCGGGTGGCTTCGTCGATCATCTTTTTCATCCAGGCAAGGTTGCGGTCCATGCGGTTCATCCGCGCCGTTTGGTTGGACTCGGCCCAGAACGTATCCGCGTCCATCCCCACGGAGGGGATGAACGTGAACGCCTGCATATCGTCCGGGCAGAGGGTGCGGTCAAAGTCATAGCAGATCGCCATGCGGGATTGGTTTGGCAAGTGCGTTCCTCCTTTCGGGGCGGCAGGCCGGGCAGCCCGGTCCGGTTCAGTCTTGCGCGCAGCGTTTGAGCACCCGCAGGGCCCGCAGCGTGATCCATTTGTCGGGCGCATCCGCCTCGCCGAAAGGGATGAGCAGCCTTTCGCTGGCGTAGGTGTTTTCCAGCGGCCAGCAACCCCGCGCGTCCCGCTTGTCCAGCGTCAGCGCAATGGCCCCCTGCATGCGCGCGTCCCGGTAGCCAAGCGCGCTGAGGATGTCCAGTATCTCCAGCGCGTCCGTCTGGTACATCAGGGGAAAGCCGAACCGCTTCCAGCCCGGCTTGGACACGCGGCCGAGATCGTGGCTGCGCCTGAACACGTGATGCCGCAGCATGAAGTCCGCCGCTTCGGCGGTTTTCGCCCGCACCTCGCCGGTGCGCCGTTCGGGCGGGATCGCGGCAAACGCCTTGAGCGCCTTCACCACGCCAATGTGGCAGGTGTGCGCGCCCCAGCACATTTCGTAGCGGCGGTAGGGCTCCGCCTGCGGGTCGGTCTCCTCCCCGTCGTTCAGGCGCAGGAAGCGGGCCAGCCAATCCGCCGCTCGGGCCACGCGGGGGTCCTCGCCGTACCCCAGGCGGCTAAAGGCAAACACCAGGTTGCCCGTCAGGCAGGGGATCACCTCCGACCGGCGGCCGCCTGCGCCGCCGGCCGCGGCGTGCTGGCTGAAACCGCCGTCCACGGGCTCCTGCGCGTGGGTCAGCAGGTATTCGCACGCGGTTGCGATCCGCCCGTCCGGCGGCGCGCACAGCTCCGCCAGCGTGATCAGCGACCACACCAGGCCGCGGTACTTGTCGGTGTAGAAGCGCGGGTAACGCTCGCGGTACGCGTCGGTATCCATGCACGCGAGCATCCGGGGCACCAGCCCGGTAGCCGGGATCGCCGCCCGCGCGGCCCGGACGTCGGCGTCCGTTTCCGGCTTTCCCAGCAGGTCCCGAAGCGCCAGATAGCGCACGGTCGGGCACTCGTCGTCCTCTTCCAGCAGCCAGTCCGTCGCGGCGGAGCGGAGAGCCTGTTCGTTGGCGTGCACAGCCTTACCCCCTCACGGCGGTTCCTTCCGCCTGATTATGGATCAAACGGATGCAAGCCGCGCGTATCGCGGCGCGAATCGGGCGCGGCACATACCGCCGCGTGAGCCGGGCGCGGCACGCGTTATCCGCGCGCGGAGCGGACGACGTTTCTGCCCCGCCCTGTCAGCCCATGGCGCATATGGCCGACCACACGCGCTCGTCCACGGGAATGCCGTCCCGGAGGTTCTTCTCGCGCGTGGCCGCAAGGCGGCTGCCGGGCCAGCGGATGGCGTCCGTGCCGCCGTCCAGCCTGGACTGCGCCAGGTGCGCAAGCAACTCCCCCGTCAGGGTATCGGCCTGGTCCGCGGGGACGATTTTGTGGTAATCGATGGCGATGAACACCTGCGAAAGCCCGTGTTCGTCGCCCGCCAGCCGTCCCACGCCCAGCGTGGTGTTGCCCAGCGACAGGCAGCCGGCAAACAGGTCCAGCAGCAGCGAAAGGCCCGCGCCCTTCCAGTAGCCCGTGGGCAGGATGCGCCGGGTGCGGAGCACCGTCTCCGGGTCCTTCGTAAGGCGGCCTTCCTCGTCAAAGCCCGCGTCGATGGGCATCTGTTTCCCCTGCAGCATCGCCACTTCCAGCGCGCCGTAGGAAAACTGCGAAGCCGCCATATCCAGCACCACGGGGTGATCCCCGTGCGGAATCGCCAGCACCAGCGGGTTGTTGCCCAGCCGCGCGTCCACCGCGCCCCAGGCCGGCATGTTGGGCATGGTGTTGGTAAAGCAGATCGCCGCCATGCCCGCGTCGCAGGCCTGATAGCCGTAGGTGGCCGCGCGCATCCAGTGGTTGGTGTTGCGCAACGCTACCAGCCCGATGCCGTGCGTGCCCGCCAGTTCGATGGCGCGCGCCATGGCCAGCGCAGCGTTCACAATCCCCAGGCCCAGCTGGCCGTCCATCCGCTCGATCGCCCCGAAGGTCGCCACCGGCAACGCCTCCACGCCCAGGCGCACAATCCCGTCGTCGATGTTGTGCAGCAGCCGGGCAAACCGGTTGATGCCGTGGGAGTAGACCCCCTCCAGCGAGTTGCGGGCGATCTCACGGCTCACCTGCCGGGCGTGGGCTTCCGGGCAATCTCGGGTACGCAGCAGCCGGTACAGCTCGGCCTGGGCTTCCTCAAACGGGATGTGCAGCATGGGGCGATCCCTTCCTTCCGGTTTCTACTGGGCATTGATTTTTCTACCCGTTACCATTCGCAGCCGAACCCGAATTTCCCTCTTGCGCGCGTCCTTCGCGTCGACGCGGAGCGGTTTTCGGAAGGTTTTCTAGCGCCGCGAAGGCTCCGCGGGCATCCGACGGCCTTCCTTTCCCGCGCCCGACCGGTCGAAAGGCTTTGTGGTACGCGAAAGTACGCCGAAAATACGCCCGCGCCGGCTCGCGCCGTGGTATAGTGGCGATGATCGGCTTGAGAAAGGCGGTATTCACATGCACACGGCTACCTTCCGGCACAAGGCGACCCTGACGGGCTTTGGCGCGATCCTCCTGTGGGGGATGCTGGCGCTGCTCACTTCCTACTGCGCAACGATTCCCCCGTTTCAGCTTACCGCCATGACGTTTGCCATCGCGTTTCTGGCCGGCGCAGGATACTTCATCCGCACCGGGCATGATTTTTCGGTGTTCAAACAGCCCCCCGCCGTATGGCTCAACGGCGTGCTGGGGCTGTTTGGTTACCACGCGCTCTACTTCATGGCGCTTAAGCGCGCCCCGGTGGTCGAGGCCAGCCTGATCAACTACCTGTGGCCGGTGCTCATCGTGCTGTTTTCGGCGTTTTTACCCGGCGAACGGCTCCGCTGGTTTCATCTGGCGGGCGTGGCGCTTGGCTTTGGCGGTGTCACGCTGCTGCTGAGCAACGGCGGCGCGTTCAGCCTGGACGCGCGCTACCTTCCGGGGTACGCGCTGGCGCTGGCCTGCTCGGTCATCTGGGCGCTGTACTCGGTGCTGTCCCGGAAAAACAGCGCGGTTCCGACGGTGCTCATCGGGGCTTTCTGCGGCGCGACGGCCATCCTGTCGCTGCTTTGCCACCTGCTGTGGGAGCAGACCGTCGTGCCGCGGGCGGAGGAGTGGCTGCCCATCCTCCTGCTGGGGCTGGGCCCGGTGGGGCTGGCATTCTACACGTGGGATTTCGGCGTCAAGAACGGCAACATCCGCCTGCTGGGCGCGCTATCCTACGCGGCGCCGCTCCTGTCCAGTGTGCTGTTGCTGTGTTTCGGGCGCGCGGCTTTCCGGTGGGGTATTCCCGCGGCGTGCGCCTTCATCATCGGAGGTTCCCTGATCGCCTCGCTGGATTCGCTGCGAAGCCGCGCCGGCCGAAAGGCGGGGCGGCCATAAGGCAGGCTGCCGCGGGTATCGTGCGCCTGACGGGACCGGCAGGACGCCTCACGGATCCGTGGGGCGCCCTGCCGGCTCTGTTGCTTGGACATTGTATGGCGCTACAGGCCGTTTGGCGGCCCTCCCCGATGGGCAGGCGGCACGCCTGTGCACCGCGCCCGCCTGAGGGTATCCGTCGGCTTGATGGCTCCCGCGCCGGGAAACGACCGGCCCGGCCGGCGGTGAACGTCTGTCTGTCGCCCCGTACCGCACCTGCGTCGGCATCAGGGATCGAAACTGTGCGCGGCGCGGCGGCATGTTGGCGAAACGAGTCCAAGACGCCGCCGGGATGCCGGGCGCGCCGCTCCCTACAGCCGCGTCGGCATCAGGGATCGAAACTGTGCCCGGCGCGGCGGCGCTAGCGCAGCTCGTCGGAGACGCGCGCGCTGGTGCGCTGAATCTGTTCCAACACAAACGAAAGCTTCTGGTGCATCCGCTCGCTGGGCCCGGAGGCGCTGATGGCCGCCGCCGCGCGCCCGGTGTAATCAAATACGGGCGCGGCCACGCAAAACAGGCCCTGCTCGCTCTCCTCCTCGTCAAACCCGTAGCCGCGCGCCTTGATGTTTTGCAGTTCGGCCAGCAGCTGTTCCGCGTTGGCGATGGTCTTGACGGTGTAGCGCTCCAGCACGGTATTCCGGGCATACGCCTCCTGCTGGTCCTGATCCCTGTAGGCCAGCAGCACCTTGCCCGTGGCTGTGGAGTACGCGGATTTCTGCGACCCGATGGTCGATTCCATCCGGAAGGAGGTATTGGCGCAGATCACCTTATCGATAAAGCAAGCCTGATTGTTTTCGCTGAGTACAACCAAATGCACCGTTTCCCCGATAGCGGCGCTCAGTTCCACCAGAAAAGGGTGCGCGACCTTGGCGATATCAAAGGAATTGATCACCAGCGACCCAAGGTGCGCCACCTTGAGCCCCAGGCGGTATTTGGCGTTTTCATCCTTCTTGACAAAACCGCGCAGTTCCAGCGTGCTGAGCAGACGAAACGCGGTGCTCTTGCCGGTGCCCAGCAACCTTGCGGCATCCCCTACGCCCAGGGGCGGGTTCTCGGCCAGCACCTCGATCATTTGCAGCGCATGATCCACCGACTGGAGCAGGTTTTCGTTTCTGCGCCCTGGTTTGCCGTCTTGTTGCGTCATCGGCCGGTCTCCTCTCCTGGGAACGCCCTGCGGCGCATGCATCAGTGTATCATTTCAAAAACGGGAAATCAAGGGTTCGCCTATCGGTTCCTGTATTGCGCAGCCCAAAAGAAAGTCGGATAAATTTCGCCCGACTGTAGGACTACAATACAAATTGGACATCGAAGAAAAGGAATGAAGGATAAGACAAGAAGCGGTATAGTTGAGTTGTAACACACCAACAAACCGAAAGGAGCCTTACCCTTCATGAACAGCATAACACAGGACATGAGGTA
>JAAYUF010000066.1 GCA_012517815.1 Clostridiales bacterium
TCGGCCCATCTGAAACCCGACGCGGATCATCCGGCAATGGAGCGTATCAAAAATGCCCAGTTTCTCGACCGCCTCGGGGAAGGACAAGCCCTCCGCCATGGCGGCGCGGCACTCGTCCACCTTCTGCGCCACATCCGGCGTTCCCACCACGCCGCCCACCAGTTGCAGGCTCTCGTCCAGCGGAAACCCGCTCCTGAGCATCATCGCCATCACCGAGGCAAACCGGCTGGCGGCGATCCGGCGCTCAATCCGTCCCAGCGGCGAAAAGACCCGGAATACCAGCGCGCGCACCCGCATGGAGCGATCCAGCCGCATCGTGAGCAGCAGCGCGAGCACCAGCGCGATCAGCCCGACGGCCGCGATCAGCACCGCTTTTCCAAGCCCCATCCCGGTCGCCACCCAGGGGCTGGCGGCGGTATCCAGGCCCAGGCTTAAAAATACCCCTTCGAAAATGGGCAGCACCCGCGTGATCAGAACGGCGATCAGCACCGCCATCATGGCGATGAGCACCAGCGGATAGGTAACCGCGTTGATCACGGCGCGCCGAATCTTCGCTTCCCGCTGGTAGTACAGCGACAGCCCGTCCATCACGGTATCCAATTCTCCGGCGCGCTCGCCGATGTTGGCCATCCCGGCCAGATAGCGCGGAAAAATCCCCGCCGCGACCATGCCGCGGTACACCGAACCCGAGGCGAGCACCTCGTCGCTCAACGCCTGAAAACGCTCCGCCAGCTTTGTATGGCGGTAATTGTCGCACAGCGCCTCCACCCCGTCGTGCAGGGGAAGGCCGGAGCGAAGGATCAGCGCGATCTGCTCGCACAGGATGGACAGTTCCTCCGCCTGTAACCTTGTCTGGCGGGATCGGGTCGACTGCCGGCCGGCCATGGCGGCACCTCCTCGGGCAATTAGTAGATGCGTTCTTGGGTATATCGTTTGACCTTCATGTTGTTGGCCTCGGCCGTGGTGTCGATCCGCCGCCACTCTCCGTCCACCAGCACGTCGTTCCACGCGTGGTAGATGCGGTCCGCGTACCCGATCACCAGCTTGGTCGGAACGCCCTGCGTGCGCAGCATGCAGGCCGTAAGGGCGGCATAGTCGAAGCAGATGCCCTTTCCCCCCGCCAGGATCTCATCCACCGCCGGCAGATAGCCGCTTTGTACGGTTTCAGCCTGAATGTAGTCGTAGAGGATGTGATCCACCACGTACCGGCGGACGGCGTCCAGCTTGTCCGCGTCGGAGGTCAGCCCGGCGCAGAGGGTTTCCCCCATGGCGACGGCGGCGCTGTCCGGCGTGTACCACACGAACTGGTTGGGATACAGGTACGGGATCGTTTCGTCGGCAATCTCGGCCTTCAGGCGCAGGCTCGCGTCGTTGGCGTAGCGTTTGCCGGAAATCTGCCGGAATACCTGCACCTGATAGGTGCCGCTGCCCATGTTGAGGGGGTAGGTTTCGTAGCGGCCGTCCGCCGGCAGGTCGTAGGTATAGGTCTGCTCGCCCTTGGTCAGCCGCAGTTTCAGGGCTTTGTCGCTCGGGGTATGCCGCACCATCACGTACCCCTGATCGGCATGGCTGGCGTCCACGGTCACGCCCTGATCCTCGTAGACGGTGATCCCCTCGGCCTTGGGGTACAGCGCGAGGGCGAACGCGAGCGTCAGGCACAGCATCATTGCCGCGACGAACGCAAGCAGCCAAAGGCTTCCCCTGCGCGTACACCGCATCGCCATGCTCCACGCTCCGTTTCCTGTCGGCGGCCGGCGCCGGATTTTCTGCCCCATGGAAATGGACGGATCACTTGCATTGATTGTAGCGTCTTTTCCGGCAAGCGTCAAGCGCGGCTTTGCGCGCAGACCCTTTCCCCGTAAGCCTTGACAGCGATTGTCCGGAATGCTATGATGCAAACGCCGGTCGCGCCGGCGTGCGTTTTCCGGTGGAAAGCGTCCCGGGCGTGCCGCGCAAGGTTTATCGCTCCCAAGGAGGCGTTTGGATGAGCAGGCTGTGCACCCGCTGCGCGATGGACGACAGCGATCCGGGGATCACCTTCGACGAACTGGGGCGTTGCAGCATATGCGCGCGCTATCTCGAGCAGAAGGAACTGCGGGGGTACCGCTCCGGGAGCAGCGACGCAAAGCTCCGCCGGCTGGTAGCCGAGATGAAAAAAGCGGGCGAAGGCAAGGAGTTTGACTGCGTGCTGGGCCTTTCGGGCGGCGTGGACAGCTCCTACATGGCGTATATGGCGCACGAGCACGGCCTGCGCGTGCTTGCGGTGCATGTGGATACGGGCTGGAACAGCGAAATGGCGGTGCGCAATATCGAGCGCGTGTGCAACGGGCTGGGGTATGAGCTGCACACCATCGTCATGGATTGGCCCACCATGAAGGAGTTGCAGCGCGCTTACCTGTTTTCCGGGCTGGCAAACCTGGACGTGCCGCAGGATCACCTGTTTTGCGCGGCGGTTTACCGCTTTGCCAGGGAATACGGCGTGCGCTACCTGCTCAACGGTAGCAATCTGGCTACGGAAGGCGCGTCCGCGCCGTTTTCCGCCCAGCACAGCTACCGCGACTATTGGGAGATTCGAAGCGTGTACCGCAGGCACGGCCGCGGCAAGAGTCTGCGCAAGTATATCCACCTGAACCTGCGGGAAGCCTGGTTTGGCATCCCCGGGGTTACCAAGGTGAACCTGCTGGATTACGTGCCCTACGCCAAGAAGGACGCCATCGACCTGCTGACCGCTCGCTTCGGCTGGGAATACTACGGCGGCAAGCACTTTGAGAGCCGTTTCACCAAATGGTTCCAGTCCGTGTACCTGCCGGCGCGCTTTGGCTACGATAAGCGCCGCTATCACCTGAGCTGCCTGGTCATGAACGGGGAGATGACCCGCGAGGCGGCGCTCGCGGAGCTGGCGCGGCCCCCCTATCCCCCCGACGAAATGCGGGAAGACGAGGCGTATATCCTGAAAAAGCTGGACATTACCCCCGCGCAGTGGGCCAAGGAGATGCAAAAACCCCCGGCCGCGGAAGGCGCGTACTTCTCGCAGGCGAGGCTTTTCAAGCTGGCCGGCAAAGCGCTCGGGTCCGGCGGGCTGGACTGGTTTAAAAGCCGTAACGTGCACCCCATCGACCTCACCAAAGAGGACGCCCCGGACTGCGCGCCTCCCGCGAAGCCCAATGACGCCTGACATCAACCGTTTGCGCGCGGCAGCCGTCGCGGCCCTCGAAGGGCCGGCAGGGGGCGGTTGCCCGTACCCGACCGGCCCGTGGCCGGGAAACCCGTGTGTCGGGCCCAAACCGCTTTGGTATAACTGCCTGGCATCGCAACCGACAATCGCCGCCTTCCGTCCCTGTTCGTGTATCGACGGGCGAGCCGGCATCAGGGCCGGGAAGAGGCGATACAAAAGGTTTCCTCCGTCTGGAAGCCGGATCGTCGACCGCGAGCCAGCCGACGGCGAGCAACCGAACAGCACCGCAGGCTTTGCCCGCGGTGCTGTTCGGTATGCCAGGCATTCCTGTTGCCTCAGGTAGCAAACCCGATCGGCTCAAAATCCGAAGCCGGGTGTTTGCATACCGGGCAAATGTAGTCCGGCGGGAGCGTGTCGCCCTCGTAGATATAGCCGCAGATCTTGCAGCGGAACCCGCGCAGCGTTTTTTCGGGCGTTTGGGGCTTGGGTTTGATGTGGTCGAAGTAATCGTCGTAGGTCACGCTGGCCTCGCCGGTCAGGATGCGCGCCTCGGTGATTTCCGCGACGAACAGGGTGTGCGTTTCGTAATCGTGCGAAGCGATCACCTTGCAGGAGATGAACGCGTTGCAAATGCCCGTCAGGTGGGTAAGCCCGTTGGCGCTGCGCGCATAGTCCTCCAGACCGGCGAACTTGTCCGCATTGTGGCCGCTCTGGTAGCCGAAGCGCTGGAACGTGGCAAAATCCACGCTGCGGGACAGCACGCTCACGTTGCACACGCCGGTTCGGATGATCATATCGTGGGTGAGGTTGAGCTTGTTTACGGCGATGGCGATGCGGTTGGGCGCGTTGGTGATCTGGTTGACGGTGTTGACAATGCAGCCGTTGTCGCGGTCGCCTTCCCGTGCGGAAAGGACGAACAGGCCGTAGCTCACCTTGAACAGCGCGTTGAGATCCACCATGGGCATCGCGTTGGTTTCCGCGGCAAGCTGCGCGGCGCTCACCACCGCGGTGACCGGCGCGGGCGCCAGCGCTTCGGCGATCGCGTCCAGATCGTCCAGTTGCTCGGGTTTCAGCGCGGATCGTACGGACAGGAACGGTTCCGTCAGCCGCATGTTTTTCATTTCGCCCAGCAGTTTGCGGATCAGCCCGCCCGCCGCCGGTGCCCAGGAGCCGTTTTCGATGACGGCCACCGTGCGGTTCTGGAAATTGTGCGCCTTCAAATCGAGCAGGTAGGTTTCCATCGCCTGGAAGATGCCTGCGTTGTAGGTGGAACAGACGATCGCCAGCCGATCGTAGCGCCACGCCTCGGCCATCACGGTGCCGATTTCGGTAACGGAGACGTCATACAGCGCTACGCGCGCGCCCCGGTCCGCCAGGCGCCCCGCGAGAGCCTCCGCCACGTTCTGGGAATGCCCGTAGATGGTGCCGTACACCACCAGCACGCCCTTCTCCTCCGGCTCGTAGGCGCTCCATTTGTGGTACAGATTGACATACCAGGCGATATCCCGGCGCCACACCGGCCCGTGAAGGCTGCAGATGAGCCTGAGTTCCAGCGAGGCCAGCTTTTTCAGCAGAGCTTGCACCTGCGGGCCGTATTTACCGATGATGTTGGCGTAATAGCGCCGTGCCTCCGGCAGCCATTCCTCGCGGAAGTTCACCTCGTCCGCATACAGGTTGCCGCCCAACGCGCCGAAGGTGCCAAACGCGTCCGCGGAGAACAGCGCGCGGTTCTTGGGATCGTAGGTGACGATCACCTCCGGCCAGTGCACCATGGGCGCGGCGGTGAAAGCCAGCTTGCGGTGGCCCACGTCCAATGTATCGCCGTCGCACACGATCATCACCTTGAGCCCTTCGACGGTCCCAAAGAACTGGCCGATCATCTTGTGCGCAATCGCAGTGCAGACGACCGTCGTTTCCGGGTGCATTTCCAGCAGCCGCATCAGCGTGCCGGCATGGTCCGGCTCCATATGCTGCACCACCACGTAATCCAGCGCACGGCCGCCAAGGGCGTACGCAAGGTTTTCAAAAAACACCTCCGCCACGGCCGGATCCACCGTGTCCAGCAGCACGGTATGGTCGTCCGTGAGCAGATAGGCGTTATACGAAATGCCGCCCGGCAGCGGGAACAGGTTTTCAAACTTGGCCAACCGCCGGTCGCTCCCGCCAAGATAAAGCAGATCATCGGTGATGCGGCGTACACAGTTCATCCGAAGATACCTCCCTTGATGATACGTCTTTTTTATTTTACACCGTGCCCGCGCGGAAGGGAAGGGCTTTTCCCCCGAGGATCGCGCCGTTTTTTTCTCGGCGGAGGCCGCAGCGGTGTTGACAGTCCGCCCCCGATATGGTAAAATTTCTAATCGTCAGCGGATTTTACCGCGGATGCGCCAAGAGGCGGTGGCGGCACCTGCGCCTGTAGCTCAGTTGGATAGAGCAACGGCCTTCTAAGCCGTGGGTCAGGGGTTCGAATCCCTTCAGGCGCGCCAGGAATATGGTGGGTATAGTTCAGTGGTAGAGCGCCAGATTGTGGCTCTGGAAGTCGTGGGTTCGAGCCCCACTACTCACCCCATTTCCTCCTTGCATATCTTGGGGTATCGCCAAGCGGTAAGGCACGGGACTTTGACTCCCGCATCGTAGGTTCAAATCCTGCTACCCCAGCCAGCATACCCTAAGACAGATGGATGAGTGCCTATGCCTTGAAATCTGTCTTCCTGTTTACCGGGGCGCAGGCACGAACCCGGCGTTCACGCATCGCATGGCGGCGGCAAACACCCGCCGCTTTTTGTTGTCCGGCCGTATTCGCCCGCGGCCATCGCATGGCGAGCCGGAACCTCACCGGCTGCCCGGCGACGGCTCCCCTACCGGTCCGTTTGTCGCGGAAGGCGCGGGGGCCGTCCGTTGCAGGCAGGGCGGGTCGTTTGCGTCGATTGCGAAGGCAGAAGACCCTTGACCGTTATCGGCTGCAAACAAGTGGCCGTCGCCCGCTGCCGGCCAACGGAACCTTGCGCAGCGCCGCCCGTTTGCCACGGTCCGGCGGCCGGCTGTGCGGGTACCCTCCCGACCCGCGCAAGATCAACCGCCTGCCGCGTCGGCTTACGAAAGGCGGGTCAGCGCGCGGGTTCAATCCAGAATCACATTCAGGCCCCGCGCCTGGTAGCGGGTGCCGCTGAGGGATTCCAGCTTTGTCAGGTACAGATCCACCGCCTCGGCGGTAAAGCGGCTGGTATCGGACATGTGCATCACAAACACGGCGCCGTTTTTGGTGTTATGCAGCAGCGTCTGGTACAGCGCCTCGGCGGAGGTGGCGCTGTAATCCTGCGTGGTCAGGCTGCCGCTGATCACGTAGGTAAAGCCGCAGTCAAACACCGCCTCGATGCCCACCTTGCTCACCGCAAGCGTCGGCGGCCGAAACAGCGGCACCAGCGCGGTTCTGCCGTCGATGAGCACATCGCCCACGATGTGCTCCAGCGTGTCCCAGCTGACCACCAGATCGCGCTTGAGCGCGCTTACCTGCTCCGTGGTCAGCGGCTCGGCGACGCTGTTTTCGTACTCCATCACGTTGGACAGCGGCAGGTGCATGTCGGTATGGCTGCCGATGGTATGCCCGTCCAGCGCGATCGCGCGCAGCAGGTTGGGGTTGTAGTGCACGTTGTTGGTGCGAATGAAAAACGTCGCCGTCGCCCGGTGTTTTTTGAGCACGTCCAAAAGCTTCGTGATGTTGCTGTCGGTGCCCCAGTCGTCAAAGGTAAGGAAGATGTAGTTCTGGTCGTTGGGAATGGTGCCGCTTTTGTTGAGCGCGTGTATCTCCTTGGCCGTGAAGCCCGGCATCTTGCTTTGGATGTTGTAGTAGGGGTTCCCGATGTAGTGATCCTTGGCGACCGTCATCAGGTCGCTGCGCAGCTGGCCCGGGTAGATGATATCCCGGATGGAGGGAATAATCTGCTCGTCCGGCAGCGGGTAAGGATACACGTACTCCTGATTGGTCAGGATATCCATGAGCGAGCCAAGGCTGTAGGCGCACTGTTCGGTCGCGATGTCCAGGACCAGATCGCCCAGCAGGGCGTCGCTTTTCTGGTAGAGGTTCATCTGAAAATGGACGATCTCCCCGCGCTGCAACGTCGATTTATGTTCGGTAACGAACAGCTCGTCCATCACGACGCGCGCGTCGGTTTCACGGATATGCGCGGCGCGCACCGGGGAAAACAGCTCCGCGACCAGCGTCATGCCCGTCGCGGAGGCGGCTTCCTCCAAAACGCCGGACTCGCTGCCGTACGCCTGGCGCAGGGGCATCGGGCGTTTATACCCATAGACTTCCGCCAGCGTCTCCCGCATGGCGAGAATCGTCTCCACGGCGTCCTGCGTGGCGTCATACGTCTCGGCAATCAGCGCAATCCCCAGATCCTGCCCGGCGGAGAGGATGCTGCGGATCTCCTGCCCGTAGGTTTCCAGGTCCTTGGGGGTCAGAAAAAACACCGCCTTGCCGGAGAGGCTTGCAAGCGCTTCCAGCACATGCTCCACTTCCCGCCTGTTGCCCAGGCCGTAGAAGGTGAAGGCCACCGAGCGCTCCGTCGTATACACGCGGCCGATCGGGCTGGCGGTTGCCCCGGCGTTCTTCTCACACAGCGCATTCGCCTGCTTTTGCAGATCGGTCCCCTCCAGCGTTGAAATCAGCGGCGTAAGGTCAGGCGTGCCCGAACCGCTCTGCACCGCCGTCAGATCGACGCAGAGGAGCGTTCTGCGGCGGATTGCTCGCAAACCGGCGGCGACACTCGCTTCGTCGGTCGCATCCGTGCCGGGCCAACAGGCTCCGGGCAGATACACCCTGGTCAAACCGCAGGCCCTGGCGTACAGCGGGAGCATTTCCGGCATGGATTCGCCGTCAAGCAGCAGCGAAGTCGGCCATACGCCAAAAGTATCGTTGGCAAACAGCCCGACTTCGGTCAGCTGATGGATGATTTCCTCGCCGGTGAGGGAGGAAAACGGCCCGGCGGCAGGATCCTTGCGAATGCCGACGGCGAAACCGGATTGATGGATCAGCCGCAGGCTTTCCGGATAAGCTTCCAGATCGCTGCCGCAGACGAAAAAAACGGCGTCGTATCCTTCCGCCTGCAAAGCGGCCAGCAACGGGCGGATGACCGCCGGCTCCGCAAGGCCCGCAAAAACCAGCTCCGCCTTTACGTTGATCTCCGGCTCCGCGGCGGTTACCAGCTCCGCCGCGTCCGACGGGGTCAGTTTTTCCAGTCTGGCGGTCGCCAGCTCCTCCTCGTGGCGGAGGTCGTCGTCGGTGATCGCCACGGGCTCGAACGTCGGACGCCGTGCCAGACGCGCGATGAAGAAAACGTTGATCCCGATCAGCACGGTCAGCAACAAAAGGAAGATGAGTTGCCTTCGAAGCGGGCGAGGGGTTTTCATCGCGGCGAGTCCTCCTTTCCCCGCGGGTAAGCCGTCGGTTGCGACAGGCGCCGGCTGTACGGGTCGGTGCGCGGCCCCTGTCCGGCGCTTCGTCCTTGGAGCGCCGGAAGCCGCCCCGCGGTTTGTCGGCGGCTTCTCTGATTGCCGGTTTCCCTGCTGGCATCCGCTGCCGGGGAGGGCTCGCTGCGCGCGCCTTCTTGCCGATCCCCGGCCGGAACGCTACCACAGGCCCAGATTGATCATCAGCAGCAGGATCAAGTACACGGCGGTCATGAGATAAACGACCAGCAGCACGATCCGGACGCCCCTGAGCGCCTGCCACAGCGTGGGTCGTTTCCGTTTTTCCGGCTCACGCTCGGGGGAAGTCATGCCCGTGCGGCCCTCTTCCTCCGGTACCGGCGGTACTGTGTCGGCTTCGGGCGCGGCCTCGGGGGCTTTTGCGACGCCGGGGAGCCCGTCGCCCGGGAGCGTGCCGCAGGGCGGCGAGGCGGTTGCCGTGTCGGACAGCGCCATTCGCGGTTGCGGCTCCTCCCGCGTGTCGGAGGCAGGCACGGGCAACCCACGCGCTTCTCCCTTTGCTGGCAGCGGCGCGTTCTCCGGCGGCGTCGCGCCGGCGCGGCCCTGATCCGCTTCATCATTGGACGCGACAGGGCCGCCCAGGGTCGTGCTGGAGGCGGCGCGGCCGTCATTGTCCCTCTTGGAGGCGGCGGGACCAAGCTTGGCCGTTTCGGAGGCGGCGGGGCTACCCTTGGCCGTCTCGGAGGCTTCAGGCGCGTTCCTGATACCGGCCGCGCCGTTGCCGGAGACGACCGCTGATCCTGCGGTGTTTACGGCTAATGCCGCGGCGTCGCCTGGTTTCCGGTATGGCCCGGCCGGTTCGCCCGCCGCAGAGGCCGGGTTCGCGCCGGGCGCCGGATTGGTCTGCCTCCCGGACAAAGCATGATCCTGATTGTGTTTGGCTGCCGTTACGCCGTCGGCGGCAGTATCCGCCCGTCCGGCATTGTCCTTCTCGTTCCCTTCGGCAGCCGGTTGATCGGAATCGAGAGGAGGCGCATAATCCGTCGGCGGATATGCGTTTGTCGGTAGGCTTCGATGGATATAGGCACCCGTCGCCACGTGCGCAGGCTCGTCCTCCGGCATGCCTTCTGCGTCGTACCAAGGCGCGGGAGAATTGTTCCACGGCGCTGTGGGCATGCCCGCTTCCCGCCGGGGCCAGGGGAAGGTCGTCGGTTCCGACGTATCCGCGTTGACCCAGGCGGGCATGGGATCGGCGGTCGGCTCTTCGGCCGGATACATCGGCTGGAGCATCTCATCGGCGTTTCTATCGGGAGCGAAAGGCTCCGCACCCGTTTGCGTTCCCTCATCGTCATCCGCCCCGACCGGGTTAACGGAAACGGCTTCCTCTGCCTCCCCCCGGACGTACGCGTCCGATGATTGCGCCCACGGCGAACCTGTCGGCTGTTCGCCCTTCGACCGGGGCATTTCAAACGGCGCAGCATCAAATGCCTGTTGCTCGCCAAAGGGCATATCGTATTCGTCCAGCGTCATGCCGCAGGACGTTTCGTACGCATCCTGCATTGCGCCCAACGGCGCGCCGTACGCTTCCCGCGCGGCTTCGAACGGGATGGTCGCTTCCTCCGGCTGTTCATCGATGATCGCTTCGCAGTCTGCTGATTGTGCCTCAAAAGGCGTTCCATACGCTTCCTGCAAACCTCCAAAGGATGTCGGATTCTCTGCCGGCGGTGTTCCGTACGTTGTTTCATTGGGCGTAGTATAGGGCGCATCATACGGCGCGTTGTACGGCGTATTGTATAGCGCCTCGTATGTAGCTTCGTTTGGCACTTCGTACGGTGTATCGTACGGTGTATCGTACGGTGTATCGTACGGTGTATCGTACGGTGTATCGTACGGCGTTTCGTACGGCGTTTCGTACGGCGTTTCGTACGGCGTTTCGTATGGCGCTTCGTATGGCGCTTCGTATGGCGCTTCGTATGGCGCTTCGTATGGCGCTTCGTATGGCGTTTCGTATGGCGCTTCGTATGGCGCTTCGTATGGCGTATCGTTTATCGTTTGATACGGCGTTTCATACGGTGTTCCGTTTTCGTCCCACGGGATTTCAGACGGCCATCCGTTTTTTTCGGATGCGTCGCCCATTTTATTTTCCCTACCCGGGGGAGCCAAATCGGGCTCTTCGCGCGGGGCCGGGCTGTCGCTTCGCGCGGTTGGCCCGGGCGTCCGGCGGGAATCGTTTGCTTCCTCCGGCGGGCGATCCAGCAGATGAACCTGCGCCATCAGGTACTGGCCCGGGTCCGGCGGCAGCGGATGTTGCGCAAAGCGCCGGTACATCTTCCGAAACACGGTATCGGTCATCGCGTTCGCCTTCGCGTAATCGCCCGTCAGCGCCAGCGCGGCCGTATAAACCTCATGGTAATGGGTTTGCCAAAAAGCGTCCCGCGCAGCCTGCGAACGCAGGGTCGGGAACTCGGCGGACTGTTCCGGCACAGGCGTTCACCTCCTGCCATACCGCGCATGGAACCTTCGCTGATCGCCCCGCCGGCGTTCGTTTCGTTTGTCAGGCTGTTCGCCGGTTTACCAGCCGTATTGATCAAACGCGATGCGAAACCCTTCGCCGGTTTCCGGGAATGTGATTCCCTGTTCCGCCGCCCTGCCGCAGTCCATCCGCAGGTCGGCATAGGTGCCGGCGGGCTCGTTTTCGGGGATCAGCAGATCGTCGGTCAGGTTTTCCGCACCGGCCAGCTTGAAAATCAGCCGTGCCGATTCGTAGGGCGTCAGGCCGCCCGCGCTGCCGAAATTGTAAGCGCCGCCCGGCGCGTCCCAAAGCGCCGGAATCTGCCGGATCACCTCATGCACGTACGTGATCCCCCTGGGCGTTGCGGATGGCAGCGTGAGCGGCGTCCGGGTGCAGATCGCCCGCTGGCAGAGCAGCAGCAGGTTTCGCCCCGTGCGCAGGTTGCGCACCCTGAAATCGTACATCCAGGTCAGGCGAAGGGCGATAAAGCTTTCCGACACCCGCAGAATCCTTTCCTCGGCCTCCAGTTTATGGCGGCCGTACACGCTCGCGGGGCGCAGCGGCGCATCTTCCCTGTGCGGGCCGGAAGAACCGGTGCCGCCATACACCTGATCGGTGCTGAAGTGGATCATCCGTGTGCCGGTTTCCGCGCAGGCGATCGCCAGATGTTCCGTACCCAGTACATTGACCCCGTAACTGCGTTCCGGGTTGCTTTCACAGGCACGCATATCCGATATGGCCGCGCTGTGGATCAGCACGCTTGGCCGATGCTGCGCAAGAACGCGCGCGCAGGCCGAGCGGTCGGTAATGTCCAGTTCCGCGTGGGAAAGACCGACAACCGGGCCGAAGGATTGCAGGTGCGCTCGCAGCCGGGAGGCGCAAAAGCCGTTGACGCCGGTCAGCAGGATCGGTTGGTTTTGTTGCATTGCGCGCCTCCCATACCCGAAATGGGTCTGATATTCTGTTCTCTCTGGAACGGCCCTTTCCCTGCCGGCGCAACGAAACACATCCGGAAAGAATCGCCGCGTTCGGAGGTTTCGCGTCCAGCCTGCGCCCGGCAACGGGCGCGTCGCCTGTTCTTCGGGTCGTTGCCCGGCGCGTCGGATTCTTCGTCATACGGTCGCCATGGGCTGTCGTCGGACAGTTCCGCCTCGGGCGGCCGACCGTCCGGCGTCCGCGCGGATGAACGATCCCTGCGCGGGGCGAACCCCTCCTGATGCCTGCGCGGAGGCGAATCCGGCAATTTCATCGCAGGCTCGGAGGGAAGGCGTAGGAACATGTGGAATAACAACAGGGGTAAACGAGTTGATTCTTCCGATCCGCTTTCTCGGGCGGTACGGCGCGGCGCGCGCCTGCCGCGCGCCTGCGCGCGGGCGGCGGCCGACTCAATGAGCGCCGTCAGCCCTACCCATCGATGATTCCCAAGCAAGGGGGACGATCCTTGAGCAAGCAACGGGCATCCTTCTGGATCGGGCTGTTTTTCGCGGCGTTGACCGTCATCGGGCTGCTCACCGTACCGCAGTACGGCATGCCGGTGGACGAACCGGCCGAACAGGTGATCCTGCTGGAAAATATCAAGGAATACGCCATCCGCTTCTGCGGGGAGCCGAGCGAGGCGGTTCGCCGTCTGGACGCGATGGGCGTCGGGCGCATCTCGGAAAGCATCGAGCGCGATCATGGAGAATGCGCGTATTACCTGGCCGCGCCGCTGCTCCTGCTTGGCGATAGCGCGCCCGATACGCTGATGGCGCTGTGGCATGCCTACACCTGGCTGTGGTTCATGGCGGGGGTGGTGGCGCTCTACCATGTGGCGCGGGCGCTGTCGTTTGGCAGGCCAGTCGCTTGTGCCACGGCGTTGCTGTTGTACCTGAGCCCCCGGTTTTTCGCCGAGGGGCACTACAACAACAAGGACGTCGTGTTGCTGTCGCTCGTGCTGTGGACGCTTGCGGCGGGCATTCGTTTCCATCAGGCCCCGACGGTGCGGCATGCGGTGTTCTTCGCGCTGGCCGGCGCGATGGCCGCCAACACGAAGATCATCGGCCTTCTGCCCTGGGGTCTGGTCGGGCTTGCTACGCTGGCGCGGCTCGTCGCCACCCGAACGCTGACCCGCCGGCATCTGTGGGGGGGCCTTGCGGCCATTGCCTTCACGGCGGGTTTCTACGTCCTGCTGACGCCCGCGCTCTGGGCCGATCCGCCCGGTTACGTACGGTATCTGGTGGACAACGCAACGGGATTCTCTCGCTGGACAGGCGTGGTGCTGTACCGCGGCGCCTATTACGATCCCTCCCGCGGCTTGCCGCTGCCGCACAGCTACCTTCCCGTGATGATCCTGCTGACAGTGCCCCTCGCGACCCTTGCCCTGGCGGCGTTCGGGCAGCTGAACGCGCTGCGCCTCATCTTCCGGGGGGACGAGCGCCGGCCGTTGCTGCTGGCGGTCACGGCGCTGTGGCTGATTCCCGTCCTCTATGTGGTCTGGCGTCAACCGCTGATGTATAACGGCTGGCGGCATTTCTACTTTCTCTATGCCGCCGTAGCGGTGATGGGCGGACTGGGGCTGGATACCCTCGCCGGGCTGGTACGGGGAAAACCTACGTTACAAAGGCTCGGTGGGTTTGCCCTCGCCGGGATGCTGGCTTTTCAGGCTGTGGGGATAGCGTGGAACCATCCGTTTCAGTACGCGTACTATAACCCCTTGGCCGGCGACGTATCGCAACGGTATGAGCTGGATTACTGGGGCGTGAGCACGTTAACCGCTTTGCGGCGGCTATGCCAGACCGAGGGCGGCACGGCGGACAGTCCTCTGACGGTCGGCGCGCCGGACGAAATGAGCCTTCTCAATCTGCGGTACGGGTATCCGAACCTGAGCGCCGCCCAACGGGCAGGCCTCAAGATCACCACGGATACGGACGCGGCGTATCTGTTTGAGAATACCATGTACGCCCGGATGTACGACGTTGCCGTGCCCGCAGGATATGTTCCGTTGTTTTCCTGTACAAGCTACGGCCATACGCTTTGTACGGTATACCGCAGACAATGATCCGTCACAGGGGGTAACGCACAGGTTCTGCTGCGCGTGACACGGGCGGTACCTGCGCCCGCCCGCAACAAACCGACCATCAGCATCAAAGGAGTGGAATGCCATGAAATGGGGAATCATCGGCGCCGGATCGATCGCGCGTAAGTTTGCCGGCACGGTCGTTCGGATGCAAAGCGAAGGCGAAGAACTGACGGCGATCGCATCCCGCGATCAGGCGAAGGCGGATGCCTTCCGCGCGGAGTTCGGCGCGGCGCGCGCCTACGGCTCATACGAATCCATGATACGGGATACGGACGTTAACGCCGTATACGTCGCCACGCCCAACGTTTTTCACTACGACAACGTGCGCATGTGCCTGCTGGCAGGCAAGCACGTGCTCTGCGAGAAACCCTTCACCGTGAATGCCGGTCAGGCGCGCGAGCTGTATGCGCTGGCGCGGGAAAAGGGACTTTTTGTCATGGAAGCGTTTTGGATTCGGCTGATGCCCCTGCTCCTGAAGATGCGCGAGTTTATCGCCGGCGGCGAGATCGGCGAGGTGCGCCATGTGCGCTGCGACTTTGGCTTTGTGCCGGGCGAAGGGCTGAGCGAGCGCAAGCGCACGCTGAAACTGGCGGCCGGGGCGCTTTTGGACATCGGCATCTATAACCTGGGGTTTGTGCACATGATCATGGATGCCGCGCCGATCCGCTTCTCCAGCACGGTGCGCTTCAACGATTTCGGTTCGGACGATTTCAGCGCCGTGCTGCTGGAGTACCCCGGCGGGCGCTCGGCCAG
Organism: Clostridiales bacterium; assembly: GCA_012517815.1. Taxonomy (GTDB): domain Bacteria; phylum Bacillota; class Clostridia; order Christensenellales; family Aristaeellaceae; genus CAXXOK01. The sequence goes on from JAAYUF010000066.1 coordinate 14,929, forward strand.
CATCGTGACCGCCATCGGGATGAACATGCCCCGCGAAGCGGTCGTATACGGCAGCGAAGGCTCCCTCCACTTCCCCGATTATCAGCAGGCGCAGCGCATGACCGTGCGGCGCTACGGACAGGAGGCCTACGAAATCGAAATCCCGTTTGAGATCAACGGCTTTGAGTATCAGATCCGCGAGGTGAGCCGCTGCGTTGCGCTTGGGATGACCACCAGCGATGTGCTTCGCGAGCAGGATACCCTGACCGTTCTGGAAACGATGGACGCGCTGCGCGAATCGTGGGGGCTTCGCTATGAGGCGGATGAACCGGCTCGCTAAGCACGGTGATGGAACCCTAGTCTCTCGGGATTCCGCGCAGTGTGCCATCCGTGAATATCGGGCACGGTTTGCCCGCCACGCGAAACAAGGCCCGAACCATTCAGAGAAATGGCATTCAGCCTAGCATAACGGCGGCTGTCGCATCGTTGCGCGACAGCCGCCGTTTGCGGGTCAACCGGGCGTTTCGTAAGGAGTGAGCAGTACGAGCGTCGCTCTCGTCTGTTGAGGGAGCCGCTTCGGTTTGTGAGGCTTTCCGTGAAAGCCTGAGATGACTTGTGAACCGGCTTCCCTGGACAGACGCGGGTAATCCCGCCGCGCTGGAAAGGTCCGCGCGAATGTCGCAAGCCGACCGGCGCGAATTGTCCATGCGCGCTCAGCGAAGCGCCGCAACGCAAAGAGCCTTCGTAGACACGAAGGCTCTTTGCATAAGGTATGTGGAATGCGGCGGCGATCTACTCTTCCGGGCCGTTACCAGCCAAGTACCATCGACGTGCTGAGGCTTAACTTCTGTGTTCGGGATGGGAACA
>JAAYUF010000067.1 GCA_012517815.1 Clostridiales bacterium
CACGATGGGCACATTCTACCACTTCTTCTGCCCGTACAACGTCCGCTGCCCGGGGTTTGCGACTTCTTTACCGTCCGTATACCGGGGACGTCGGCTCAAATGTCACTCTTTCCCGTGTCCGTTTTACGGGGTACAGTTTACCTTGTATTGCGTCACTAACCGTTCAGCGAAAAGATACAGTTCATCTTGAGCGGTTGTATTCAGCATATCGAAACACTCCCGATTGATGAAATGGGATCATTGTCTTGATTATAGCATAGAATGTCATCAATGGAAATATTTGATTTATCCTGCGTTCAACCCGCTCCATGATCGAACCTTTACAACAGCTCATTCTGATGTCCGGTTCTCACGCGCGGCGGAATGCCTGCGGGCTACGCGCCCCTTTACTAGCGTGCCGTCCGTCCGGCCACCTCGGCGCGCCTACTCCGCCCTCGCGACGCATTGGGGCATCCACGCTCGCACCCCCCTCCCCCGCCGCAGCGGAACTGGGTCAAGGGCGCAGCCCTTGTCGGGGTGCAGGGGTGAAACCCCTGCCCCGCGCTGCAAAGCCCTGTTTCAGGGCAAAGAAAAATGCCGCATCGGCGGCATTTCCCGGCATGGACCCTTCAAGGCAAAATCGGCGCGGCCGGACGCGCCCTGCCGATGTGTTTGCGACCCGCGCGGCCGAAAAAAACTGGCCGACGGCCTGCGCGGACCGTAACGTCTGGTCTGTTTTGGAGGTTTCAGAGCGCGGCGCGCGCGGCGGCTTCCGCGGCCGCCTCGGAGGGCGCGGGCTCGGCCTGCGCGTCGTGGGGCACCACGATCACCTCGACGCCCGTGGCGCGCAACGCTTCCAGGTGACCGGGGTTGATGTTCCAGTCGGTGATCAGGGTCTTGATCTGCCCGGTGGCGAAGATCACCTTCAGGCTGGCCTTGCCGATCTTGGAACTGTCCACCACGCAGATGGTGCGCCGGGAGCACTGGGCCATGCTGCGCTTGATGCTGATCTCGGCCACGTCGGAAATGGTAAAGCCGTCCTCGGCGTTTACCCCGTTGCAGGTGAGAAAATAGAGATCGGAGCGCATGGAGAGCACCAGCTGCTCGGCCGTCTGGTCGATGTAGGCGTCCTTCTGGGGCTGGTAGCGCCCGCCGGTCAGGTAAAGCGCCACATTGGGGGATTTGCCCAGGACGTTTGCGGCGGCCTGCGAGTCCGTGATCACGTTGACGGCGATTTTTGCGCTCACGATCGCCTTGGCGATTTCGGCGGTGGTGGTGCCGGTGTCCAGCGTAACGGTGCAGCCGGGGAAGAGAATGTGGCTGACGATATAGGCGGCCATCCGCCGTTTCTCCTCGGTGTGCAGCCCCTTGCGGGCCTCCATGGAGATGTTGTGCTGGGTGTTCTCGTTGGCGACCGCGCCGCCGAAGGTGCGCGTGATCAGCCCCCGGCTGTCCAAGTCCTTCAGATCGTTGCGAATGGTGGATTCGCTGCACTTGAGCTCCTCGCAGAACTCCGCGAGCGTCACCACATTGCGCGCCAGCAGCATCGCGCGTATTTTCTCCTGCCGTCTGATCGGTTTATTCGTCATGAACAAATCATCCCTATCCATCATCGTTCCGCTGGCATGCGGCGTTGAAATCTGTTGTCCCCTGAGCGCCGGGCCCGGCCCGGATGGTCTCGGAGAATCCTAGCATCTTTCGACGCTTTGGGAGAAAAACCCTGCAACGGGATGGATCGGTTCACCGGGTCGGAAAACGGCCGCCGCGCCATGCCCGGGGCGCGGCGCGGATGCGCGGCTGGCAGCCGCTCAGCGAATCTCGCGCTGGTAAATCGCCATCATCTTGTCCCAGGCAACGGCAAGGTCCGGGTCCAGGTTGAACAGCCCCGAAGTGCCCACGATCAGCACATCCGCGCCGGCTTCGTACAGGCGGCGGTAGGTTTTCTCGTTGCAGCTGCCGTCGATCTCAATCGGGAAGGAAAGCCCCATCTCCTCGCGCAGGTCCACCAGCTCGCGCACCTTGTTAAGGATCTCCGGCACAAACTTCTGCCCCGCGTACCCGGGGTCGACGGTCAGCAGGGTTACCTTGTCCAGCCGGCCGAGGTAGCGGCGGATCATTTCCAGCGGCTCGGAGGGGTTGAGGACCACGCCGGTCTTGCAGCCGGCGCCCCGGATGGTGTCCAGCGGGCGGAAGGCGTCCCGGGTGATGGTGTCGGCGTGGGGGGAGATGTAGTCCGCGCCAGCCCTGGCGCAAGCTTCCAGATATTCGGCGGGGTGGAGCACCATCAGGTGCATGTCGATGGGCTTGGTGGTATGGGCTTTGATCGCCTTCACAAAATCGATGGAGCAGGCGAAGTTTTTCACGTAGTTGCCGTCCATGATGTCCACATGGTAGATATCGCAGCGGGGGTCCAATACCGCCAGCTGTTCCTCCACATGCAGGATGTCCATGCACATCAGCGAGGGGGCAAACATCATCTTGCGAGGGTCCATCACAAATCACTCCTTCTGCGGCGTGCGCCGCTCAGCCTTCCGCATCCAGGGTCAGGGGCTCGGTTCTGAGCAGCGCGGCGATCGCCTCATTGTACGGGGTGGGATCCTGCAGGTAGCGGTAGGTGTCGGGCGACTGCACGAAGCTCCGGTACGTGGGCAGGGGATCGGCGGTGCCCAGCGCGGCGCTTTGGATAACGGCGCCCTTTTTGTAATCGGTTGCGGCCGGGTCGTACTGCGGGTTGGGGATCAGGCGCAGCGCGCCGTCCCGTTCGATCACGAAGGCCGCCATGCCCTTGTGAGCCTGAATGACGCCGTAATCATTGGCGCCGCTTTCCAGCACCAGGTTGTCAAACACGAGCGTGCCCGAACCGGCGTTAACGGTGCAGTGCGCGCAGTTGGCCGGCACGATGATCTTCTCGCCGGCCCGCAGGGTCACCGCGATCAGCTCCGTGCGGCCGGAGGGGCCGGGGTCGGGCTGCAGCAGGTAGATGGCCGTGCCGGAAAGCACCTCGTAGAGCTCTGCGTGGGGGGTGGTTTTGCCGGGCATCATGGCGTGGATGTGGCCGGTGGTTTTTTTGCGCTCGCCGCCTACCAGGCCCGGGTGGACCACGGTAATGTCAAAGCGGAGCCGATATTGTTTCAACAAGGCTTCATCCTTGGGGAAATGCACATTCTTATAAAAATCAAAGGCGGTCTCGTCCGTCCCCGCCTGCGGGTCCAAAAGAACCGGCGCTAGCTTGGCGGTGGATTTGGCGGCGGATTCCTCACATACCAGGCCGTCCGCAAAGCTCAGGAGGCTGGTCGCCTCGTCCAGAAAAATGGGAAGCCCAGAACGTTCAAGTTTCATGGTCGTTTACGCTCCTATATAATGGCCCGCGGCGTCGCCGGCAGGCCGTGCTGTGCCCGTGGAGCGCCGCGGGGCGTTCCGGGGGCGGCTTCGCGCGCGGGTGAAGCAAGGGCTCGGCCAAGAATGGCACGGGGGAATGGCGTGGGCAGGATTGGTTTGGGAAGGGATGCCGGGGAAGGAATGGGCTTGGCATGGGAAGAGAAGCCGCGGGGACGAAAGGGGCACGGCGGGCGGATACGGGTTTGGCCCGCCCGCCGTGTGCAGGGTTTAAGGCTGGATTACTTCTCGATCACCGCGGCGATTTCTTCGTCGGTGTAGCCGTGCACGGTGCTCATGATGTCATCCACCTGGTCGGCAAGGATCAGCTTGCTGTCCAGACGCTTGCTCTCCACGGTCTCGCCCTTGATGAGCGCGGCGGCGAAGTCGGCGGCGCCGTTGGCATAGCCGAAGGTGTCCTGAGCGACGGTGGCGGCCAGATGGCCGTTCTTCAGAGCGATGCAGCCCAGCTCGTTGGCGTCGACGCTGAACACCTTGATGTCTGTGCGGTTGCCAAGCGACATGGCCTGCAGGGCGCCCAGCGCCATATCATCGTTGCAGGCGAAGATGCACTCGATCTCGGGGTTGGAAATCAGCCAGCTCTCCACGATGGGCATGGCTTTGCTGGTGCTCCACTCGGCAGTCTGGTTGTCCACGATGTCCGCGCCCACTTCGTTAAGCAGGGTGACAAAGCCCTCGGTACGGCCTTCGGAGTGGAAGGTGCCGTCCAGGCCGCGGAGCACGGCGCACTTGGTGCCGGCTTTCACGAAGCCTTCCTTGATGGCGTATTCCACCAGCAGGGAGCCCTGCTGCACGGGATCGGCATCCAGGTAGTAGCTTTCGCCGTCGTCATTGATGCTGCCCACGGTGATGATCACTTTCGTGCCGGCGGCAACGGCCGCTTTCACATAGGGCACGGGCGTGTCAGGATCGTTCTGCTGCATAATGATGACGTCGTACTTGTCGGCGGTGCAGGTTTCAATCAGGGTGTTGATCTTGTCGGAATCAAACTCCCCGTCGAAGGTGTCCACGGTGTAGAGGTCGGCGTAGGTCTTCTGGTAGTAGTCGAGGAAGATTTGCATGACCAGGTAGCAGTACGTGTCGGAGTAGCCCTTGCAGATGAACGCAACTCTGGGCTTGGCTGTTTCCGCGCTGGCGGAAACGGTGATCATGGAGAACGCGAGTACCGTGACCAGGAGAATTGCCAGAACCTTCTTCATGACGATGTTCCTCCCTTTGTATTTACAACCCGCTCCAGGCAACCGGCGGGTTTGTATCAGTAATGCTTGCCGCCCTTGGTCTTGATATCCACCACCACGGCGAACACGATCACCAGGCCGGTGATGATCTGCTGGTAGTAGCTTTGCACGTGCGTCAGGGTGAGGATGTTGCTGATCATCCCGATGATCAGCGAGCCCACGATGGTGCCCGTGATGGTGCCGATGCCGCCCGCCAGCGACGCGCCGCCGATGATGGCCGCGGTGATGGCCGAGAACTCCAGCCCGACCGCCTCGGCCGGCTGCCCGGAGTTGAGGCGGGACATGAACAGCGCGCCCGCGATGGCCACGCACACCGCGTGGAACAGGTACGCCAGGATCACCGTGCGGTTGGTGTTGATACCGGCCGCTTTGGCGGATTCCGGGTTGCCGCCGATGGCGTACAGGTAGCGGCCCATGCGCGTCTGGGTGAGCAAAATCCAGGAGACGACGGCGATCAGCAGCATGAATACCACCGGGAAGGGGATTTCCCCAAAGAGCTTGCCCTGGCCCAGGTTCACGATCGCGCCGACGGACTTGATGACCTTGGCGTTGGTGTACATCAGCGCCAGGCCGCGCGCGGAGGTGGAGATCGCCAGGGTTACGATGAAGGCCGGGGCGCGGTAGCGCGTGATGATGACCGCAGCCGCCGTGTACAGCGCGATGCTTAACAGGATGCCCGCACCCACCGCCAGAAGCCCCGCCGGGAAGGGCGCGATGCCGCCTTGCTCGGTGAGCGCCTTGTAGGTGCCCAGCACCACGCAGCCCACAAACGCCACCACGGAACCGGCGGAAAGGTCGGTGTTGCCGGTGATCACCAATAGCGTGATGCCGCAGGCGATGATGGACACCACGGCCGTCTGGGTCAGGAGGTTGAGGAGGTTCGCCTTGCTCAGGAACACCGGGGACAGAAGCGAGCAGATGAACACCAGAATGATCAGGATGAAGAAGATACCCACCTTGTTGTAGAACTTGACAAAGGAGAACTTGCTCCTGCTGCCCTGCGTAAGGCCCTGTGTGTTCATGCCCCGTTCCCTCCTACCGCCAGATGCATGATCCGGTTGGCGTTGATTTCTGATTTCGGGAGAACCCCCGCGACCGTGCCTTTGCTGATGACCAGCACGCGGTCGCTCATGCCCATGAGCTCCTCCAGGTCGGAATCGATCAGCAGAATGGATACGCCGCGGCTGCACATTTCATGGATGAGCTTGTAGATTTCGTACTTGGTGCCCACGTCGATGCCGCGGGTGGGCTCGTCCAGGATGAGGATGCGCGGCTCCAGCGAGAGCCATTTGCCCAGCACCGTTTTTTGCTGGTTGCCGCCGCTTAACATTTCCACGGGCGTCTCGGTGGACGGTGCCTTGATGGACAGGCGGCGGTACATGCGGTCCACCAGCTTTTTGAGCTCCCGGTGCTTGATCCACAGGCTGTGGAAGATGTGCTTGTAGGAAACCAGCCCGATGTTCTGGCTGATGGAGAGGATCAGCGTGAGGCCCTGCCGGCGGCGATCCTCCGGGATCAGCGCGATGCCTTGGGAGACGGCGTCGTTCACATCGCGGATGCGCAGTTTTTTGTTGTCCAGGTACACTTCCCCGCAATCCTTTTCGTCCATGGCCATGATGGAGCGGGCGATTTCCGTGCGGCCCGCGCCGATCAGCCCGCTGACGCCCAGCACCTCGCCCTTGCGCAGGTCGAAGTTGATGTCGCGGAAAACCCCCTTACGGCTGAAGTTTTCCACCCGGAACACCACGTCGCCCACTTCGCACTGCTTGGGCGGGTATACCTCGGTCATCTTGCGGCCGACCATCATCTCGATCACGTGGGGGATGTTGGTCTCCTTGGCGGGCAGGGTGTTGATGTGCTGGCCGTCCCGAAGCACCGTGATGTAATCCGCCACGGTGAAGATTTCGTCCATCTTGTGGCTGATATAGATCACCGTGATGCCGCTGGCCCGAAGCTCGAATATCTTCTTAAAGAGGAAGGCGACTTCGTTTTCCGTCAGCGACGAGGTGGGCTCGTCCATCAGGATGACGCGGGCGTTGACGGAAATGGCCTTGACGATCTCCAGCATCTGCGCCTGCGCGATGGAGAGATTCTTCATCTTCTCCTTGAGGTCGAAGTCCAGCCCCTGTTGCTTGAGAAATTCATTGGCCTGCCGCGCCATGCTCTTGCCGCTGAGGAACGGCGGGTACTTCGCGGGGATCTCGTGCCCCAGGTAGAGGTTTTCCAGCACCGTCATCTCGGGGATGATGTTGAGCTCCTGGTAGATCATGGAGATGCCGGTCCTGAGCGCGTCGGCCGTGCCGTTTAAGTGCAGGGCCTGCCCGTTGTAGAGCACTTCTCCCTCGGTGGGTTTGTACAGCCCGTTGATCACCTTGAGCAGGGTGGATTTACCCGCGCCGTTTTCGCCGGCCAGCACGTGCACGCAACCCGGCCTGATGCCGAAATTGATGTTGCTCAGGGCGTGCACGCCCGGGAAATCCTTGGAGATGTGCTTGAACTCCAGGATGTATTCGCTCGCGGGCGAAGGCTGAGGCTCAGTCTGTCCGTTGTATGTTTCCATAAACGGCCTCCTTTGGCGCTAGATTCATGGCCTCGGGGCTTACGGGAACGCTGTGCGTCTTTCCGCTTTGTCTGGTGACAGTATAACACGATTTTTACCGTTTTCAATAGTTTTATTCGCATTTTCAAAAATAATTCTGTCGGTATTGGGAATTTCGGATTGATTTCCTGATGGCGTGGTGCTACAATGCTGATGTTCTCAGCAAGAAACACGGTTAGCCACAACCTTGATCGCAGGAAGCAGGGGTTCACATGCTGGTCGGCGCGTTGGATATCGGCGGCACCAAAACCATGGTGGGCATTGCGGACGAAGCGGGGCGCATCGTGGCGCAGCGCCGTTTTCCCACGGAAACGGGCAATCTGGCGGCGCACCTGCGCCGCTGCGCCGAGGCGCTCTCCGCCTGTGCGGCGGAGGCCGGTCCGGTGCGGCGGCTGGGCGTCACCATGCCCGGCATGGTGGATTTCCAGCGCGGGGTGCTGCTCAACGCGGCCTTCGCCGGCTGGCGGGACGCGGATGTGCGCGCGATGCTTGAAAAGGAAACGGGCATCGGCTACATCCGGGTGGATAACGACGTCAATGCCTGCGCCCTGGCGGAAATGCGCCTGGGGCACGGGCGGCGGCTGACGGATTTCATCTGGATGACGGTGTCCACCGGCGTGGGCGGCGCGGTGGTGGCGGACGGGCGGCTGGTGCGCGGCGCGTGGCAGTGCGCAGGGGAACTGGGCCATATCAAGGTGGAGTACGAGCGCCCCGAACCCTGCCCCTGCGGGGGCGTTGGCTGCCTGGAAGCCCACGGCTCGGGCTCGGCCATCGCCCGCATGACGCGCGCCGCGGCCGCGGC
>JAAYUF010000068.1 GCA_012517815.1 Clostridiales bacterium
ATACCTCATGTCCTGTGTTATGCTGTTCATGAAGGGTAAGGCTCCTTTCGGTTTGTTGGTGTGTTGCAACTCAACTATACCGCTTCTTGTCTTATCCTTCATTCCTTTTCTTCGATGTCCAATTTGTATTGTAGTCCTACATTGTCGTTACCGAGCCATTCTATCCACACTTGCATGTGCATGGTTATTTGTCGTACAATATCCTTCGCCGGTATCCCCGGCGTTAGGCAACACTTTGAAATGAGGATGGACCCCGGATGGACGTCATCGTCATCGGCGCGGGGCACGCGGGTTGCGAGGCCGCTTTGGCCTGCGCACGCCTGGGCCTTCGGACGCTTCTTCTCACGCTGGATATGGGCAGCGTCGCCCTCATGCCCTGCAACCCATCCGTGGGGGGCACGGGCAAGGGGCATTTGGTGCGCGAGCTGGACGCGCTGGGCGGGCAGATGGGCCTTGCCATCGACCGCACGTTCCTGCAAAGCCGCATGCTCAACGTGGGCAAAGGCCCCGCCGTGCACAGCCTGCGCGCGCAGGCGGACAAGCGCCGCTACCACGAGGAGATGCTTCGAACCCTGTTTACCACCGAGCGCCTGACCGTGCGCCAGGGCGAGGCGGTGGACCTTTTGACCCAAAACGGCCGCATCCAGGCGGTGAAAACCATGACCGGGGACGTGATCCCCTGCCGGGCCTGCATCGTGTGCGGCGGCGTGTACCTGAAAAGCCGCATCATCATCGGCGAATACACCAAGGATAGCGGCCCGCAGGGGCTGCTGCGCGCCGAGGCGCTGTCCGACGCGCTGGCCGGGCTGGGCTTTGCCATCCGGCGCTTCAAGACCGGCACGCCCGCGCGTGTGGACGTGCGCTCCATCGATTTTGAGGAGATGGAGCCCCAGGACGGCGACGATCCGATCACCCCGTTTTCCTTCCTGACGGTGGCGGGCGTGCCCGAAAGCGGCGTGCGTTTTCCCCTGCGCAACAGCCGCCGCTGCTACCTCACCTACACCAACGAGGAAACCCACCGCATCATCCGCGAAAACCTGCACCTGTCCCCCATGGTGCGCGGGGATATCAAAGGCACCGGCGCGCGCTACTGCCCCAGCATCGAGGATAAGATCCGCCGCTTCCCGGATAAGGATCGGCACCAGATTTTTCTGGAGCCGGAGGGGCTGGAGAGCCCCGAGTGGTATGTGCAGGGCATGAGCTCCAGCCTGCCCGAGCGGGTGCAGTGGCCGATGTACCACACCCTGCCGGGGCTGCGCCGCGCGGTGCTCACCCGCCTGGCCTACGCCATCGAGTACGATTGCATCGACCCCACCGAGCTGACGCTGACGCTGGAAAGCCGGCGCGTGCCGGGGCTCTATTTTGCCGGGCAGGTCAACGGCACCAGCGGTTACGAGGAAGCCGCCGCGCAGGGGCTGCTGGCGGGTGTGAACGCCGCCTGCGCGCTTTTGGGCCGCGAGCCGCTGCTGCTCACGCGGGATATGGCCTACATCGGCGTGATGGTGGACGACCTGACCGTGAAGGGCGTGGACGAGCCCTACCGCATGATGACCGGGCGCGCCGAACACCGGCTGCTGCTCAGGCAGGACAACGCGGACCTTCGGCTGACGGAGCTTGGCTACCGGGTCGGGCTGGCCGGCGAGCAGCGCCTGCGCCTGATGGAAAAAAAGCGCGACGCGACCCGCACGCTCACCCAAACGCTGGAAAGCCTGCGCTTTCGGGCGACGCCGGAGCGCAACGCGTGGCTCGCGGCCCGCGGTGAAACGCCGGGGGACCTGAGCTACACCGCCGCGGAGCTGCTGCGCCGCCCGGGCATCGACCTTACGGCGCTTTGCGACCTCGCGCCGGAACTGGCCGAGGCCCCGGCGGACGCCCGCGCGCAGGCGGAACTGAGCGTGAAATACGCCGGCTATCTGGAAAAGGAGCGCCAGCAGATCGCCCGCGCCCGCGAGATGGAGGACTGGCTGATCCCGGACGACCTGGCTTACGCGGAGATCAACGGCCTGCGCATCGAGGCCCGGCAGAAGCTGGAACGCCGCAGCCCGCGCAGCCTGAGCCAGGCGGGGCGCATCCCCGGGGTGAACCCCGCGGATATCGCGGTGCTGATGGTATGGCTCAAGAAGCGTCGGGACGAAGAGAAGCGGGCCCGCGCCGGCGAAGAAATCCGGGAGCCGTGAACCCCTCCCGCTTCCGGGACGGCCCCCGCGAGGAGGGCCGCGCCGTCGGCCCCGGATGAAAGAAGACAAGCTAAACCGCGGAGAACCGGCAAAGGCCGCGACAAACGCCGACGCCGCCTGCGCATCGCAGGCGGCGTCGGTATTTATCGGGGCGGCCGATCTTCACGGCCCTGAACAGTTCCGCGGCCGGGTTTACCGGTTGTCCGGCACCTTGAGCACCCAGCCGGTGCGGATGAAGTTGCGGTCGGTGATGATGGGGTTCAGGTCCATGATCGCCTGAATGGAGGTCTTGAAATAGTGCGCGATGCGGGTCAGATTGTCGCCGTGCACCACGGTATAGTAGGCATAACGCTGACCGCGGCCCCCGTCCACTCCCTCGAGATCGGCATCGTTGAGCTGGGCATTCTGGTTCAAATTCTCGTTATCCGTCATGGTTGACCATCCTTTCTTATTCCGGGCGGGCCGCCTGAAGCGGCTGATCCTTTTTACGTGTTGAGTATAGCATGCCCGCCGTAAAAAAAGCGTAAATAAGAGCGGCTTCCTTTCCGGACCGCCGAGATGCAGAAAACCCTTATCATACAACTAAAAAGCCGTTGCCGCCCTGAAATTGCGGCGCAAGAAAAATCGATTTTTTAAGAAAATATGTCGCACTTTTTCAAATCAATCGGACCGATGGCCGGACTTCCGGTGCCTTGTGGCAGGCGGGGAGGGGGGAGCCTCCGGCTTGCGGATCGCCCGACGGAAAGGGCGCGGCGGACGAAGCGTGCCAGGTCGGCCCGGCGACCGGCATGCGGCATGTACGGAAGGCGCGGGTTAATCCGGCGAAGGCATGCGGTCTGAACGGAAGGCGCGGGGTTTCCCGGCAAAGGCATGCGGCCTGAACGGAAGGCGCGAGGTTTCCCGGCAAAGGCATGCGGCATGCACGGAAGGCGCGGGGCTTCCCGGCGACCGGCATGCGGTCTGAACGGAAGGCGCGGGTTAATCCGGCGAAGGCATGCGGCCTGTACGGAAGGTGCGGGTTAATCCGGCAAGGCATGCGGTCTGAACGGAAGGCGCGGGGGTTTCCCGGCGACCGGCATGCGGCATGCACGGAAGGCGCGGGCTAATCCGGCGACCGGCATGCGGCCTGCACGGAAGGCGCGGGTTAATCCGGCGAAGGCATGCGGCCTGTACGGAAGGCGCGGGGCTTCCCGGCGACCGGCATGCGGCATGCACAAAGGGAGGGTTGCTTTCCGTTGCGGAATTCGGGTCAATCGAGCCGCGCGGGAGGCACAAACGTCCACTTCCGGCAAGAAAGGGCCGTGCGAAGCGGCAGGCATGCCGCACGATTCCCGCGCTCCGCCACGGGTAAAAAATGCCGGGTGGCTTGCCCGCAGAAGGGCAAACACCCGGCGTCCGAATGCTGATGCAGGGAAACCCTGTGCGCGCGTGGGCGGGGCATTGCGCCCTCGATTCCCGCGCAGGCGCGGCAACCGGCTCAGTCCTTGCCGGTGCAGCCCACGTGCTTGAGGTACGCGGTCGGGCTCATGCCCACCACATGCTTGAACTGCTTGCTGAAATGGTAGGGATCGGGCATGCCGATCTCCACACCGGTCTGCTTGACGTTCAGGCCGCCGCGCAGCAGGGTTTTCGCGCGTTCCATCTTTAGGAACTGCAAGTAGGCCAGAGGCGGGATGCCCAGCTCCGCGGAAAACCGCTTGCGGAACGTTTCCACCGGCATGCGGCTGATGGCCGCCATATCCGCAAGTGAAAACGCGTCCCGGTACTGGCAGGCGCGAAGCGTATCCACCACGCGGGCGATTTCATGACTGAGCGTCGCGCTCATGGCCACGCTCTGCCCGCTATGGGCGGCCAGCAGCCCCCACAGGAGCTGCCCCAGCTGATAGCTTGCGTCCCCGCTGCCGGAATGGCGCACCAGCACCTGCACGATCTGCCGGGACAGGAGCACCTGCGAAGGCAGGGTGCCCTGCTTGGCGGGCACGTCGCTCAGGGCGTTCATCTGGCGCAGGAACTCCGCGCTCAGCACCCCGTCGATGGTCAGCCACAGAATGCGCGCGTCCTTGGCGTTCTTCAGCCCGCAGCCGTCCATGCTGGGGGGAATCACCACGCACTCGCCCTTGGCCAGTTCGAATTCCTCATCCCGGCAGGTAAAGACGACTGCGCCGTCGTCCACGATCATCCACAGCCACTTGTCGCAGGTGTAAAGGCGGTAGTTCTGCTGTTGGAGCATGGCGCTGCCGGCGCTGTGAATCCAGACGCCGCTCTGCTCGACCAGCGGCACGGGAGTATGCGTGCCCTGCACGAAAACACCCGGATCACCGCCGTCAATGATGGGCGGCTTGGGGATAAACTGTACGTAGGACACGGTACTCACTCGCTTTCGCATGATGGCGGCTGCACGGGCCGGCGCGCGTTTTGCGCTCTGCCGGGGGAACACGGTCGGCAACCAAGAATCTATTATACGGTTGTATGATCCGGTTGTCAATCGTCCCATGCGCGTAAACACGTGTTTATTTTCCGAATGGTACAGCCGCGAAGGAAGCGCCGTGCGCCGTGTGATGAAGCGATTGCAACAAATTGGGGGAAAGCACGCAAAATGTTCTGGGAATGTGGTCGGAATGCGGCTGGATTCTGACATCGAAAACGCCCTCCGCCGCCCCGCCGGTTTACGCAGAGCGCGCCGCGATACCCGGTCGCCTTCCCCGTGCCCCAAGGCGCCGTTGCCCGGGGATGGCGGAAAGCTCTCGCCGACAGCTTGCCGGCTTTCC
>JAAYUF010000069.1 GCA_012517815.1 Clostridiales bacterium
CGCAGCCTTTGGGCAGGAGGCGCAGGCCGCCTCGCTGCGCGGGCTGATCACCGAGGTGGGCGACGGATTCTTCCTCATGGAGGATGAAACCGTCGGCGACGTGCGCGTCAACCTGCGCGACGGCGTCACCGTGTACGACGGCATCGCCGCCCGGGACGCTATGGCCGTGGGGCAGTATGTGTTCGTCACCCATACCGGAGCCATGACCCGGAGCATCCCCCCGCAGGTGACCGCCCTCAAGGTCGGCTGCTACGTGGTATCCGGCACGGCGGAAGAGATTCTGCTTACCGGCGTGCTGGTCGGCGGCGACGCGGTGCTGGGCGAAGTGATCGTGCGTGTGGACGACCAAATGCCCACCGTTCACCGCAACGTGCCCATCACCGTCTACTATAACGGCGTGATGACGCTGAGCCTGCCGCCGCAGATCAGCGCGGCGTACCTGACGGTGCCGGTGCTGGAGGGCACGGTGTCCGCGCTGGATTGGGGCGGCTTTACCATGACGGAGGCTAACGGCGACGTCGATACCGTCATGGTCACCTCCGAAACGCTGATGCGCGTGCTCCCCGCCGTGGGCGACACGGTTGTGGTGTATTACGACGGCACGCTGCTGGACGTCCGCTGCGCGTACGCGCTGGAGGTCGCCCCGCTGACCGCCGCGGACGGCGAGGCGCTCTATACCCACGAATAGCAGATAGCATTGAACCCGAAGAAATCCCAGAAAACAGGTCTGAGGCGGCGTCCAAACGGACGCCGCCTCAGGCTGCCGACAAACCCCCGCCGCAGCGGAATCGGGTCAAGGACGGCGGAGGGAAGCGCGCGGCCTGTGGCCGCTTCAGCGAAGCTGAAAGCGACCCGGAGACGGGAGGTTTCACAAGTGCGGGACACGGGAGCGTCCCGCGCGCCGATGAAACCTCCGGAGATAACCCTTGCGGGGTTTGGGCAGAGCCCCAAAGCCTTATGCCACAGCGTTTTGCCAAAGCGAGCGAACAGCCCGAAGGGCTATGAGGCGAGCGGCGATAGCCGCCCGTATGGGTTTGCCAACAACTTGAGGCGGCGTCCGAACGGACGCCGCCTTGACGTTGCGGGCATGAAGCCCAGCTATGGCATCATCCGCCACCCGCGCCTCGTCGGCGGGGTCAGCGGATGGACACCTCCACGCGGATCACCCCGCCGGCTTCAGCCGGCGCGGGGATCGTCTGCCCGTTGATCGGCTGTCCGTCCACCTTCAGGGCGACGGTTCCCTTTTCGCCGCCGGCCAGATTCTGCATGGTGATTTCGTAGCGGTTGCCGCGGAACACGCGGCTTACCCGAACCTCCGTGAGGTGGGAGGGCAGGCAGGGGTCGATCATCAGACCATCCAGCTGCGGCTTGATGCCCAACACGGCCTGGGATACCGCGTAGAAATTCCACGCCGCCGTACCCGTGAGCCAGCTGTTCTTGGCTTCGCCGGGCCGGAAGCTCTCCATGCCGTTGACCGTCTGGCTGTACACATACGGTTCGGTGCGGTGCAGCCGCTGATCCTCGATGTAGGCGGGGGCCGTGCGCCGGTATACGTCAAACGCCCGGTCGCCGTGGCCCAACACCGTTTCCGCGATCACGATCCACGGGTTGTTGTGGCAGAAAACCGATCCGTTTTCCTTGTACCCCGGCGGGTAGGAGCTGATCTCGCCCAGGTTCAGGCGATAGCTTCGGTAGGCCGGCCAGTTGAGCACCACGCCGTAGTCAAACAGCAGGTGCTCGCGCGTGGAATCCAGCGCCCGCTGCGCCATGCCGTTGTCCCGGCCCACGCCGGCCATCACGCACATGCCCTGCGGCTCGATGAAGATGCGCCCTTCCTCGCAGGTTGCCGAACCCACCCTGTCGCCGTTGGCATCGTAGGCGCGCAGGAACCACGCGCCGTCCCAGCCGTGCCGCTCAATCGCGGCTGTCATCTCCGCCCCGCGGCGGCGGGCAAACGCGGCTTCCTGCGCGTTCCCCGCCAACTCGCAAAGCCTGGCGTACTCTTCCGCCACCCCCACGAACATCCCGGCGATAAACACGCTTTCCGCGATGCCGGTGTCGTGGTTGGTGACCGTCTGGAAGCTCTCGCCGGGCTCGGCGGAGTAGCAGTTGAGGTTCAGGCAGTCGTTCCAGTCCGCGCGGCCGATCAGCGGCAGGCCGTGCGGGCCGCAGTGGTCCGCCGTGTAGTGGAAGGCACGGCGCAGGTGTTCCCGCATCGGTGCGGCCAGCGACGGCTGGTTGTCAAAATCCACCGCTTCCTCCACTATCGCGAGGTCGCCGGTTTCCTTCACATACGCGATCACGGCGTACAACAGCCACAGGGGATCGTCGTTGAAGCCGCTGCCCACGTCCAGGTTGCCGCGCTTGGTCAGCGGCTGATACTGGTGGTAGGCGCTGCCGTCCGGGAACTGGGTAGCCGCGATGTCCAGGATGCGCGCGCGCGCCAGCTCCGGGATCAGGTGCACAAAGCCCAGCAGGTCCTGACTGCAGTCGCGGAAGCCCATGCCGCGGCCGATGCCGCTTTCAAAATAGCTGGCGGAACGGCTCAGGTTGAAGGTGACCATGCATTGGTATTGGTTCCAGATGTTCACCTGCCGGTCGAGCTTCTCGTCGGGCGTCTGGATGGTGAAGCGGTCCAGCAGCGCCGCCCAGTAGGTCCTGAGCTCCGCCAGCTTCGCCTCGAACTGTTCGTCGGTGCGCAGCTGCGAAAGCAGCGCGTGCGCGTCTTCCTTGTTGATCACGCCGGGCGCGATAAACTTCCGATCCGCCGGGCTTTCGCAATACCCCAGCACGAAGAGGAAGCTGACGCTTTCGCCGGGCGCGAGCGTGCGGCGCAGGCAATGGCTCCCCACAGGCGCCCAGCCGTGCGCCTGGCTGTTGCCGGGCTTGTCGGCCAGAACCGCGTCGGGCCGGTCAAAGCCGTTATACAGCCCCATGAACGTTTCCCGGTCGGTATCGTAGCCGTCCACCGGGGCGTTGACGGCAAACACCGCGTAATGGTTGCGCCGTTCGCGGTACTCGCTTTTGTGGTACAGGGTCGCGCCGCCGTCCTCCACCTCTACCTCCGCCAGCGCGTAGTTTCGCTGGAAGTTGGTGGAATCGTCCAGCGCGTTCCACAGGCAGAACTCCACGAAGCTGTACACGCTCACGGTTCTGGTTTCAAGGCTTTCGTTGGTCAGCGTCAGGCGGGTGGCCTCGGCGCGCAGGCCGCGCGGCACCATGGTGCACTGTTTCGCCGCGATCCCGTTTTTCGCGGAGCTGATGACGGTGTACCCCAGGCCGTGGCGGCACTCGTAGCGGTCCAGCGCCGTGCGCGTGGGCTGCCAGCCCGGGTTCCAAACCGTTTCGCCGTCCCGCAGGTAGAAATAGCGCCCGCCCACGTCGGTGGGCACGTTGTTGTAGCGGTAGCGGGTCAGCCGCAGGAGTCGCGCGTCCCGGTAGAACGCGTACCCGCCGGACGTATTGCTGATGAGCGAGAAAAACGCTTCCCCGCCCAGATAATTGATCCAGGGATAGGGCGTGTCCGGCCGGGTGATGACGTACTCCCGGCGCGCGTCGTCAAAATGTCCGTAGTTCATCGGGCGGGTATCCTCCTGTCGGGTTGCGGGCGGGCGCTCCCCTGCGGGCCGTTCAGGGGCGTCTGCCCCGTACAAGGCCCGCCCGCGCGGTAGGGAAGGCATGGTTTTCCGTTTACGAAACCGTTGTAATTCGTGGACCAAGGAGA
>JAAYUF010000008.1 GCA_012517815.1 Clostridiales bacterium
ATTCCGCGCAGGGTGCGACATTCCGCCGCAGTGTGCGGCATTCCGCCGCAGGGTGCGACATTCCGCCGCAGGGTGCGGCATTCCGCCGCAGGGTGCGACATTCCACCGCAGGGTGCGGCACTCCGCCGCAGGGTGGGGCATTCCGCCGCAGGGTGCGGCATTCCGCCGTTGGGTACGGCATTCCTCCGCTGGGTGCGGCATTCCTCCGCTGGGTGCGGCATTCCTCCGCTGGGTGCGGCATTCCGCCGGATCGGTTTTTCCTTGCCGCGCGTAACCTGACCGTCGCCATCGGTGCCCATACGGGCAACCGAAGAACCCCCGCAGGGGCGGCAACTTAGCGGGCGAGGTAAGCCCGGCGGCGCGTCTTTACAGAACGGATGGCCCTTCATACAAGCATACGTCAGCCAAAACGGCGACCGGCGGGATAGGCTGAGGCCCTCGGCGTTTGCGCCGGACGGCGCGCGGAGCGTCCGCGCGTCGCGCTGCGTGTCGTCCGCCCTGTGGAAAACGCTGTGGACAGCCCGAACGGTTACCGTGGGAAAGCCGAGGAAAACAGGCAATTCCTTCCGGCATGGAAGGCGGCGCAGGAAGAAAGCGGAAGTTGCTTGGCCCGGCCAATCACCGCGGCGGAGGAGGCGGCGTTTGGATGGGCCTCGGTCTGCCTGTTCGCGTGAAACCCTTGAGAAACGGCCGTTCGGCGATAACAGTTCCTGGGTGTCGTCGGCATGTCGAATTTCTATCTCCTACCCGGTGGGACGCCGAATCGGCCGAAAACCGGGTGGCTGACGGTTGTGGAAATACCCGTGGAAAAGCCCGTGGGTTTCAAAGGCGATTTCTGAGGAAAACGCATGGAATACACATGTAAAAACCGGGTTAAGCAGCACGGCGGCCGTTTTACGGCTGCCGGAAGGCGGCAGCGAACGGCAGTCGGCCGACGCGCAACGCCGTGCCCGACACGCAGCCCGTTATCCGATAAGGCTTTTCAGCACCGCCATTTCCGCGTTGCCCAACGCGCGCGCAGTGCAGGCGGCGTGTCAGCGCGCCCCATGGCGCCGACGAACGCTCATCTGCGAAAACCGCCTGTGGAAAACGTCCATGCTCCGGCGGTGAAACAGCCGATGGTTTGTGGGAAAACGCATGGTTGCGCCGCGGGAGCGCGCGTTATGTCGGTTGTTGGTCGGCGTCTGTTTCGTCCCCCTGCTCGATGCCCCATGCGCCGGCAGCAGCCACGCCGGTGGCTCCCTCCAATCGGCGCTGCGCTTCCGCTACCGCGTCGGCATGGATGGCGAACACCTGCGTGCGCTCGTAATGCATCGTATGCCCGATCCGCTCCCAGTTCATGCCGTTGATGTAGCGCAGCGTCAGCAGCGTTTTCTGACGCTCGTCCGGCAGGGCTTCGATCAGGGCAAGGCGGGCCGACAGCGCCTCATCCAGGTGCCGTGTAATCGCAAGAAGGCGCGCTTCACCGTCCACCGCGCGCAGCATCGCCGATTCGCGCGCGTCCCCGTCGGCCGGGCGCGCGCGGGGAACGCCGCTCAGCCGGGCCGTCGCGCGGGTGGCGTCCTCGCGCAGCCGATCCAGTTCGTTGAGCAGCGCGTCCCGGCGCTGCAGCATGGCGCGGTACTCCATCAGGTACCGCTTGACCGGGTGGGTTTCGTCGGGGTGCCATGTGCGTGTCTGTGTGAGCATGAACGGTTCATTCCTTCCGGTTTTGGTAAGGAGGCGGCCGGGCGATGCCCGGCGCGGGCCTTTCGCGGGTGCCGGGTCGCCGGCGGGTTGCCTAGGGGTTTCACGGGATACCGCCGGCGGTGTGCCACAGGATAACGTCGGCCGGCATTCCGCGGCCACCGCCGACGGCGTTTCATTGGACACTGTCGACAGCATTCCATAGACAACCGCCGAGGGCGTTCACGGGTACCGCCGACGGCGTTTCATCGGACACTGTCGACATCATTCTATGGACAACCGCCGATGGCGTTCACGGGTGCCAACGAGGGCGTTTCATTGAACACCGTCGACAGCATTCCCTAGACAACCGCCGAGGGCGTTCACGGCCACCGCCGACGGCGTTTCATTGAAAGCCCTCGACAGCATTCCATTGACAACCACCGAGGGCGTTCAGCGGCCACCGCCGACGGCGTTTCATTGAAAGCCCTCAACAGCATTCCATTGACAACCACCGAGGGCGTTTCATTGAGTGCCGTCGACAGCATTCCATAGACAACCGCCGATGGCGTTCACGGGTACCGCCCTCAGCGTTCCACGAGGTACCGGCTATCGTCGCCGCCTTCCGGCAACGGTTCGCCCCGCGTGAACTCCGCAGGCGTCCGTTCCCCCGGAGCGGCCTCGTCTCCGCGCCGGTCTCCGTCACCCCCCGCTTTGCGCAGCGCAAGGCCGACGTGCACGCCCCGCGCAAAGGCCGCCGCCATGTTCTGCTGTTCGCGGGGCAGCTCGGGCAGTTTGCGGTCAATCTCCCGCAGAATCCGCGCGGTGTCGGGGTCCGGTTCCCGTAAACGTGAACGCATCGGGTTTCCTCCTTGCCGGTCGGGTTTCTGCGACCCGTTAAGCCGTCTAAAACGCGCCGGCACTCGCCGGGGCGTCGCGCTTGACGGCGACGGATCACGTCGCCCGGAACGTTACTTGGCAGCGTGTCAGGAACCGCAAGATTGTTCGCCTTTATGTGTATTCTGACACATTATAGTCCTTCGGCTTGTGGTTGTCAACACATTTTCGTGATTTCATGTGTAGACAAACACATGTCCGCGTGATACAATGGCCGCAGAAGGAGGTGTGTGCGTTGAGGGAGCGGATCAAGCAGGTTCGCAGCCAGGCGGGTCTCACGCAGGTGGATTTCGCCGCGCGCGTAGGCGTATCGCGGGACATCGTCGCATCTTGGGAAAACGGACGCGTGGAGCCGTCCGAGGCCGTCGTGCGCCTGATGTGCCGCGAGTTCGGCGTCAACTATGCATGGCTGAAAAGCGGCCAGCTTCCTGTGAATGTGCCGGTCGAAGCGCTGGTATTGGATAAAGTGGAGCGCATCATGCACGGGGATAACGAATTCGTCAAGTCGGTTTTCCGCGAGTTGACCGACTTGCCTCCGGAAGCGTGGGAAGCGGTGGGCGCGTTTGTCAACAGCCTGCACACCGCGTGGAACCGGGGGCGCTGATTCGCCCGGCCGGCCAAGCCGGATCGCGCCCGGGTGCGCGCAGACAGGGGCACGCGCCGCAATCGCCTCCGCGCGGACATCCGGTGGCCCCCGAAGGTACGGGGTTTTTCGGTTGCCATCGGAAAGGCCGCGGGAAGCCTCAGCGCCTGGGCGGTTTGCGAACCAGCAAGCGTTCGACATACCAATAAATACTTTCCAACACGCCTTCATCCTCAATCTGCACAAGCAGGGCCCAAATCCTCTCCAACATCCGTGTACCCCCCATTTTTCCGCATTTGATCCCAACAGTGCCGCGGCATGGAGCCCCGCCGGCCCAGCCGCGCCTCAGCCCGTCTTCCTTTACCCCGTAACCGCTGCTCGAAATGGCGGAGGTTCTTACTGCTGATAGTAGTATATACTGACCGTTAGACGTGTCATACAGCCTGTAGGTCGCATTTCAAAAACTGATAGGCCGCGCAAAGCCCTCCGCCGGGGGCCGCCGGGGTGGCGGAAGCCTGTCGGGACGCTGCGCCGTCGGTTGACGTATCGACGGGCTGCGCGTTTCAGCGTAGCGCGGCGCCGCCGGCGTTGCCGCATCGGCCGTGTTGCCGCAGCAAGCGCAGCGGCGCGCGAAAACCCCCGGCCGCCGGGGCCGGGGGTTTTCGCGCGCTGCTGCGCTTGTTGATCATGGACGCTTCCATCTCACGGCGATTTCATCCCATGGCTTCGCCGTGAAAGCATCACGTAGCCCCGCTACGCCTTCGCATCCGCCCCGCGCTACGGCATCCGTCGCTCGCGGGCTGCGGCGCATTCCTGTATGGCAGCAGGATAACTCCCCCGCCTCCGGGTCGCTTTCAGCTGCGCGCAGGCGGCCGTAGGCCTTACGCTTCCTTGCGACACCGCGTTTCCGCCGGGGCGAAGGGTGGGCGCCGACAGACAAGCCCCCCGCGGCCGGTCGCGGGGGGCGTTCGTCCATCAGGGGTGAGCCTGCCGTTCGCCTTACGCGTCCGGCTGATCGTCGTGGTTCTGGTAACGGCTGAGGCGGCTGGTGCGCCGCGGGGTCGGGTTGGGCTGCTCGCCTTCGGGCGCGGCGTTGCCGGCGCTGGCATAGGGGTTGGCCGGCGAGGTGCGCGTGTACGGGTCCGCCGGCTTGGCGTAGGGGTTGGCGGGGCGGGCCGCATCCGGCGCAACAGCATCCGTGGCCGCGCGCGTGCCGGTGGGCACCGCGTAGGGGTTCGCGGGGCGGGCCGCATCCGGCGCCGCGTAGGGGGCGGGAGCATCCGCACCGCCGACCGGACGCGTGTAGGGGCTCGTCCCCTCCG
>JAAYUF010000070.1 GCA_012517815.1 Clostridiales bacterium
TACCTCATGTCCTGTGTTATGCTGTTCATGAAGGGTAAGGCTCCTTTCGGTTTGTTGGTGTGTTACAACTCAACTATACCGCTTCTTGTCTTATCCTTCATTCCTTTTCTTCGATGTCCAATTTGTATTGTAGTCCTACAGCGCGCGCTGAAAAAGTTGCAACGTCGGCTTGCGCATTGCAGGCGGACCATGTATAATCAAAAAGATGTAAAAAGGATCAGAACAGAAAAACTGTGACTGTCCTCAAAACCAATGAGGGGGAAGGCAATCTCATGACAAAGTACGTGTACCTGTTCAAAGAGGGCAATGCCAAGATGCGCGAACTGCTGGGCGGCAAAGGCGCGAACCTGGCCGAAATGACCAATATCGGCCTGCCGGTGCCTCAGGGCTTCACCGTGACGACGGAAGCCTGCACCCGGTATTATGACGACGGCAAAAAGATCGGCGAGGATATTCTTGCGCAGATCGACGCCGCTTTGGCGGAAACCGAGAAAATTTGCGGCAAGAAGTTCGGCGACCTGGAGAACCCCTTCCTGGTCTCCGTCCGTTCCGGCGCGCGCGCGTCCATGCCCGGCATGATGGATACCATCCTCAACCTGGGCCTCAACGACGTGGCCGTCGTGGGTCTGACCAACCAGACCGGCAACGAGCGCTTTGCCTTTGACAGCTACCGCCGCTTCATCCAGATGTTCTCCGACGTGGTCATGGAGATCAAAAAGAGCTTTTTTGAAGCCGCGCTGGACGAAGTGAAGAAAGCCAAGGGCGCCAAGTTTGACACCGACCTGACCGCCGCCGATATGAAGGAAGTTGTCGCCAGGTTTAAGGCGATCTACCTGCGCGAGAAGGGCGAGGAGTTCCCGCAGGATCACAAAGTGCAGCTGCTGGAGGCCATCAAGGCGGTGTTCCGCAGCTGGGACAACCCGCGCGCGATCTACTACCGCCGCATGAACGACATCCCCGGCAGCTGGGGCACCGCCGTAAACGTGCAGAGCATGGTGTTTGGCAACATGGGCAACGACAGCGGCACCGGCGTCGCCTTCACCCGCAACCCCTCCACCGGCGAAAAGAAGCTTTACGGCGAGTTCCTGATGAACGCGCAGGGCGAGGACGTGGTGGCCGGCATCCGTACGCCGCAGCCCATCGCCACGCTGGAGGAGACCCAGCCGGAAGTGTACCGTCAGTTCACCGAGATTGCCGATAAGCTGGAGAGCCATTACCGCGACATGCAGGATATGGAGTTCACCATCGAGCACGGCAAGCTCTACATGCTGCAGACCCGCAACGGCAAGCGCACCGCCGGCGCGGCGCTGAAGATCGCCGTCGATCTGGTGGATGAGCAGATGCTCACCACCGACGAAGCGGTGCTCAAGGTGGAGCCCAAGCAGCTGGATACCCTGCTGCACCCGAACTTCGACCCCGCCGCGCTCAAGAAGGCCAATCCGATCGCCAAGGGCCTGCCGGCTTCCCCGGGCGCCGCGTCCGGCAAGATCTACTTCACCGCCGAAGACGCCGCCAACGCCGGGCGCAGCGGCATCGCCGTGGTGCTGGTGCGTGAGGAGACCACGCCGGAAGACATCGAAGGCATGGATCTGTCCAAGGGCATCCTGACCGCGCGCGGCGGCATGACCAGCCACGCGGCCGTGGTGGCCCGCGGCATGGGCCGCGCTGCCGTGGTCGGCTGCGGCGAGCTGCACATCGTTGAATCCGCCAAAACGCTGACCGTGGGCGACAAGGTGTACCACGAAGGCGACAACATCTCCATCGACGGCTCCACCGGCAATGTGTACGGCGAGCTGCTGCCCACCGTGGAAGCGGCCGTGACCGGCGATTTCGCCCGCCTGATGGCGTGGGCCGACGCGGCGCGCACCCTCAGGGTCCGCACCAACGCCGATACGCCCCGCGACACCAAGCAGGCCGTCTCCTTCGGCGCGGAAGGCATCGGCCTGTGCCGCACCGAGCATATGTTCTTTGAAGCCGACCGCATCGCCGCCGTGCGCGAGATGATCTTGTCCGACACCGTGGAGCAGCGCGAAGCCGCGCTGGCCAAAATCCTGCCGATGCAGCAGGGCGAATTTGAGGAAATGTACAAGGCGCTGGAAGGCCGTCCGATGACCGTGCGCTACCTAGACCCGCCGCTGCACGAGTTCCTCCCCCAGGAGACCATGACCGAGGAAATCGCGGCGCTGGCCAAGGAACTGAACACCACCAGCGAGAAGATCATCCAGAAGATCGACGCGCTGCACGAATTCAACCCCATGATGGGCCACCGTGGCTGCCGCCTGGCCGTCACCTACCCGGAGATCGCCCGCATGCAGACCCGCGCGGTCATCCAGGCCGCCCTCAAGGTCAAGAAGGAAATGGGCTACGACATCGTGCCGGAAATCATGATCCCGCTGGTTTGCGAGATCAAGGAACTGGCCTTCGTCAAGAAGATCGTCGTGGAAACCGCCGAGAAAGTCTTTGCGGAGCAGGGCATGAAGCTGGAGTACCACATCGGCACCATGATTGAGATTCCGCGCGCGGCTGTGACCGCCGACGAAATCGCCAAGGAAGCCGAGTTCTTCTCCTTCGGCACCAACGATCTCACGCAGATGACCTTCGGGTTCAGCCGTGACGACGCGGGCAAGTTCCTGGGCAGCTACTACGAGAACAAGATTTTCGAGAGCGATCCCTTTGCCCGCCTCGATCAGGAGGGCGTTGGCAAGCTGGTGAAGATGGCCGCCAAACTGGGCCGCGAAACCCGCCCGGACATCAAGCTGGGCATCTGCGGCGAACACGGCGGCGATCCCTCCACCATCGAGTTCTGCCACAAGGTGGGCCTCAACTACGTAAGTTGCTCCCCCTTCCGTGTGCCGATCGCCCGTCTGGCCGCCGCGCACGCCGCCATCAAGGCGAAGCACTGAGCAACCGATTTCACCAAAACGCCGGCCGGCAGGGCATTTGCCCCGCCGGCCGGTTTTTGGTTTTTCGATAATCGAAGCGGGAGCGTAGAAAATAGGAAGCGGCGGTGCATCCCGTACAGGAACGCGGGAAGCCCGGACAGGCTTTGAATCGTCCGGACAGGTTTTGGACCGCCCGGACAACCATCGGCGCGTCCCCACCGGCATGCGCGACGGTACGGGCCGTGAAACACGGCCGCATCGGCTGTGTCCAATAAACCGGGATGCTCCTCGCCGCCGGGTCCGCGGACAAGCCGGAAGCGGTTCAGACCAGTCGCTTCCGGTAATAACCGCGCAGCATGCCCCCATAGGCGGGCTGTACGCATACGCACGCGTAGCCCGCTTTTTCGAAGCTGCGCACCGAAGGCGTGTTTTCCGGCGCGATGGTGCAATACAGCGCCTTGCCGCCGGCCGAACGCGCGACATCCTCAAACAGCCGTAGCAGCGCGCTGTGAATGCCCAGGCGGCGGTAGGCGGCGTGGACCATCACATCCTGAAAATCGAAGGTCAGTACGGTGGGATCGCCGATTCTGGCCGCGTAACAGGTTTCGGGGCGAACCCACCACGGCGTCAGCGTGCCGAAACCGGCCAGCGTATCCCCATCCCAGAAACCGAAGCTTTCGCCGCGCTCGCAGCAGCGTTCGAACATATCCTGATCGGAAGGGTAATACCAGCAGGGGTCGGGCAACGCGGCGAGCATCGCGGCCTGCAGGGCCATGATGTTTGCCGCGTTTTCGCGTACAAGGGGGCGGCAGTCAAGCCCTGGCAGCGTCGGGAAACAGAGCGGCGTAGGGAAGCTTCTCATGCGCGGCGTTCTCCTGCGGCGTTCCCGGCCGCCGCGGGCTCGTCTGCTTTGCCGGCCGGCGTCGTCTGCGTCTCCGGGGCCGGATGGGCGGGATCGGGCTTGCCTTTGGGGTCCGGTTTGGCTTCCGGCTTGGCCGGCGGCGCGGGTCTTTTGGCCAGCAGGGCGTTGCAAAGGAACAGGTAGGCGGCGCCCTGCACCGCGCAGACCATCGGGGAAGGGTAGGGCAGCGCGTCGCCCAGCGCGGAGAAGATTTCCTTCTCCGTCTGGCAGAACCGCTCGTAATGGGCCTGCGGCGATACGCCTTCCGGCGGCTTGAGCAGCGCCTTCATGCCGTCGGTGGTAACGGACTGCTTGAAAACGCAGATCATCAGCAGCTGCGCGAGCTGTTCGCGCCCGTATTTCT
Source organism: Clostridiales bacterium (assembly GCA_012517815.1). Classification (GTDB taxonomy): domain Bacteria; phylum Bacillota; class Clostridia; order Christensenellales; family Aristaeellaceae; genus CAXXOK01. Next base: position 4,148 of record JAAYUF010000070.1, read on the forward strand.
TATCCACCGGGCGGTCGACCAGCCCGAACTTGACGTAGTTATTGACCATGGCGGGGGTGAACACGCGCTCCCCTTCCATGAACAGGGTTTTGCACTGCCGCTCCACAAAGGTGATCACCTGATCCATGTACAGACCGAGATCCGGTATCATTTCCCAGGGCGCGGGGGAAAAGCTCTCCAGCCTGGAAGCGAAAAGCGCCTGACGATCTTCCATCGTATTCCTCCCGGTGGGTGTGGGTGTGCGCACAGTATAACATACCATACAAAAAACAACAATATTCGTATAAAAAATCGTTGACAAACAGACGAAACGGCGTATACTAATAAAGGATACTAGATTAAAAGGCGGCGATGAGACATGACCTATTCAGAAATCCACATCTGGGGAGATTCTCTTGCCAGAGGGATTGTCTATAACGAGGAGAAGGGACGGTACGCCATCTCCCGGGAACGTTGCACCGGCCGCCTGCAGGAGGCGCTGGGTTGCAAGGTGGAAAACCACTCCAACATGGGGGCGACCGTTGTGGACGGCCTCCAGTGGTTTGAAACCTTCCGCTCGGTTCCCCGCGCGCTTTGCGCGGTGGAGTTCGGCGGCAACGACTGTGATCTGGACTGGGCGTATGTCGCCGCACACCCTGAGGAGCCGGTTCGCCCCAAGGTGGAACTGGCCGTGTTTGAGGAAGGGCTGACGCGGTTTGTGAACGAGATTCGGGCGCGCGATATGAAGCCGCTGCTGGTTACGCCGCTGCCGCTGCACGCGGAGCGCTACTTCCGCTGGGTTACGCGGGGGCTGGACGCGGCGGCGGTGCTCAAGGCGCTGGGCGACGTGAACCACATCTATCGCTGGCAGGAGCGGTACGCCATCAGCGTGCGCAATGTGGCACGAACAACCCACTGCCGCCTTCTGGATTTGCGGGATGTGTTTCTGGCGCAGCCGGGGTATGAGCGCCTGATGAGCCTGGACGGCATCCATCCCAGCGACGCAGGGCACCGCCTGCTTACGGATGCCCTGATCGCCCGCGCGCGGCTCGACCCGGACGCTGCGCGGAACAAGCTTCTGCGGGAAACCCTGGACGCGCCGGCAACGGCTGTCCCCAGCATCGCAAAGATCAGCTGAAGGGGAAGAACCGGGACGGCAAACGGTATTTGCCGCCCTGCCGCGACGACGGCGCAGGAGCGCCACGGAAGCCGAGCCAAAGCCGGTATCCGATCCGCGGCAGACGGCTGGCGCGGTAATACAATTCGGAACAAGCAGCGTTGCTCCGCTGTGACCATGACCCCATGGAGATAAACCTCGCCAAGGCGCGAAAATGACGGGAACCGCCCGGCCGGCGGCCCTGTGAGCACATTTCCCCGGCGAGGCCGTCGCGGGTCCGCATGGTACGCCATGCCAAGCGCCTTCCCGAACTGTCGGGAAGGCGCCTTTTGCGTGCGGCGGATGGTCTGCCGGGGCGATTTGCCGGTGCCGGACCGCCCGGCGGGAACAAGGGTGATGCCGCATGCCCTGCGCGGGATCGGCGATGGCGCGGGGCCGGGGAAACCGGGCGTCCTTCGGTTTCCAATCATGAACGCCTCCCGTTCACGGCGCATTTCTCCTGCGACTTCGCTGATAACCCTGACGCAGGCCCGGGCCGCGCCTTCGATTCCGTTCCCCGTTACAGAAAAAACCGCCCGTGAGCATTGCTGTGTTCACGATTGGAAACCGTATCAAGGTGTCGAATCCGTCCGCGAAGCGGGCAGGACAGGGAAAAAAACGGGGACTTCCCAAACGGCCGGGAAGCCCTCGACGATCTGGCTGCATTGGCCGCAGGGCCATCAATAGCCGGGCGTTGCCTCATCAGCCGGACAAGGCCGACGGCGCATGCCTCGCGGGATCATTCGCCGGAAGGCACACGGTTTTTACTCCGAGAGGGTGGATACAATCCGTCCTGCCATGACGCGCGACCAGCCTTGCAGAGCCGGACTACCGGTCGGGGAGCCACCCAACCGGCGAACGAGCGCGCCCGTCGCCACCCCTGCGACAGCCCTTTGGACCTTGGGAACGGCGTAAATCAAGGAGATTATGATGCGCGCCGGCGCGCAGGCCTGCGACAGCCCTAGAACCGGGGGAACGCCGCATCGGCTTCCGATGGCGAGCCGCGGGCTATCAGGCGCGCTCCAGGCACAGCACGTTTTCGATGCCGCTGGCATAGCAGAACAGATCAACCGGCTGACACCCGGCAAAACGGTACCCTCCCGCCGCCAGCAGCGCCGCATCCCGCGCCTGTGTGGGCGCGTGGCAGCTGACGTACACCACGCGCCGCGGCGCGGCCGTGAGGATGGCTTGGATCACCGCCGGTTCCACGCCTTTGCGGGGCGGATCCAGCACGATCACGTCGGGGCGGAAGCCGTCCGCGACCAGCTCCGGCAGCCTCGTTTCGACGGCGGCGGTTTCAAAGGAAACGTTGCCGATGCCGTTGCGCAGAGCGTTGCGCCGCGCGCTTTCCACCGCCTGCGGAACGATTTCCAGCCCCAGCACCCGCCGGCACTTCCCGGCCATGCACAGCGCGATGGTGCCTGCGCCCGCGTAGGCGTCCAGCACCGTGTCGTCGGGCGCAAGCGAGGCGAAGGCAATGGCCTGCGCGTACAGGCGCTCCGTCTGCGCGGGGTTGACCTGAAAAAAGGACATGGGGGAAATCTCAAACTGAAGACCGAGCAGCGTTTCCAGGATGGCTTCCGTGCCCAAAAGCATACGGCAGGTTGGGCCGAGGATCACGTTGCCGCGCATCCGGTTCTCGCTCACGTGCAGGGAAGCAAAGCCCGGCACCGTGGCTTGCAGAGCGCCGGTCAGCCGATCGATTCCGGGCAGCGCGTCCGTGGTGGCGACCAGCAGCACGGCCACCGCACCGTTCCTGGCCGTGCGCACCACGATATGCCGAAGCGTGCCCTGGTGGCTTTCTTCCCGGTAGGGTTCGACGGGCGTTTCGCGCATCCAACCCTTCACGGCCTGCAAAACGGGCCTGAGGTCGACCATGGCCACCGGGCACCGGTCGATGGGCACGATGGCGTGGCTGCGGCGCTGATAGAAACCCACCAGCGGCTCTCCGGCGGTTCCGCCCACCGGCAGGCTGGTTTTGTTGCGGTAATGAAGCGGCTCGTCGGCTCCCAGCACGGGCGGTACGTCCTCCTGCGTGAGGGGCAGACCGCCGATGCGGGTCAGGCAGTCGAACACCTGCGCGCGCTTGGCGGCAAGCGTCGCCGGGTAACTCATGTGCTGGCCGCTGCAACCGCCGCACTGGTCGTACACGGGGCAAAAAGGTTCCCGTCGCTCGGGCGACGGGACCGTGAGCGTCAACATCTTGGCAAAGGCATAGTTGGGCTGCACCTTGACCACGTGCGCTTCAAACGTTTCTCCGGGGAGCGCGCCGGGCACGAACACCGTCTGTCCCTCGTGGCGGCACACGCCTTCCAGTTCCGCCCCCAGGCGTTCGCAAACGAGCGTCAGGCGCCGGTTTTTAGCGAGCATGCTCAGCCTCCGCCGGGCGGTTGCCCTCGGCCTGCAGCCACAGATCGCACAGCGCGAGGGCCAGCGCGCCTTCCGCAACGGGCAGCGCGCGCACCACGATGCAGGGGTCGTGCCTGCCTTTGACGATCAGCTCGGTTTCCGCCATGGCGGAGAGGCTCACCGTGCGCTGGGGCAGGCCGATGGAAGGCGTCGGCCGAAACGCGACGCGCGCGATCACCGGCATGCCGTCGGACATCCCGCCCAGCAGGCCGCCCGCGTGGTTGGTGACGGTCGCCACACGGCCGTCCGTTACGGTATAGGGGTCGTTATACGCGCTGCCGCGCAGTTCCGCCGCGCCGAAACCGTCGCCAAACGCTACGCCCTTTACCGCCGGGATGGAGAACAGATGCGCGGCGGCAACGGCTTCCACGCCCGCGAAGAACGGCTCTCCCAGCCCGGCCGGAAGGCCGTCGGCGACGATTTCCACCACGCCGCCCACGGAATCCAGCCCCGCCTTGGCGTCGAGGATCGCCTGCCGCATCTGTTCCCCAGCGACCGGGTCCAGGGCCGGCACGGGCAGAGCGCGGCAGGCGGCCAGCGCCGCCATGTCCGGGGAGACGGGATCGACCGGACGATCCGCCACGCCGCCGAGCCGGAGCACATGCGCGGCGACGGTAACGCCTTTGGAGGCGAGGTACTGCAACGCCAGCCCGCCCGCGAAGGCGTAGGCCAGCGTGAGCCGCCCGCTGTGGTGGCCGCCGCCGCGCAGATCGTCAAACCCGGCGCTTTTAACAACGGCGGGGTAATCCGCATGGCCGGGACGCGGGCAATCCGGCAGAAAACCGTAATCGGAGGAATGGGTATCCGCGTTTTCAAACACGGCGGTGATCGGCTGGCCGGTCGTGACGCCGTTCAGCAGCCCGGACAGGATGCGCGGCGCGTCGGCTTCCAGACGGCCGGTCGCCAACTCCCCACCCTTGGCGGCGCGCCGCTGTAAAAAGGCCTCCAACGCGGGCAGGTCGACCGCCATTCCGGCGGGCAGGCCGTCCAGCGTTGCGCCGACCGCCGCGCCGTGGGATTCCCCGAATATTTGGAGAGTCAGCATCCGGCCGATGTGCCCGCTCATGTAAAAAAGCCTCCCAACGCTTGATAGGTGGCCAGAAAGCCCGGCCAGGACTTATTGATCGCTTCCACGCCCCGCACGGTCAGGGGTTCTTCGCAGGCCAGCGCCGCGATGGCCAGCAGCATCACCATGCGGTGATCCCCGCGCGCGTCGGCCTCAAAGCCGCCGGCAAGCCGCGTGGGGCCGGTGATGCGCAGGGTGTCGCCGTCCGATGCGACCTCCACATTCGCGCCAAGGCGGGTCAGCAGGTCTGCCGTGGCGGCCAGCCTGTCGCACTCCTTGACGCGCAGCCGTGCGACGCCGTTGAGCGTGGATACGCCGCGCGCCTGCGTGCAGGTGAGCGCGAGAATGGGCGCCAGATCGGGGATATCCCCGCAATCCACCGTTACGGGCGCTAGCCCCGCGTGCGAGGGGCAGCAGGCCAGAAGCCCTTCCGGCAGGGTGCGGACGCGCAGCCCCATTTCCGTAAGCAGGGCAACGATCGCCGAATCCCCCTGCAGGGTCGGCTCCCCCGCGCGGGGCGTACGCATCTGCGACAGGATGACGCCGTGCCCCATGGCGTTGGCGCACAGGAGCACCGCCGCCTGAGACCAGTCCGGCGAAACGGACGCCTCCGGCGGGTTGGCCGCGTCCGACGGCATCAGCTGGAACAGCCCCCCGCCGTGCTCCTCAAACAGCAGCCCGAAACGGCGCATCTGCTGGAGGGTCATATCCAGATAGGGGCGGCTGACGATCGGCGGCCTGACCAGCAGGGAAGCCTCCGCGGGCTGCCCCTGCGCGTCCCAGGCGTGCGCCAGCGCGATCAGCAGCCCGGAAGCATACTGGCTGGAGAGGGAGCCGTCGATTTCGTACGCCCCGGCGGGCATGAAACCCCTGACCTCGACGGTCGCGCGCCGGCCTTCAGCCGAGGGGGTGCGCCGGATGGCGGCGCCCAGCTTGTGGGCGAGCGGCTCAAACGCTTCCAGCGGGCGGGCGTAGAGGGCATCCTCCATGGTAAAGCGCACGGCGCGGCCGCGCGCCAGAAAGGCGGGAATCAGCATCCGAAGCGCCGCCGCGCAGGCGTTTACTTCGCAGGTCGCGGGTTCATCCGGGACGGGCGCGTCCGCGACGGGGGTAACCAGAAGCGATCCGTCCTCCTGGACCACCTGCGCGCCCAGCGCGCGCACGCCGTTGATCATCGCCTGCGTATCGTCGCACAGCGGAGGCGGAAAACCGAGCAGCCGGCAGGGGCCGCGGCCCAGGGCAGCCAACAGGAGCGCCCGATGCGCTTCGCTTTTTGCGGGCGGTATGGAGGCCACGCCGCGGAGTCGCGCCGAATGGAATGTGCAGGTCGCCATATTCAAACCCCCTGAAGGATGATGACGGATCTATGCCATCGGGCTTTGCATCAAGCTGATTTCACAAGACTTGTACAGTATACCATAGTCGATAGCGAAAAAAAACGGTCGAACCGGGGCGTTCGATCGTAATATATGAAAATAATATGACAGAAATCTAATATTTTATTAACAATTTGAAATGATTCCGATGGACGCGCACTGTATCCGATATCCACGGGGAAACCTTGTTGTTAAAGACTTCCAAACAGTCGGCGCGACTGTCCCGGGAGAACGGGCGGCGTGCCGCGCCGGAAGGGACGGCCATCGCGGCGTTGGCTTTTGTAACAATCGGACGGGCTCGCCGACCCGAGCGCGGCAGGCGGCCGCGCCGGCGGGTCGCAGCGGAATGGGGGGGGTCAGGCCTTCGCGCGGTGCGGGTTGCGCTCCTCGTCCGGGGCGATGTAGCTGACTTCCATGCGCTCAAAATCCACCGAATCCATGAAATGCTCGGGCAAAAAGCGCGTCAGCGCGAAACTGCCCCAATCCGCCTGGTGGCGCGGCAGCCATACCGGCATGCTGAGGTCGAGCGTATGCATCGCCTCGCGCAGCGCTTCCAGTGGTTCATCCGCCCGGCAGGGCACCAGCAGGTCGCGCAGCGCCCGATGCCCCCGCATCAGCCGTATCCACATCCGTCCCGGTCCGGGGCGCGCGTTGTCGCTCACGCTTACAGCACCTCGTAATCGGCGCTCTGCGAGCGCGCCATCACGGCGTGCATGTGCGCCTGTACCGGCAGGTGAACCGGATGGGTACGGTAGGTTTCCAGCGCCTCGCGCGTTTCGAAGGTTTCGCACAGGCAGATGTCGCAGCTGCGCTCGCTGTGCGCGAAATCCGCGCCCGCGTCCAGCGTGAGCATGCCGGGAATCTTGCCCTTCATGGAACAAAGAATATCGACGGTTTCCGCAACAAGCGTCGGATTAGGGTCCTTGAGCCAGAACAGAACGATATGCCGAATCATCGCAGTGCCTCCCAGCGTTGGTTTTCACCATTATACACGCCGCGCGTCGCCTTGTCGAGTGCGCGGGGATTGCAACAAAGCGCCTCCAGGGTTGACGCGCCCAAAAAACGACGTATAATATTGTAGAATTGCCAACCATATCGGCTGAGCCTGCTCAGCCTCGTAAGGACGGAGAACGATGCCAACCTACGATTCTTTCTGCCGAGCCCCGCTGGTTGACCCTGCCTATGTGGCGCTGCCCGATAACGCCGTCCATCCGGAGGGCCTGTTTGCGCAGCTGACCCGGCAGGCGCTGGATACGGTGGACCTGAACGCGATCACCCCGCTGGACGCGGTGCTGGCCACCAAACTGGGCGGGTATGCCGATCTGCCGCCGATGCCCAATCTGGAGGCCGCCGCCGGGAGCCTGCCCAACGATCCGCGGCCGCTGATGGACGCGGCGCGCGCCGGACTGATGATCGCGGCCGCCGGGAAAAACAAGAACGCGATGTTGCAGGTGCTCAACGCCCTGCGGACGCTTACCGACGCCCTGCCCTCCATCGGCGAGGAGGCGCTGGTCGACGTCGGCGCGGACGGGCTGCGCCTGGCTTCGGAAATGTACCGCCGTACCGGCCAGCGCTTTTTGCTGACGCTGATGGAGCGCCTTCGGGCGCAGTTGCCGGACGTATCGGGGCTGTTCCACTCCTTCCCGTTCCAAAAGGCGTTTGTGCCTGAAACCGTGGCGGAGGACGCGACGGACGAAGCCTCGCAGTACTTCCGCAGAATGCGGCGGCTGGGCACCGGCGCGATCACCGCGGACGCGCTGGCCATGACGGCGTCGCTGGCGCTGTTCAGCGGCTCCGCGCGGGACGCGGGCGCGTCCAAGGCGGGCGTGGCGGCGCTGCAAAGGTATCACGGCATGCCGCATGGGGCGTTTTCCGCGGACCCCTACCTGGCGGGGCGCGACCCGGCCCGGGCGACCGACCTGGCCGCGGTGTGCGCGCAGCTGGAAGCGCTTCACGACCTGCTGGCCGCCAGCGGGGACGTCGCCTGCGCCGAGCGGATGGAGCGCATCGCGGTCAACGCGCTGGCCAACCTGTTCGCGCCCGGCGGGCTTTGCGAGCGGCAGTCGGTCAACCGGCTGGCGAACGACGAAACCTGCGTTCCAAGGCCCGCCGAACCGGCGCAGACTTCCGCGCTGCTTCGGGCCCTCTATGCGTTGCGCCGCTCCGTATGGATGGTACGCAGCGAAAGCGAGCTGGCGATGCTCATGCCCTTTGAGGGCTGCTGCCTGACGCGCATGGACGGCGCGCCGGTGCGGATATCGGCCAGGGCCGCCGGCACGGGGACGATCACCCTTTCAGTGGAGGCCAAGCAGCCGGCGGAGTTCACGCTCTCCCTGCATGTGCCCGGCTACGCCAACGCGGCTGGCGTATCGCTCAACGGGGGCAAGCCTCAGTCTGCCGAGTGCGGGAAGCTGTATTCCCTCAAGCGGCTGTTCCGCACGGGGGATGAGCTTACCCTGACGCTGGACTGCCAGCCCTTTACAGAAACGGGTTTTCGCGGCAGCGCGAGCGTTTACTGCGGCCCGATGCTCATGGCGCTGCCGCTGCCCGACGCCTCCGCCGCGTGGCAGTACGCGCTGGACGACAACGCCGTGCCCACCGTGGAATGGGTTCAGGGCCGGCCACGGGTTCGCGTGGAGGCCTGCGTCGCGCAAAACTGGGCCGCGCGCGGGGGGCGGATTCCGCCGCCGCCTCAGGGGCTGGACATGGGCGAGGGCTACGAGCTGACCCTCCTGCCCTATGCGGACACCCTGGGCCGAATCGCCGCATTCCCTCTGGCGGGCCGCCGCGCATGATGAAACCTCGGACGCTCCCGCTGATCGGCCTCGCGCCGATGGCGGGGGTCACCGATCTGCCGATGCGCGCGCTTTGCTACCGCATGGGCGCGGACTATGCCTGCACCGAGATGGTCAGCGCCGTGGGGTGGATGCACGCCCGGCGCGACAACGAGGCATACCGCCTGCTGATGGAAACCGCGCCCGAAGAGCACAACACCGCCATTCAGCTCTTCGGCAAGGACCCGCTCGCGATGGGCGAAGCCGCGGCGCGGGCCTGCGAACTGGGCCGTTTTACAAGCATCGACGTCAACATGGGCTGCCCGGCGCGCAAGGTGACCATGGCCGGCGAAGGCAGCGCCCTGCTACGCACGCCCGATCTGGCCGCGGCCATTCTGGCGGCCGTGAAAGCCAACAGCTTTTTACCCGTAACGGTCAAGACCCGTCTGGGCTTTGACGAAGCCAGCCGCAACGCCCTCCTGCTGGCGCAGGCGGCCGAATCGCTGGGCCTTCGGTGGATCTGCATCCACGGGCGCACGCGCGAGCAGATGTACGCGGGCCGGGCGGATTACGAGGCAATCGCGGCCATCCGGCGGCAGGTGAACATCCCGGTTATCGCCAACGGCGACGTATCCGACCCCGAAAGCGCGCTGCGCGCGCTGCAGGGGACCGGCTGCAACGGCCTGATGATCGGGCGGGCCGCGATGGGAAACCCCTGGCTGTTCCGGCAGATTCGCCAGACGCTTCTGGGCGAACCGGTAACGGCCGTTACCTGCGCGGAGCGGCTGGCGCTCGCGCTGGAGCACATCGACCGGATGATCGCGTTCAAGGGTCCGCATCTGGGCGTCATCGAAATGCGGACCCATCTGGGGCATTACATCGGCGGCGTTCGCGGCGCGTCGGGCATGCGGCGGCAACTGAACGCCGCCAGGACGGCCGAGGAACAGAAAACGTTGCTCCGGGATCTTTTTGCCGGGGTGGAACGGGAGGTTGAACCATGAACAGACGCTGGCTCGCCTGGATGCTGAGCTTGATGCTGCTGGCGGGAATTGGCCTGCCCGCGCAGGCGGCGGATATCGCCACGCTGGACAGGGCCCTTTCGCGCTGGACACAGGGCTTGTCGCCGGTGCGTTTTTCCGCGGAGATGGAACTGAAAACCCTGATGCCTTTTACCGAGGATACCATCGGCAGGATCAACGGCGTTCTTGGGCATATCAGCGTCGATGCGACGCTGACGCTTACGGGCGAGGACAGTGAAACCGCGCTGGCCATCGCCATGGACGGCGCTTCCCTGATGGAGATGACCGAGCGCCTGGCCGCCGGCGCCTATACCCTGCAAACCACGCTCCTGCCCAACCGCACGCTCACGTCCGCAAAAGAGTCGCCCATGCAGACGCTCACCGGGAAATCCGGGGCGGAGGCGGACGAGGCGGCGACAGCCGCCGAAACGGCGGAGGAGACGCAAACGCAAAACGCCTCCGACGTAACGGTAGCGTTCAGCATGCTGGACGGGCTTACCGAAATGCAGGCCGTTTACCCGGCGCTGGCCGCGTCCATTACGGAAATCGCGGCGGAGAAACGCGCCAACTACAACATCAAGGGGATCGGCGCGGGCAAATGGAGCCGCGTGGCGCGCCTGACCGCCGAACAGTGCGAGGCGCTCAAGCCGCAGTTGCAGGCGATGCTCGCCTGCGGGATGGATGAGGTTTACCGCGGGGAGGTTCAGGGCATGACTTTTGCCAAGGGCTTCATCGCCGCGCTGTACCAAAACGCCGATAAACAGGACATCTGCTTGTACCTCAAGGGCACGGCCATTTATCCGGACGGCTCCAAGCGGAAGCTCCTGTGGCAGTGGGCTTTCACCAACAACGGCATCCGCCGCAAGGACAACGTGAAGTACGAGGCATCCCGTACCAGCGGCACGGCGGATACGCGAACCCTCGCCGTTACCTGCACGCAGGAAAGCCGTTCCGACGAGTATTCCATCGAGGGGAGCGCTGTGACCAGCCTGAAGCGCGGCAAGATCACCGACGCGTACACCGAGAAGATTGATCTTTCCGGAGACCTGAGCCGGAGCGGCGCACTGACGCTGGAAGGCTACACCAGCGGCAAACAGAGCCGGACGGCAAGCGGGGAAACGACCGACACGACCCGGTTGCTGACGACCGACCTGCTGTTCACGCCCGGGACGGACGGCGCGCGACTGTCCGGAACGGCCGTCGCGCAAACCCTGGCCGGGAAAACCGTGCAATCCGAAATCGCGTTTACGCTGGCCAAGGCAAGCGTGACGGCTGCCGCGCCGGCGGCCGGCGTGCAGGCCGACGAAGGAGACGCGGAGGTGACGATCAACATCCTTGGGCCGGAGGGCGACGAGGCGGCTACAGAGCCTTCGGCGACCGACGCCGCGCCGGACGCGACCACCCCCGAAACGGACAATGCCTCGGCTTCCGGCAATCCTCCCAGTTCCATCGAGCAAATGGACGATATCTTTTCAGACAGCGGCACGCAGACCGATGTGGAGGGTTCGGAATACCTGGTCGGCACGCCGCCGGTCGGGCTGACCGCCTACTCCGTACCGCAGACCGAAACGACCGTTTCCATGGACGGCATCACGGAGGCGCAGCTGCAAAGCCTGCTGGCCGAAGCGGCGCAAAACCTGGCCGGACGGCTGTTGCTGAGCGTCGCCTCCCTGCCCGCGGAGGACGCGGCGCTGCTTCGGGACGGTATGACCGACGAGGACTACGCGGCGTTCCTGGCGATGGTCGGCGCGCTGTGACACCCGAATCCCAGCGAAGGATCAAGCCCCGGGGGCGACCCCGGCGGGCAAAGGAGGGCGTACCCATGACACGATTCGCGCGCTGTTTGGCGGCCTGCTGCCTGGCGGTAATGCTGGTGACGACCGGCGCCGCCGCGGAGGTTGTGACCGAAGTGGATTACACGGTGCAGGAAAAACTGTTCAAACAGCTGCAGGCGGGCAGCGGGTTTTCCGGTACGCTCACGGTGGAGTCCGCCGCGGCGCCGGGGCGCGAGAGCGAAGCCCTGACCACGCTCAAGCCCCTGACCTTTGACTGCACGTACATCTATGTGCGGCCGGACGCCGCAACCGGCGCGGTCGCCGAAAGCCGGGCCACGCTCGCGCTGGTCGACGGAGAGAAAAGCCTTGCCACGGCCGAACTGGCGCTGCGCAGCGGAAACGTGTACCTTGCCAGCTCGCTGCTGGGCGACGGCTGGTTCTCCCTAAACGGCGGAACGGTCACCGCGGCGGCGGATGGCGAGCAGCCCGCAGCCGGGACCATCGCCCAAACCGCGCGCGCGCTGCTGGGCCAGACCGCCATGCCGGGGCTGGTGTCGTTCGCCATCGGCCTGCTGAGACGGCTGCACGATGTGGATACCGCCAAATGGTCCACCGATCTGGAAACCTACACCACCAAGATCGACCTGTGGATCGAGGGCTACCGGCAGAAGGCGGTGCTGGGGAAAACGGACGACGGCATCACCACCATGGAAGTCGAGTACCGGATCCCCGCGGCGGCAATCAAGGCGCAGCTCAAACAGATGGTCATGGATCTGCTGACCGACGAGGCCTTTCTGTCCCGCTTGCAGACGCTTTTATCCGATGCGGACGTTGAAACCTTCCTCAACCCCGGCCTGCAAACGTATTATTTCTACGCGATCGACGCGCTGCCGCTGGAAGGGGAGCTGGCCATCGACCGCACTGTGAGCCTGAAGGGGGAGACGCTCTCCCTGACGCTTGCGATGCCCCTGCGCGACAGCCAGGCCGGCGCGATGGCCCTGCGCTACGACCGGCACAAGGGCGCCGGCGACCTGCCGGACGAAAACACGATCGAGCTGCAAAGCGACAGCCTGCTCCTGCGCGTGGCGTACCAGACCTACGATACCCTGACGGGCACGGAGGTGTATCAGGGTACGGTGCTGCGCCAGCCGCTTGGCACGGCGACCTTCGAGGTGGGCGCGCAGGACACGGCGGCGGCCGAAACGCTCAAGACCTTTTCCGCCGGCTTTACGCTGAGCGTCGGCCGCAGCGAGAGCGTGGACGCCGAAGGGCGCGAAGCGCAGGCGATCCAGCTGGCGCTTGCGCTGCTGCCGGACTATACGCCCGATACGGCGGGCGACGAAGCCACCGTGCCCACCGATGCGCAGGCGGCGCAGTACGTTGTGTTCGAGCCGTTGGACCTCAAGCTGGACGCCACGTTTGCCAGCCTGCAGGCCAAAAACGCCACCACCTCGCTGGACGCCACACTGGAGTATTCCGGCGAGCGCGCGGCGCAGACGGTACGGCTGACGCTCTCGGGCAAAACCCGCGGCAAGTGGACGCCGGACGCGCTTGAGACGGACGGCGCGCAGGCGTTGGACACGATGGACCCAACGGCGCTGAACGCGCTGCTGGCCCAGGCCGGAATCAAGGGCGGGCTCCTGCTGCTGCCGTACCTGAGCCTGCCGGCGGCGGGCGCAACAACCGAACCTTCGGCATCGATCACCCCGGATGGTTCACAGGCCGCGACACCGTCCCCGGCGGCCGAAACCCCCGCGCCGTGAGCCGCGAGGCGGTTTGTACCCCGCTGATACGTATAAATACAATGCAAGTACATCATTTTGGCTTGACAGCACCTCGTTCGGGGTGTATACTCTCCGCATACAGCAACGGCGCTGTGGATTTCGTTGACGAATCCATTGCGCCGTTTCTCGTATATACGGCATAGATTCTACAGAGGCCATGAATCACAGGAGGGACAGCACGTGAGCAATCCATGCGAAAGGTTCGGAGAAAAGGTATTCAACGACGCTGTCATGCAGAAGCGCCTGCCCAAGGAGACCTACAAAGCCCTGAAGCGCACGACTGAAGAGGGACGCTCGCTCGATCCGGCGATCGCGAGCGTAGTCGCAAACGCGATGAAGGACTGGGCCCTCGAATTGGGCGCCACCCACTTTACCCACTGGTTCCAGCCGATGACAGGCATCACGGCCGAAAAGCACGACGCTTTCATCAGCCCCAAGGCTGACGGCAGCGTGCTGCTGGAGTTCAGCGGCAAAGAGCTGGTGCGCGGCGAGCCGGATGCCAGTTCGTTCCCCAGCGGCGGCCTGCGCGCGACGTTCGAAGCCCGCGGCTACACCGCGTGGGATCCGACCAGCTTCGCGTTTATCAAAGAAGGCACGCTGTGCATCCCCACCGCGTTTTGCAGCTACGGCGGCGAAGCGCTGGACAAGAAAACCCCCCTGCTTCGGTCCATGCAGGCTTTGAACACGCAGGCGCTCCGCGTGCTGAAGTTCTTCGGCAACGAGGATGTCACCCGCGTATTCCCCACCGTCGGCCCCGAGCAGGAGTATTTCCTGATCGACAACGAGGATTATAAGAAGCGCCCCGATCTGATCAACACCGGCCGCACGCTGTTTGGCGCCAAGCCCCCCAAGGGTCAGGAGCTGGAGGATCATTACTTCGGCGCGATCCGCCCCCGCGTGCAGGCGTTCATGAACGACCTCAACGAGGAGCTGTGGCAACTGGGCGTGTACTGCAAGACCGAGCACAACGAGGTCGCCCCCGCGCAGCACGAGATGGCGCCGGTGTACAGCACCGTCAACGTCGCGGCCGATCACAACCAGCTTTCGATGGAAACCATGAAGCGCATCGCCCAGAAGCACGGCCTGGTGTGCCTCCTGCACGAGAAGCCCTTCGACGGCGTCAACGGCAGCGGCAAGCATAACAACTACGCCCTCTCCACCAACACGGGCGTGAACCTCTTCGAGCCGGGCGACACCCCCAACGAGAACGCGCAGTTCCTGCTGTTCCTGGCCGCGGTCATCGAGGCTGTGGATACCTATCAGGACCTGCTCCGCGTGGCGATCGCCTACGCCGGCAACGATCACCGCCTGGGCGCCAACGAAGCGCCGCCCGCCATCATCAGCATCTTCCTGGGCGACGAGCTCAACGCGGTGGTCGAATCCATCGTGAACGCCAGCGCCTACCAGAGCCGCGAGCGCGTGCAGATGCGTCTGGGCGTGCACATCCTGCCCAAGTTCCCCAAGGATACCACCGACCGCAACCGTACCTCCCCGTTCGCTTTCACCGGCAACAAGTTCGAGTTCCGTAGCCTGGGCAGCTCCCAGTCCATCAGCGGCCCCAACGTGGTGCTCAACACCATTATCGCGGAGAGCCTCGGCAACTTCGCCGATGAGCTGGAAGCCGCCAGCGATTTCAACGCCGCGCTCAACGCGCTGGTATATCGGGTGCTCAGCGAGCACAAGCGCATCATCTTCAACGGCAACGGCTACGATCCCGCGTGGGTGGAAGAAGCGGAAAAGCGCGGCCTGCTCAACATGAAATCCACCGTGGACGCGCTGCCCAGCTACATCGCGGAAAAGAACGTCGAGCTGTTCGTCAAGCACGGCGTCTTCTCCAGAAGCGAGGTGCACAGCCGCTACGAGATCAAGCTGGAAAACTACGTCAAGGTGATCAACATCGAAGCCCTGTGCATGCTGGACATGGCCCGCCGGATGATCCTGCCCGCGGCGCTGACCTACAGCCAGGAAATCGCCAGGGAAGCGGAACTCAAGAAGGCCGTGGCGCCCGGGATTCCGCTGGATACCGAAATTACCCTGCTGACTAGGCTCAGCGCCGAAACCGGCGCGCTGGCCGTCGCGATCGACACGCTGGACAAGGCCATCGCCAGCCAGGATTCCGGGCTGGAGATGATCGCCCAGGCCAAGTACACCCGCGACACCATCCTCGCGGCCATGACCGAGGTTCGCAAGCACGCGGACGCATTGGAAGTCGTGGTTGCCAAGAAGGATTGGCCGATGCCCACCTATCAGGATATCCTGATGTACGTATAACCTGCCGGCGGGGCGAGATTCGCCCCGGCCGCCCCCGCGGGCCTTCGGGCCCGCGGGGGCGGCAGCCGACAGTTGCGCCGGAGCCACAATGATGTGCGCCCCGTTCCCCCGTAAAGAACAAGCCGCTATACGTTCGGCGGGCCTCGTGCCCGGCCAGGCGACCAACGCTCAAGGGCGAGCGTATGGCAGGCTTGTTTTTTGATACCCATAATGAGGAGGAGAAGAAATGGCCATTTCAAGCATGGACACGATCTGGGTATTGTTGGCCACAGCGCTGGTGTTCTTCATGCAGGCAGGCTTCGCGATGGTGGAAACGGGTTTCACCCGCGCGAAAAACGCCGGCAACATCATCATGAAGAACCTCATGGACTTTGCGATCGGTTCGGTCGTGTTCTGGTTTATCGGCTTTTCGCTCATGTTCGGCAAGGACAACGGCGGCCTGATCGGCTCCATCAGCCTCCTGATGAGCGGCGATCTGCTGGTGCTCCCCGCGAATATCAGCAAATTCACCTTCGTCATGTTCCAGACCGTATTCGCCGCCACTGCCGCCACCATCGTGAGCGGCGCCATGGCGGAACGCACCAAGTTCATCAGCTATTGTATTTATTCCGCGGTCATCTCCACGGTTATCTACCCCATCAGCGGCCACTGGATCTGGGGCGGCGGCTGGCTGAGCCAGCTGGGCTTCCATGATTTCGCCGGCTCCACGGCGGTGCACATGGTCGGCGGCGTTGCGGCCCTCATCGGCGCCAAGATGCTCGGCCCCCGCATCGGCAAGTATGACAAGGAAGGCAAGCCGCAGGCGATCCCCGGCCACAGCCTGACGCTGGGCGCGCTGGGCGTGTTCATCCTCTGGTTCGGCTGGTTCGGGTTCAACCCCGGCTCTACCCTCTCCATTGAAGGCGCGGCGGCTACCAGCGCCGGCAACATCTTCATGACCACCAACCTCGCCGCGGCCACCTCGACGACGGCGGTCATGATCATCACCTGGATTCGCTACAAGAAGCCCGATGTTTCCATGACGCTCAACGGCTCGCTGGCCGGCCTGGTCGCGATTACCGCCGGCTGCGACGCGGTCGATCCGGTTGGCGCATTCTTCATCGGCCTGATCGCCGGCTTCCTGGTGGTGTTCGGCGTCGAGTTCATCGACAAGGTGCTCAAGATTGACGACCCGGTGGGCGCTGTGGCTGTGCACGCGGTGTGCGGCGCCGGCGGCACCCTGATGGTGGGCCTCTTCGCGGTGAACGGCGGCCTGTTCTACGGCGGCGGCTTCCACATGCTGGGCATCCAGGCGCTGGGCGTCGGCTCGGTCGCGGCGTGGGTAATCGTCTCCATGGTCCTTGTGTTCCTGATCATCAAGCACACGGTCGGCCTGCGCGTATCGGCCACGGAAGAAGTGCGCGGCCTGGATATCGAAGAGCACGGGCTCATCAGCAGCTACGCGGACTTCATGCCCATGCTCAGCCAGGGCGAAATCCCGCTGGGTCAGGCGGCCGAACTGCCCAAGGATGCGGCTCCCGTGGAGAAGGCCATCCCCGTGGTGGTCAAGCAGCAGCCCATTTCCGCCGGCAACCAAGGCCTGAAGATGACCAAGGTAGCCATCGTGACCAAGCAGAGCATGTTCGAACGCCTAAAGGCGGCGATGGACCAGATCGGCGTGACCGGCATGACGGTTACCCAGGTGCTCGGCTGCGGGATGCAGAAGGGCCGCCCGGAATACTACCGCGGCGTCGAAATGGAAACCACCCTGCTGCCCAAGATCGAGGTGGAAATCGTGGTGTGCAAGATCCCGGTGCGTACCGTGATCGAGGCGGCCAAGTCCGCGCTGTACACCGGCCACATCGGCGACGGCAAGATCTTTGTGTACGATGTTGAGAACGTCATCAAGGTGCGTACCGGCGAAGAAGGCTACGACGCGCTGCAGGACGTGGAGTAAACATCGGCGGATGAACCGGCTCCGCGGCGTCCGGCAGGCTGGAAGGCCGACGGACGGTGGGGCAGGCTCGGAAGCAAATCATACCAATCAGCGGCGCGGGACGCGCCGGATGGGAACCTGACGAACGCCGGTGTCGGCGCGGTTGGCGCCGGGCGGGGTTCGCCGTTCCCACTCAATAGGAGTGCAAACCCTTCCCTGTGGGGTTTGCACGGGGCCTTCCTGTGGAAGCTCCGGGCGATTTCTCCCTTTCGAAATCGCCCGGGGTCTTCCTGTTTTTTTGCGCAAACGGTGTTCCGAAAAGGCAGTACGCCTCAGGGCGTGAACGCTGCGCGTCTTGGCGGGTCGCCCTGCCAGGCGACGGGCGGGGCGGAGAGATGCTTTATCTGAAATACGGCTCCGGGTGCAGCACGTGTTCATCCTCGGGGTTGATCTTGCCCAGCGCGCGGTCGTACAGCATGATGGCGCGCCGGATGGCAAAATGGCCGTAGCGTTGGCGGATCTCGTCGACGGTTTGCTCCAGTATCTGCCGCTTCTGGCGCGCGGCATCCTCCGGCAGAAAGGAAAGCTGCATCAGCGCGCCCGCGGGGGAAAGCTTCCCCATGCTGACGCCCAGCGAGCGCAGCGGTTCGCCCTCCCGCCAGTTTTCCAAAAGCAGCGCGTACGCCGTTTCGAACAGATCAAAGCTGCAATCGGTATCGAACGGAAGCTTTTGCTGGCGCTGGTACCAGTCCAGCGTCGCGTTGCGGACGGATAGCTGCACCTCCCGCCCCACCACGCGGTGTTTGCGCATGCGGGAGGCGACGCTCTCGCACAGGCCGTAGAGCGTGATGCGCGCGTCGTGCCGGGTGAGGATATCGTGCGCGGTGGTGATGGAATTGCCTACGCTTTTGATGCTGGGCGCCGCGTCCTCGGCCAGCACGGCGGCTGCGTCGTCCCCGCGCGCAAAGCCGCTGAGCATGAGCCCCGCTTTGCCCAGCAGCGCCTTGAGCGCGTCCGGCTCCGTGGCGGCGAGCTGCCCGACGGTGAAGATGCCGACCGCCTGCAGCTTGCGCGCGGTGGCGCGGCCGATGAACAGCAGGCTGTCCACCGGCAGGGGATCCAGCACCGTGCGGCGGTTGCGTTCGCACACCACGCTGACGCCGTCGGGCTTCTTCAGGTCGCTGCCCAGCTTGGCGAAAATGCGGTTATCGCCCACGCCGACGCTCAGCGTGAGGCCCGTTTCCTCCCGCACGGTATGGCGCAGGTGGTTGGCGATGCGAAGCCCGTCCCCGATTTCCACGCCGGGCCCGCTCAGGTCCAGCCAGGCCTCATCCGCGCCGAAGGGCTGCACGCGGTTGGTGTAGCGCGCGAAGATGCGCCGGACGATTCCGCTGTAGCGCAGCACCGCCTCGCTGTCCACGGAGGTGGTGCGGAGGTTTGGGCAGGTTTCCTTCGCCTGCCAGACGGCTTGCCCCGTGATGACGCCCTTGCGTTTGGCGGGCATGTTTTTAGCCAGCACGATGCCGTGGCGCAGCGCGGGATCGCCGCACACGGCGAGGGGGACCTCCCGCAGCTCGGGATGGCCGATGCAGGCGACGGAGGCAAAGAAGTTGTTGAGATCGGCATGCAGCACCACATGACTCATGGGAAAGCCTCCAACAAGAACAAACGTTCTCTATTTTGGATAGATAACACCCGCGAAATGGTACGTTCCGATGCCGAGCGCCTTTGGACGGGGGTAACAAAGGAAAGGGAACTATCGTTCGCACTTATTATACAAACAAATGTTCTGGAACGCAACCGCAAGATGTGGGCATCTGCGGTTGCGGTACCACAAGGGCGTAAGAAGAACGCTCGCACAGGCAAAGGAGCGCGAGCACCCGCGGGCGGATCACCGGGTGTTTGCCGGAGCGCAAGTGTATTCGGGCACGGGAGGGGAACCAAAGAGAAGCACCGCCGTGTTTGCGCTTGCCCGTACATGGGCCGAGAAGCACCTTCCTGCCCGCGCTTCCCCGCACATGGGACGGGCGCGGCCCGCGCCGGTCTTTCAGGCGCGCGGAAAGCCGGGCGTACGGGCGGGGCCCAAACCGGCCGGACTGACTCCTGTTTGCGGGGTTCCGCGAGAAGCCGGGATATGCTATAATCGAAAAGAAACAAACAGGATCCGTTCACGCAGCGCGCAACGCCTGCCCGGCCGGAAGAATACGCGCCTACCGGGACGGCAGCGCCTGGCTGAGGACGGTGCGCGACATGCCGGCGATGCCTTCGACGGTCCGGCGCGAACGCGGTACGCGCGGTTGGCGCACCTTCGTGCTTGCGTGCGCCATGCCCGGATAGGCGTGCGCCATGCGCGGATAGGCGTGCGCCATGCGCAGATAGGCGTGCGCCATGCGCAGATAGGCGTGCGCCATGCGCGGATAGGCGTGCGCCATGCGCGGATAGGCGTGCGCCATGCGCGGATAGGCGTGCGCCTTGCCGGTCGTGCGAGCGGCATACGAGCGCCCCCGCCGCGCCGGGACGCGGGTGTGGGGCGCGCAAGCGCTGCCTGTTACGGCGGCCGGGCGCGGGAACCAGGCAACGGCGACGCATCACGCATTGTGAAGAGCCTGGCGCGCGGTCCGGCTCAGGCGCAGGGCATCGTATGCCGGATACCGTCGCCGTTTCCGTCCGGGGATACCCGCGCGCTACGTAAGGGTTGCTTTCACCGGCAGAAATCACGCCGCGCACGGGCGTTCACCCGCACGGGGCTTCGGCTGCCTGGCGCAGGCGCCGCGCGCCCCGGCGTAAGCGGCTTGTGCGGGCGGCTTGAACGCCCGCGGGGGCGCGCGGCCCGCCAATCCTGACGGCAAGGGTTCATCATCAGGCTGAGAGGCCGGTATCAACCGAAGGAGGACCTATGAAAATCCGTTCTTCCCTGCTCCGGCACGAGCGAGTGCTCGCGTATGTTCAGATTGTGCTGGGCTGCACGCTGGGGGCGGCGGCCTATCCGATGTTCCTGGTGCCCAACGCCATCGCCCCGGGCGGGCTGACCGGCGTGGCGACCATCCTGCACACGCTGTTTCGCACCCCGGTCGGCACGCTGAGCCTGTTGATGAACGTGCCGCTCTTTATCGCCGGGTATCGCGCGATGGGGCATGTGTTCGCGTTTCGCTCGCTGCTGGCGACGATTCTGTTCTCCCTGCTGATCGACTGGCTGCCCTTGCCGGTGGTGACGACGGACCGGCTTCTGGGTTCCCTGTTTGGCGGCGTGCTTATGGGGGTCGGGCTGGGGCTGATCCTGCGAGGCGGCGCGACCACGGGCGGCAGCGATATGGTCGCGCGGATGGTTCACATGCGCTTTCAGCACCTTTCGGTGGGCGCGTTCCTGTTTTTCATTGACTTCTGCGTGGTGCTCGCGGCCGGCTTCTTCCTGCAGGTGGAAGCCGCCCTGTACGCGTTCATCAGCATCTACGCCGGCTCGCGCGTGATCGATCTGGTGGTGCAGGGCTTCGACCGGCAAAAGGCGTGTTATGTGATCACAACCGCGACGGAAACCGTGAAAGACAAGTTGATGAGCGAGTTGGGCCGCGGGCTGACTATCCTGAGCGGGCGCGGGGGATACAAGGGCGAGGATCGCCCGGTGCTCCTGTGCATTGTCGGCGCGCAGGAGGTGCAGCGCCTGAAGCTGATCGTGCGCATGCAGGATGAGCACGCGTTTGTGTTCATCACCGACGCCTACGAAGTGCTGGGCGAGGGGTTCCGGGGCTGGAAAGAAGTGGTATAAGCGCCCCGCTGGGCGTCTGCGCCGCCCGTCCGAGGGGTACGCCCCGCCGGTGAGCCGACGGAACCGGCCATACGGCGTATCCCCGCAACGGAAATGTTCGCTTGCTTCTGAGCCTTTCCGGCCGTTCGCTCGCTGCAGCCATATTCCGGCGGCAGGCTTTGGGGTTTCCTTCGGGCTCAAAAGGGTTCACCGGCCCCGGCTGTGCGACGGCGGGGGCTTTTGTGCAGGCTTGCGATCCCGGTGAGCCTGCGGGGTTTCATCAGGTTCGCCGCAGAGGGCAGGGTGCGCGTCGGCCGCAGGCGTGGGGCGCTGCCCGCCGAAGCCTGCCTGACTTATGCGGCTCTGGGTTTCGGCCCGCCGCAGGCGGTCGGTTGGAGGCTCTCTTGCGGCAGGCGGGACGGCCCCCCTGCCCGGAGGAATGCGTAACGGCGGCATGATGCGCTCATCAGTGATATTCAAACGTCCGGCGGCAGGGGTCGCAACGGTTGACCGATCCATCCGACGCGTCGCCGCCGACCACGCCCGAGTTGTACACGCAATTCGCACAACAGCCGCAACCGGGACGAACGGTCGGGGAAAAACCGACAAGGCGAGAAACCGGGACGGAGAGGTGCATTGGCGATCGGCCGGCGCAAGGAGGCGGCCGGCGGTCTGCGTAGGTTTGGTTCAGCCGCTGCGCGCGGGGCTGGCCGACCGTACCATGTACGTACTTTTTTTGTGCCGGGAATTGTACAAGCGCGGGTTTCATGATATCATATTCCTATCGCACGGATTGCCTCTCCAAAACCCAATGCCCCGGGGCAACCGTACAAGGGAGAGTAAGAACATGGAACCGAAATACCAGGCGGTAGCCGAAAGCCTGCGGCATGATATCGCCACCGGGCTTTACCGGGATGGGGAAGCGCTGCTGACCGAGGTGGAACTCAAACAGAAATTCGGGGTCAGCCGACAGACGGTTCGTCAGGCGATTTCGCTGCTGGAAAACGACGGGCTGGTGATCCGCCGGCGCGGCAGCGGCACCTACGTCAATCACGGCGCGCGCAAGCACGGCGGCGTGCTCAGCGTCGGCGTGATTACCACATACATAACGGACTATATTTTTCCAAGCATCGTGCGTGGCGTGGAAAGCGCGCTGTCCGCCGAGAACTGCATCATGAGCCTGAGCGCGACCTATAACCGCACCGACCATGAGCGTTCTCTGCTGCAGCGCATTCTGGAATCCCCGCTGGACGGACTGATCGTGGAAGGCACGAAAACCGCGCTGCCCAACCCCAACACGGGTTTATACGAACAGCTTTGGGAGCGGAACATCCCATGCGTGTTCATCAACGGGTACTATCCCCAGTTGCCCAACGCCGTGTATGTGGTCACCGACGACGAATCCGGCGGGCGCATGGCGGCCGCCTACCTCGCGGAGCGCGGCTTTACCCGCGTGGGGGGCATCTTCAAAAGCGACGATATGCAGGGGCACCTGCGCTATCAGGGTTTTTCGGGCGAACTGCAGGATCGCGGCCTGCGCGTGCGCGACGACGCCGTCTGCTGGTTCAGCACCGAAAACAAGCGCCGCTTCCTGCGGGACGAAACGGGCGCGGAGTTCATCCGCAGCCTGAAAAACGGGCTGGAAGCCGTGGTGTGCTACAATGACGAGATTGCCGTGGAACTGCTGGAAGTGCTCCGCGAACACCACATATCGGTGCCGCGCGACGTATCGCTTGTGAGCTTTGATAACAGCGCGTATGCCGCCGTCTGCCACCCCAAGCTGACATCCCTGGCGCACCCGAAGGACGAATTCGGCCGGGTGGCCGCCGAAAAGCTGCTCAACATGATGGCCGGCAAGCGAGAATCCAGCATCGTGCTGCCCTGGACGATGATCGAGCGCGACAGCGTTCGCTGAGCGGCAATCGCTCCGTACCGCCGCAGGAATGGAACGCCTGTTTTTCAAAAAAAAACGAACGCTTTCGCTCTTGCGTGCAAGGGCTTGGTATGCTATGATAAAATCAGCATTGGTACGTACAACTTCGGCAGGTCCGAAGCGTTCAAAGGAGGATCGGATGATATGAGCAAATATACCATCGGGGTCGATTACGGTACGCTGAGCGGACGCGCGGTGCTCATCGAGGTGGGCACGGGGCGCGAGATTGCCTCTTCCGTGTACGAGTACCCTCACGCCGTCATGGATACGCAGCTGCCCGGCGGGAAGAAACTGGGGCAGGACTGGGCGCTGCAATACCCTCAGGATTATGTGGACGCGCTCATCCACACCGTTACGGATATCATGCGGCAGTCCGGCGTCGACTCCGCCGACGTGATCGGCGTGGGTACGGACTTTACCGCCTGCACGGTGCTTCCGGTCAAGCGCGACGGCACGCCCCTATGCGAGCTTGCGGAGTTTGCGGACAACCCCAACGCCTATGTGAAGCTGTGGAAACATCACGCCGCGCAGGACAAGGCCAACCGCCTCAACGAGATCGCCGCGCAGCGCGGGGAAAAATGGCTGCAAAACTACGGCGGCAAAATCAGCAGCGAGTGGCTGTTCCCCAAGCTTTGGCAGGTGCTGGACGAAGCCCCGGAAGTATACGCCGCGATGGACGATTTTGTGGAGGCCGCGGACTGGATCGTGTGGCAGCTGACCGGCGTGCAGACGCGCAACTCCTGCTGCGCCGGCTATAAGGCGATGTACAACAAGACCACCGGCTACCCTGACAAGGCGTTTTTCAGGGCGCTGGATCCCCGGCTGGAAAACGTCATCGCGGACAAGCTCTCCTGCCCCGTAACGTCGCTAGGGCAAAAGGCGGGCGGGCTGACGGCCGCGATGGCCGCGAAGCTGGGCCTGCGCGAAGGCACCGCCGTATGCATCGGCAATGTGGACGCGCATGTGTGCGTCCCGGCCGTGGGCATCGATTCGACCGGCAAGATGCTGGCGATCATCGGCACATCCACCTGCCACATGATGATGGGCACCGAGGAAAAGCAGGTGCCCGGCATGTGCGGCGTGGTGGAAGACGGCATCATGCCCGGGTTCGCGGGTTATGAAGCCGGCCAGAGCTGCGTGGGGGACCATTTTGCCTGGTTTGTGGACAACTGCTGCCCCGCCGCTTACGACGAGGCGGCCAAGGCCAGGGGGCTGAACGTGCACCAGTACCTGACCGAGCTGGCCGCCGCGCAGAAGGTGGGCGAGCACGGTCTGGTGGCGCTGGACTGGTGGAACGGCAACCGCAGCGTGCTGGTGGACGTGGACCTGACCGGCCTGATGCTGGGCATGACCCTGCAAACCAAGCCCGAGGACATGTACCGCGCGCTGATGGAGGCGACGGCGTACGGAACCCGCATGATCATTGAAAACTACCGCGAGCACGGCGTGGCGGTGGAGGCCTTCTACGCCAGCGGCGGCATCAGCCAGAAAAACCCGCTGATGATGCAGATCTACGCCGACGTGCTCAACATGGACATCCACATCGCCGGCACGGCGCAGGGGCCCGCGCTGGGCAGCGCGATTTTCGCGGCGGTCGCGGCCGGCAGGGCTGCCGGCGGATACGACGACGTGTTCGAGGCGGCGCGCGATATGGGCCGCGTGAAGGATGAAATCTACCGTCCCGTGGCGGAAAACGCGAAGGTCTACGATCGGCTCTTTGCGGAATACCGCGTGCTGCACGATTACTTCGGACGCGGCGCCAACGATGTGATGAAGCGCCTGAAGGCGATCAAAGCGCAGGCGTGAACCGGGCCTGACGAACGGCGTCAGGGGGATGGTGTCGAAGCCGTAAAGGGATTGATGCCGCGCGCGACGAAAATGAGGGACGGGGCTGCCGATCATCCGCTTTGCCGTTTGGGCGGGCTTGCCCGCCGCATACGTTTGCGCCCGAAGAAGGTTTGCGGTAAAGCGGGTGAGCGGTTCTCGAACCGCGCCGTCGCAAGGTCTGCGCGACCACAGGCGTCGGCGAGGCTTTTGCGGATGTCACGCGCCGCACGAGTTTCATCCGATCTCTCGGGGACACGTCAGCGTTGAAATGAGGAGAAAACGCGATGCTTGAAGCATTGAAAGAGGCTGTTTACCAGGCGAATATGCTCCTGCCGGAACACCATCTGGTCACGTTCACGTGGGGGAACGTATCGGGAATCGACCGCGAGGCGGGGCTTTACGTCATCAAACCGTCGGGCGTGCCCTACGATCAGCTGTCCCCCGCGGACATGGTGGTAATGGACCTGTCGGGCCGCAAGGTGGAGGGGAGGCTAAACCCCTCCAGCGATACGCCGACGCACACGGAGCTGTACAACCGGTTTGCGAAAATCGGGGGGATCGTGCACACGCACAGCCGCTGGGCGACCATCTGGGCGCAGGCGGGGCGCGAGATTCCGCCCTACGGCACCACGCACGCGGACTACATCTACGGCCCCGTGCCCATTACGCGCTCGCTGACCGAAGAGGAGGTCAAGCGGGCCTACGAGCTGGAAACGGGCCGCGTGATCGCCGCCCACTTTGAGGAGGGCGGGCTGGATACCAAAGCCGTACCCTGCGTGCTGGTGCGCAACCATGGGCCGTTCGCCTGGGGTCGGGACGCGACGGAAGCCGTGCACAACGCCGTAGTGCTGGAAGAAGTGGCCATGATGGCCTGGCATACCGAGGCGCTCCCCACCGCGCAGCCCCGGGAAGATATGCCCGGTTACCTCAAGGACAAGCATTATCTGCGCAAACACGGCCCGGACGCGTATTACGGCCAAAAGTAACCGGCACAGGCGGATAACCGACGAGCCGGGACGATCGTTCCGGCCCAGACTGCCGACAAACCCCCGCCGCAGCGGAACCGGGTCAAGGGTGAAACCCTTGCGGGGTTTGGGGCAGCGCCCCAAAGCCTTATGCCGCAGCACTTTGCCAAGCGAGCGAACAGCCCGAAGGGCTATGAGGTGAGCGGCGATAGCCGCCCGTATGGGTTTGTCAACGGTCCGAGCCGGGGCGATCGTTCCGGCTGCCCTTGATGCCTGCCGCCTTGCGGGGCTTGAGGGATCGCTGAACACCCTACACCGCGACACGCGCACGAAGCGGGAGAACCGCTCTGCGCGCGACGGGGTGAGCGGCAACCAACGGTTTTCGGATACTCAGTCAGTCGGGGACGCGGGCCGGGCGGTTGCGCGTCCCTTTTCGCGTCCCGATATGGCGTCGGCTAAACGTACGGTAAACGGCAGCGCGGGAAAGGCGGCGCACCGCGCGACGGATGCCTGTGACCCAAGCCCGTCGGCAAGCCGTTTAACATTGGAACCGCGACGGCCTTGGGCCGCGCGTGCCGGCCCCAAACGGGATATGCGCTGATCGCGGGGAAACGCGAATGGCTGGGTCAACCGGCCGACTTTCCGGTAGGGCTAACGCATGGGGCATCCGTACGGTCGCATCGGTCCGACGGCCGGGCCGCCTTGCAGCCCGCCCGGCTATCCGCACGGCAAGGCTGCGCCGGCAACGCAAAGGGTCAGACTGGGCCGGATCGCCGGCGAAACGGCGCGGCCGCGGCCGATGCGCCACGGCGATGCGAACCTTCGCTTTTCAGGAAAGCCCGGATGTGGTAGAATACCCAGACCGGCTCCGCAGCCGGACAAGGAGGAATGACGATGACTTTTCGCATGGTTCACCAGAACTTTAACGTGAGCGATCTGGAGCGCTCCATCTCCTTTTACCGCGACGCGCTGGGCCTGATTGAAAAACGGCGCAAGACGGCCGCGAACGGCGCCTTCGCCATCGCGTACCTGGGCGATGGGGAATCCGACTTTGAACTGGAACTGACGGCGCTTGTCGACCATCCGCAGAAGTACGATCTGGGCGAGTGCGAATTTCACCTCGCGTTCCGTACGGACGATCTGGAAGCCGCGCACCGCAAGCATGAGGCGATGGGCTGCATCTGCTTTGAAAACAAGGCCATGGGCATCTACTTTATCGAGGACCCCGACGGCTACTGGCTGGAGATCGTACCGGAACGCAAGTAACGGTTACGGTGGTCCGGCATGGGCGGCGGGCGCGCGGACAGATTTGCCGGCCGGTGAAACAAGCGACCGGCGGGGGAGGGCGGGGTAAACCTGCGGGCCGGTTGCGGCGGCAGCACCGACGGATCGGCCGCGCCGGCAGAAGCGGTGACCGGCCTGTGCCGGTTGGCCCGGTTTCCCGAAGGGCCAGGCCGGCCTGAACCTGCCGGAAACGCCTTTTGGATGTCCGGTTACGACCGGTTTGGCAGACCGGGCGGCTCGTAGGAGGATCGTACCGCACAGCAAGCGGCCGAAACCCAAACCGGCCGGCGACCGCGCGGCCGAAGCCCGATTCAGACCAAACGGCAACGGCGACGCCCGCGCTAAAATGCGCGGGCGTCGCCGTTGGTCAAGGATGATCCGTTAACCCGGTCGCTTTGGCTTGATCCAAGCATCCGTCAGCGAGGGTTTGCGCCGCGCCGCCCTTACCGCGCAACGCGCATGAACGAATGCGAACGGCAACGGGACCCGCGAAAGCTCCCGCTCGGCAAGTTGGAGGAAACAGGCCGTGCGCGCCATGCTTCAGCCGATGGATGCCGGGTCAGCCCCGCTGTCCATACCCGGCTTCGATCCCGGTCAGGGCGTCCATTAGCATTCGGTTGACCGGCGTATCCAAGCCGTGCTTTTTCGCCAGCTCAAGCACCGCGCCTGCGAACAGCGCCACCTCGCTGGGACGCTCAGCCTCCACATCCTGCCGCATGGAGGGCTTCCCCTCCGGGTTGAGCGTGGACAGCACGTTCAGCCAATACGCGAGATCCGTTTCGGTCAGGTTGACGCCCTCCAGCTGCGAAAGCGCCACCACTTCGCGCATGGCGGCCACCATGGTCTGCCGCTGCTCGCCTTCGTGCTGGATGGCCGCGTAGTTGGGGCCGAAAACCGCCACCGTCTGGTTAACGCCCACGTTGAGCATGAACTTGCCCCACAGGCGCTTTTCCATGTGCCGGTCGATCTCGTAGGGGAAATCGCGCTGCTGGAAAAACCGCCGGATACGCTCCACCGGTTCGGGCACGGGATCGCCGTTGCGCGGGCCGATGCACAGCTTGCCCATATTGCGGTAGGTAAGTCGGTTGCCTTCTTTGACGGCGTCCATGCCGTACGCCACGCAGTCGATCACCTTGTCCGCGCCGTAGGCGGCGGCGATGATGCCTTCGCTGGTGATGCCGTTGAGCAGCGACAGGATCAGCGTGTGCTCGCCCACCTGATGGCGGATGGATTGCAGGGCGCTTTGCAACTGCAAATACTTGACCGCGATCAGCACCAGATCGGCGGGCCCGGTTTTCGCTTCCGGCGCAACATACCGAAAATCGCAGCGCTCCCCGTTGCTGTAGACCCCTTCGCGCTCGTAGCGGCCGATCCTCCCGGCATCGGCGACGACGCGCAGCTGTTCGCACGGCATATGGGTAGACAGGCGGTGGCCGAACAGCGTGCCCAACGCGCCCAGCCCGACCACCGCGACGGTTTGGATTTCCATCCGTTCACAGACCTTTCGTGCGTTATTTGCGGGAATCGGGGACCTCGGCGGAGTTGGAGAAGCCGCGCTGCTCCCAGAACCCCTGATAATCCGCGTCATCCGAAAGGGTGATGCGGTTGACCCACCGGCCCCATTTGTAGCCAAGCTTTTCCTCCGCCACCACAATCAGCGGATACCCCATCTCCGGCGGCAGATCCAGTCCGTTGGCTTCATACGCGAGGATCAACCCCTTTTCGCGGATGGTCGCAAGCGGCAGGGACGTGGTGTAGCCGTCCACAGAGCTGAAAATGACCGTGACGGCCTCGGGTTTGGCGCCGGCTTTGGCGATCAGTTCGTCGAGGAGCGCGCCCTTCCACAGGATGGTAGCTTCCCAGCCTTCCACGCAGTACAGGGTGATCCGGCGCTCGTAAAAGTCCAGCGCGCGCACCTGATCCAGCGTCAGGGTGCCCGGCGCGTCCACCAGTCCGTCGATCGTCAGGGTGAAGGTGTCGGCGTCCACATACTGCACGCCGCTGATGGAATTGTCCCGGGGCCCGATGGCCGGATCCAGCCTCGCGCCCTGATACTCGGTGATTTCGTTGGCGCGGTAGCGGGATTGCGTGGCCGCGGAAACGGCGTCCGCGTCGCCTGTTTCCACCGACGTGGCGGCACAGCCGGAAAGCAGCAGCAGCGAAGCAAGGACCATCGGCAAGATGCGTTTCATACCCATACCTCCCTTCCCGACCATGATACCCTAAAGAGGGATGAAACGCAACCGGAGAAAGGGCGAGATGATCCGGACCGCCGGACGAGGGCGCAAACGCGGCCGGGACGGACAACCGGGCGCAACGCGGGCCGCCCCGTCCTGCGCGGCGTATCGCGCGGCGCACGGATACCCTGGCCGCGCGCCCGATTGCTGGGAGGCGGAACCATCGCGTACCGCCGGCGCGGCCCTACGCCGCCTGTCGCACGGGAGTGGGGGCCGGGCACGGGAGCATGAACCGCTCCGCGCGCGGGCTGTCGCGTGGCACGCGATACGGGCCGCCCGAAGACAAGCGGTTGTTGCCCGAGGAGCGCGCGGTTTCCGTCCGGCGGCGGCGACTGATGCCGGGGAACGGGCCTGGGCCGGACAGACGGGCACGGCGACAGGGAACGGGGCGGAGCTTTTTAGGCCCGGCCATCAATCTCCGCGCCGCCAAACGCAACCACGCCCGACACCCGGTGTTGAAAAACGCGCGCCGATTTGTTACAATCCCGATAGTCAGAAAATGGATCGAAAGCGCACGTCCGATGAACCAGACAGGGACGGCCGTACCGGGGCGCGGCGGGGGACCCCGGGACCGGACGGACCTAAGCGCGCTCAGGGCGCGGGAGGCTCTCATGGAAACATTTGAAGTGTATCTGGCCAAGATGGAAGACCCGCAGCAGCGCGCGCGCATGGCTGAGGTGCTGGCCTGGGCTACGGAGCGGTTTCCGGAGCTTGTGCCGCGCATAGCCTGGAACCAGCCGATGCTGACCCATCACGGAACCTTCATCATGGGTTTCAGCGTGTCCAAAAAGCATCTGGCCGTGGCGCCGGAACGCGCGGGGATCGAGCGCTTTTCGGCGGATATCCACCGCGCGGGATACGAGCATTCGCTGGAGCTGGTTCGCCTGCCGTGGAACCGTCCGGTGGATTATGGCCTGCTGGAGCGGATGATCACCTACAACATGCTCCAGAAGGCGGATTGCGCGACCTTCTGGCGCAAAGGAGGGCATACCGGGTAGCCCGTGAGCCGGAACCCGTCGGCATCTGCATCCTGCCGGCGCGAAGCGGCCGCTTGACGGCCGGGCCTTGCGCGACGACGCCGACCGGCGTATGCTGGAACAAACCACGCGCGGCGGGCGCGGCCATCCGGGCCGGGCGCGTCCCGATCCGGCGATCCCGTCGAGGGCCGGGCCCCGCGTGATGGAAGCCTGAACCCAAGCGTGAAGGAGGCTGCCGTACCATGAGCATTGTTGAGGTCAACCACCTGAAGAAATACTACGGCAAATCCAGAGGCATCGAGGATGTTACCTTTTCCATCGAGGAGGGCGAAATCTTCGGCTTCATCGGCCCCAACGGCGCGGGCAAGTCCACCACCATCCGCACCCTGCTGGCGCTGATCCGCCCGACGGCGGGCAGCGCAACCATCTTCGGGCTGGACTGTATCCGCAACGCGCCGCAGATCGCCCGGCGCGTAGGTTACCTGCCCAGCGAGGTGTTCTATTACGACGGCATGCGCGTGCTGGAGCTGCTCAAGTATTCCGCCAGCTTTTACCGCAGGGATTGCGCCGCGCGCATCCGCGAGCTGGCCGACGCGCTGGACCTGGACCTGAAAAAGAAGATCGAGGACCTTTCCTTTGGCAACCGCAAGAAAGTGGGCATCGTGCAGGCGATCCTGCACGAGCCGGGCCTCATCATTCTGGACGAGCCGACCGCCGGGCTGGATCCGCTGATGCAGCAGCGCTTTTTCGAGCTGCTGAGGGCCGAGAACCGCAAAGGCGCAACGGTGCTGTTTTCCTCCCATGTGCTGAGCGAAGTGCGCAAGCTGTGCAACCGCGTGGCGATCATCAAGGAAGGGCGCATCGTCAACGTCGATACCATCAGCGCCCTGCAGGACAACGGCTACAAGAAAATCACGCTGGAAGCCAAAGGCGCGGTTTCGCAGGCGGAATACGCGCTGGAAGGCGTTACCAGCCTGACCGTTCAGGGCAATCTGGTTACGTTCCTCTATCAGGGCGGCGTGAACGCGCTGCTCCACATGCTCGCGGAGCGGGAGCTGATCAACGTGACCATCGAGGAACCCGATCTGGAAGAAATCTTCCTGCACTACTACCGGTAAGGGGGCGCAGAAATGAGCATCTTCCTGCATGAACTGCGGTTTTACCGCAGGAATACGGCCATCTGGACCGCTTCGCTGTGCGCGGGTACGGCGCTGCTCTTTTCGATGTTTCCTGCCTTTGCCGGCAATACCCAGGCGCTTGAAGACGTGCTGAGGAACTATCCCGACGTGGTGCAGAAAGCCTTCGGCCTGTCGCCGGAAACCATCGGGACGGTGCCGGGCTTCTATTCCTTCATTGTAACCTTCCTGATGCTCTGCGGCGCCGTACAGGCGATCTCGCTTGGGATTTCCGTACTTTCCAAGGAAATCGCAGGCAAAACCGCGGATTTTCTGCTGACCCGGCCGCTGACGCGCGGGCGCGTGCTCACGGCCAAGCTGCTGGCGGTGCTCTGCTGCGTGGCGGCGACCAGCGCCGTATCCATCGGCGCGACGTTCGCCATGGCCTTCTCGGTAAAGGACGCGGCATTCGATCTGGGCCCGTTTGTGCTGATGGCGCTGTCCTTCTTCTGGGTGCAGCTGATTTTTCTGGCGCTAGGCTTTCTGATCGGGGCGGCCGCGCCCAAAATCCGTTCGGTGCTGCCCATCTCGCTAAGCACGGTGTTCGGGCTGTTCATCGTGGGGATGGTGGCCGCGGCGCTGGACCAGAAGGATCTGTACTATCTGTCCCCGTTCAAGTATTTTGACACCGTCGGCATCCTGCAAACCTCCGCCTATCAGACGTCCTTCGTCGTTACAGCCGCCGCGGTCACGGCGCTGGCGGTGTGCGCCGGGTACGCGGTCTACGGCCGGCGCGATATCCAGGCCGCGTAAGGGGGGCGAAAGCATGAACGTGTACCGCAAGGAATTCAGGGACCATTTCCGCTCGCTGCTGCTTTGGGGCCTTGGCATCCTGTTTTTCATCGCCGCATCCGCGGGCAAGTATTCCGCGATGGCCGGCGATCCGGCCGCGCTGGGCATTTTCACGCAGATGCCGCTGGGACTGCAGGCCGTCTTTGGCGTGGGGCGGCTGGATTTTACCAAAGCCGTCGGCTTTTACGGCGTGCTCTACTCCTACCTGACCCTGATGGCCGCCATTCACGCCTCCATGCTTGGCGCCGTGATCCTCTCCAAGGAGGAGCGCGATAAAACGTCCGAGTTCCTCTACGTGAAGCCCCGTTCCCGCGAGAGCGTGCTGACGGCCAAGCTGCTGGCCGCGCTGACGATGGTGGCGCTGCTCAACCTGACCACCTGGGCCTGTTCGGCCGGCATGGTGCGGGCCTTCGGGGAGCAGGCGGACGGCCTGATCTTGCGGCTGATGGCGGGACTGTTCCTGCTGCAGCTGCTGTTTCTGGCGTGCGGGCTGGCCGCCGCCGCCGTGTCCACACACCCCAGGGCCGCCACCGGGATCGCCGCGGGCGTGATGTTGAGCGCCTATATCCTTTCCGTGGCCATCGAGGTCAACGGCGGCATCGACTGGCTGAAAATCCTCACCCCGTTTGCCTATTTTGACGCCAAGCGGATCGTAGGCGGCGGGGAGCCGTTAAGCCTCCTGTACGTGCTGCTGTGCGTGGCGCTGACCGCGGGCCTCACGGGATGGGCCTACCTGCGCTTCCCGCGCAGGGACGTCCGGGTGTAGACGGGCGAGTCCATCCATCCGTACGGAAGCCCGGCGCGGGAGGGGAACACGCCCCGCCCCACCCGCTGCGAAAGCGTTTACATCGTTGCCATACGGCCGTCCCGGCACTGTTCGCCTTGACAACGGAGCAGGTTCGTGCTATAGTCTGTAATCGTTGGTTTCGCTGTCGGACGCGCAACCGACGTTTTTGGAGCCGACGCTTGACGGACTTTCCGAGGAGGTACCCCTGTGACCACCGAACAGCAGATCGACCGAGCCTTAGCGTACTTTACCGACGAAGACCACCCCCATAGCTTTGAACTGCTGGAAGGAACGGGCCATACGCTCATCAGCGCTCCCCATGCCGTGCTGCAGACCAGAAACGGCTCCGTCAAATGCGCGGAACGCTTCACGGGGATGCTCTGCCGCATGATTCACGACCGAATCCACGCCCCCGTGATTTACAAGACCCGCCACCTGCGCGACGACGCCAACCATGACCCGATCAGCGATTACCGCGACGCGCTCTGCCGCTACGTGAAGCAGCACGATATCCGCATTGTGCTGGACCTGCACCAGATGAAGCCCGAACGCAAGACGGACGTCTGCATCGGCACCGGACGCGGCCGCAACCTGATGGGCCGGCAGGACGTGGTGGAGCTGGCGACCGAGTGCTTCCGCAAATACGGCGTCCGGCATATCACGGTGGACGAACCCTTTGACGCAAGCGGCGCCTGTACCGTATGCGCGACGACGGCTTCCCGTTGCTGCGTGCCGGCTTTGCAGATCGAGATCAACACCCGGCTGCTGATGAGCGGCTACGAAGACTATTGCTTCATCCGCGTGATGGACGCCCTGTGCGAACTGACCACGCGCCTCAACAGCAGCCGTAACCCGATGGAAATCGCGCTGTAAGGCGAACGAAGGGCGCAGCCGCCCGAAAACCGCGCGGCCAAGCCGGGCGGTTCGCCCAGCGTTCGACCTCCTTCGCCCGTCGTCTGCGACAGATGCCTACCTCCAACGAGCCGGGCGCGATCCCGCGAAGGGAGCGGACGGAATGCCACACGGTCTGCTGGTGGTCAACGCCTTCCTGCGAACCACAAAATTCGACGAACTCTACCAAATATTGCTCTGTTCCGCGCGTGAGTGCGGGATGGAGCTTTCCGTTCATACCAACGCGGAACTGTCCGCCGTGGTGGACGGCGATGCCTTTGACGCCGCCGCGTACGATTTTGTGCTGTTCTGGGACAAGGACGTGGCGCTGGCCACCCAGCTGGAACAGCGGGGCCTGCCGGTTTTCAACAGTGCCGAGAGCATCCTGCGCTGCGACGACAAGGCGCTGACCTACCTCACCCTGAAGCGCGCGGGCTTGCCCATGCCGCGCACCATCCTGGCGCCCAAAACCTTCGCGGCGGTGGGCTATCCCCATACGGCGTTTGTGGACGCCGCGGCGGATGCGCTGGGCTTTCCGCTGGTGCTCAAGGAATGCTTCGGCTCGTTCGGGCAGCAGGTGTACCTGTTTGACGAACGGGAAGCCCTGCGGGCGAAGGTCGTCGCGCTGGCGGGAACGCCGCTTCTGTTTCAGGCGCTGGTGCGCGAAAGCTGGGGCAGGGACATCCGTGTGAACGTGGTTGGGGATCGCGTGGTGGCCAGCATCCTGCGCCACAGCCGCAACGGGGATTTCCGCAGCAACCTGACGCTGGGCGGCGATATGGAAAGCTATACGCCCAGCCCGGCGGAGGCGGCGCTGGCCCTGCGCGCCGTGCGTGAACTGGGGCTGACCTTCGCGGGCGTGGACGTGCTGTTCGGCCGGGACGGCCCGCTGATCTGCGAGGTCAACAGCAACGCGCATTTCAAGACCACGCTGGCCTGCACGGGCGTGAACATGGCGACGGAACTGCTCAGGGAAATCAAGCGCCGTCTGGAGGCGAGCCGATGAAAACGGGATGGCTGCTGTACGACGAGGGCGACCTGGCCAAGAACCGCGATTTTGCGGCCTATTTTGAGCGCGAAGGCGAGAAGCGCGGCCTGACGATCGAAACCGTGCGCACGTCGCAGCTTGCCATGGGCGTGCGCGCAAACGGCGCGCTCTGGCTGCGCAGGGACGGCCGCGAAACCCTGCCGAACTTTGCGGTGTCGCGCCAGCGGGACGCGCTGGTGAGCGCTCAGCTGGAGGGGCTGGGCGTGCCGGTCTTCAACGGCTCGCGCGTTTGCGCGATCTGCAACGATAAGCGCGTTACCCACCAGTTTCTGGCCGGGCTGCCGATGATGGAAACGACCTTCGTGAGCCACCGGTACGCCGTAGCCCCGGGGGAGGACGCCTACCCCCTGGTGGTGAAGCCCGCCTGTGGTCACGGCGGGCAGGGGGTGCGCCGGGTCGCCAACGAATACGAATGGCGCGACGCGGTGGACGATATCCTGCCGCAGGATATCCTTCAGCAGAAAATCGCGGACGGCGGCGGGCGCGACCTGCGGCTGTACGTGCTCTTTGGGCAGATCGTCGCGGCGGTGCTTCGTACCGCCCGCGAGGGGATCGTCAGCAATTTCAAGCGCGGGGGAGCGGTTGCCGCGCACGCCCCCACGCCGGAGGAGCGGCGGCTGGCCGAGCTTGTGGTCGCGCGGTTTGAAGCCGCCGGTGCGCCGCTTTGCTTCGCCGGGGTCGATCTGCTCTGCCATGGAGGCGCGCCGGTGATCGGCGAGGTGGAGGATGTGGTCGGCAGCCGGATGCTCTACCAGGTCAGCGATCTGGACATCGTCGGCCTGTATCTGGATCGGCTGCGCGAGCGGGTGTAGCGTTCGGCGTTTCCGTCGGCGCGGCGGACGGCGTAGCGGCGGCCGGATCACCGCGGGAAGACCATGCAGCGCATGGCGAAATGGGTTGAGCCTGCACGATCCCGCCCCATGACTGCCGGCCCGGCCGCCAGCCGGCGGGAAATCAACGCGGGATAAACGCTTCGTCGCAGGCTCCGCCGCCAACCGACAGGGAATCATCGCTGGGCAACCGCTTCGCCGCCGGCCCGGCGCTGCCCGCGCCGTGCGCAGCCGGGCTGTTGATCGGGAGGGCGAGCTGTTGACATGACAAACGCCGCCTTTTATGCTATACTCAAACCCAGAGGCGCGGCGGAAGCGCCAGCGAAACGGAGGAGACGTCATGATCCCATTCAACGTCCCGCCTTATCTCGGCGGGGAGGACGCGCATGTTCTGGACGCGATCCACGGCCATAAAATCTGCGGCGACGGCCCTTTCACCAAGCGCTGCCACGCGGCGCTGGAGGCCATGACCGGCGCGCACAAGGCCCTGCTGACCACGTCTGGCAGCAGTGCGCTGGAACTGGCCGCCATCCTGTGCGATGTGGGGCCGGGCGACGAGGTCGTCATGCCCTCGTTCACGTTTTCCAGCACCGCCAACGCCTTTGCGCTGCGCGGCGCAACCGTAGTTTTTGCGGATATCGACCCCGCGACCATGAACCTGGACCCCGCCTGTGTGCGCGAGGCGATCACCCCGCGCACCCGGGTGATCGTCCCGGTGCATTACGCGGGCGTTTGCTGCGATATGGACGCCATCGGCGCGCTGGCCCGCGAGCACGGTCTGCTGGTGGTGGAGGACGCCGCGCAGGCGGTGGACGCCGAGCGCGACGGCAAAGCCGCCGGTACGTTTGGCGACATCGGCTGCTTCAGCTTCCATGAGACGAAGAATTTCAGCATGGGCGAGGGCGGCGCGCTGCTGCTCAACGATCCGCGCCTTGTGGAGCGGGCGGAAATCGTGCGCGAAAAGGGCACCGACCGCAGCCGATTCTATCGCGGGCAGGTGGATAAATACACCTGGGTGGATATCGGGTCCTCCATTCTGCCCAGCGAAATCAACGCCGCGTACCTGCTGCCCCAGCTGGAAAACCACGGGCGGATCACAGACTGGCGCATGGCGCGCTGGAACCAGTACGACGAAGGCTTCGCGGACCTGAAAACGGCCGGCAGGCTGGAGCTGCCCGTTATATCGGAGGGCTGCCGGCACAACGCGCACATGTATTACATCAAGTGCGCCGATCTGGCGGAGCGCACCGCCCTGACGGCTTTCCTCAAGGAGCGTGGGATCGTGGCGGTGTTCCACTACATCCCGCTGCACTCGGCGGCGGCCGGCCTTCGCTACGGGCGTTTCAGCGGCGAGGATCGCTACACCACGCGGGAAAGCGAGCGCCTGCTGCGGCTGCCGATGTATTACGGCCTCACGCAAGAGGATACCGCGACGGTGATCGACCAGGTGCACGCGTTTTACGACTGACAGGAGGCTTGGCCCCGCGCTTGGCGCGGAGCCATGGCAAAGGAAACCCAGACGGACGGGGAATCGGCGGCGCCGACAGGCATTCGTTGCCCTCGGCCCGGCCGGACGCCGATTGGACCCGGCGCAGACAGTGCGATGAACCCCCTGACCGACCTGCAAGGTGCAATGGGACGACGTGAACAGGAGGGAACCCGTATGAAAATCAAGGCGTTTGGCTGGAATGTGACCGGTTGGTCGATGATTGCCTTCTACCTGGTCTGCGGCCTGCTGCTGCTGCTATGGCCCGATCTGGCGCTGACGGTCGCCAACTACGCGCTGGCGGCGATCCTGTGCATCGTCGGGATCGCGGGGATCATCGGCTACCTGCGCAGCGAAGCCGTCGAAGGGATGCTCGGCTACGGCCTGACCAAAGGGCTGATCCTGACGCTGCTGGGCCTGCTGCTGTTGATCCAAAGCGATACGCTGAAAATGCTGCTGCCAAGGCTCTGGGGGCTGGCGATGATCGCCGGCGGCCTGGGCAAGTTCCAGATGGCGTTCGATTTGAAGCGCATCGGGCAGGAGCGCTGGTGGCTGCTGCTGCTGGGCGCGCTGGTGTCGCTCGCGCTGGGGCTGATCTCGCTATTGAACCCCGCGCTGCTGGCGATCGCCGCCTTGCAGTTCGCCGGCATCGCGCTGCTCACGGAAGCGGTGCTGGATACGGCCTCGCTCCTGTGGCTGCACAAAACCGTCAAGCAGCTCAAGGTGGAATGGCACGCCAAGTAACAGGGCAGACGGCCGGGCAAGTATCATTCACATAGCCATAGGGGAGAGAGCCGCCCAAGCTCCCTCCCCTATTCACAGGGCAAACGGCAGAAATTGTTTTTCGCATGGTCTATGGGAAGAGCGCTGCCCAAGCTCCCTCCCCAATTCACAGGGCAAACGGCAGGAACGGCATTTCGCATAATCCAAGGGGAGAGAGCCGCATGCGCTCCCTCCCCTCGGATTATGATCGACAACCGGCGCGGGTGGGATCGCGCCGGGGCAAGCCGGCGCGTGTCGGCGCGTGAGGCATACGGGTTGCCGCCCCGCGCCAGCGGGCGCGGGGGCGGATCGCGGAGGGTCACCCGACACCCGCGGCCAGATGCCGGGAGGGAAGGCCGTTTGCTTCCGGCATGGTCATGAACCCTTGTGACCGGGCTTCAGATAGCGGCTCAGGCCGTTAACCATGCCGCCGGCAGGGCGGCTTTCTCCGGCGGGCGGCGAAAGCAGCCGTTCCAGCAGCCCGTCGTCCGGCCGATCCTCCGGGTCGAGGCTGAGGGTTTTCTGGATCAGCCAGCGGTAAGCGGTGGGAAGCGTAGACGAAAGCTCTGCCGCTTCGCCGGCGAGCACGGCCTCGTACACATAGGCGCGGCCGTCCGCTCCGGTTTCCGGCAGGCGTCCGGTCCAGAGCTTGTGCGCGATCAGCCCGAAGGCGAAGGTGTCCAGCCGTCGCGTCAGCGTCCGCGGTTCGCCCAGCATCCGCAGAAACGTCTCCGGGGCCAGGTAGACCGGATCGCCCTCAATATCGCGCGG
The DNA here is from genome assembly GCA_012517815.1 of Clostridiales bacterium. Taxonomy (GTDB): domain Bacteria; phylum Bacillota; class Clostridia; order Christensenellales; family Aristaeellaceae; genus CAXXOK01. Next base: position 43,179 of record JAAYUF010000070.1, read on the forward strand.
CTCGGCGGGCGGATCGTCCTCCAGAAAGCCGCTGTCAAAATCAATCAGCCGCACGCGGTAACGTTCCCCCTCGCGCTGCAACAACACGTGCTCGGGTTTCAGGTCGGCGTGAACCACCCCCTGCGCGTGCAGGCGGCCCAGGCAGCGGGCAAGCTCGTAGAGCAGCTGCCGGGACATCCGGGGCGGAAGCGCCCCCAGCGTATCGAACGTGTCATAGGGGGTTTGCACATACTCCGACGCGGCGTAGTAGCGCCCGTCGAACATGAAAAAATCGACCACGGGCACCGCGCAGTCGCCCAGCGCGCACAGGAGCGCCTCATACAGGGCGCGCTTGCGCCGCTCGAAAACCGCGCAGCGCTCCATCTGCCTGCGGCGCAGGGTTTGAGACACCGAAGCGGACGCGGCTGGCCGAACCGGTGTGAGAAACTGCTTGAGGAAGAACCGCCGGCCGCCCTTGCGCGCGACGCACCACAGGGCGCTGCCGCTGCCCGCGGTCGCAAACGGCGTTTCGCACTCATAGACGCCAATCCGCATGGCGACCCTCCTCATCCGGTTCGTAGCCCTGCCGGTAATCCGCCCACAGCCCGCGCGCAAAATCGATATTCTGCCGGCGGCGACGCACGGGCGTCACGAAGGTCGACTGGAGCGCGGCCCGCCGCTTGGCAAAGCAGGCCTGCAGCGTCTCGAAGCGATCCACGCCGTAACAGACCAGCGCAAGCGTGCAATCGTCGCTGGCCAGCCCGCCCAGCGCCTTTTGCAGGCGGCTTTGCCAACTTTCCAGATCTCTTGCCGCCTGCAGGGTGGAAAGCAGCAGAAGCTCAAACTCCATCGGCGTGGGCAGGTAGCCAAACGCGCCGTCGGTCGCGGTGATGACCACGCAGGGCTTGTCGAGCGTCAGGCCGAAGGTATCGATCACAAAATCGCCGTCGGCGTTGACCATGTTGCTTAGCCGCGAGTCCCGGTACAGGTTCTCCATCGCGTCGGCGCGCCCGACCACGTGATCCGCCGTGCATTGGCGCAGACCGTCGGGGGTGAGCACATAGCCCCGGCTGTCGCCCGCCCAGAAAAACACGGACGAAAGGCGCTTGGGATCGCGCGCGTCCACAAGGGAAATGCACAGGGTAGTCGGCAGCGTGCGCTGCAGGCCGCGCATGATGACGCGGGAGCCGTTCTCGTTATGGTATTGCTCGTGAAACGCCGTAAACCGCTCCCGAAGGGCCGCCTGCAGAAGCCCGGCGCACTGAGCCGCCTCGGCCGCCGCGGCGGGCAGGCGACGGCCGTCCAGCGCGGATACCCATTCGCGCACGCAGGATACGGCCAGCCGGGCGGCGGCGAACGCTTCGGTGTGGTTGTCCAGCCTGGCGTACCGGCGCGAGACGATGCCCCCGCAGCCGTCCGCCACGCATAAAAGGCCGCCGTGCGCATCGGTTTCGGCGGCATAACTGTCCTCGCCCTGTCCGGGTACGGTTTCATGGTAGACGATCAGGCGTTTTCCGTTGATCTCGTGATGTTCACTCGTCGCTCAACACTCCCGACGGCCCGGCGAGCCCGGCCATTTCAAGGCCTCGGCCCGCGGCGGGCGGCATCCCGGTTCAGATGGTGTTGCACACCGCGTCGATCACCTGCTGGTACTCCAGTTCCGCCAGCCCTTCGCTGACGGTCTGCACATGAATCACCTGCGACCATTCGGCCGAAATGCGGTTCCATTCCGGCGCGTCGGGCGCGAAGATCAGCAGGCGCTTGGCGCTTTCGTCCATCGCGCCGCCCAGCTGCTCGTCTTCCCACCACAGCGTCAGCTCCTCAAAGTTGTCGGCCATGCGCTCGGGGTACCAGGGCGCGATCTTCCCGTGCCCCAGCTCGTGGGTGGGCGCGTCCGACCATACGACGATGATGTGGCGCTTCTTGACGCCTTCCCTGGTCCAATCGCTGCGGATGGCATAGGCCAGCGCCTCCATGCCGTCCTCGGGGATATCGCCGCCTCCCTTGGCGGTGATGCCGTTCACGCACTCAAAAAAAGCGCGATCCTGCGCCGGCAGAACAAAAAAATCGCTCGCCAGCATCGCCTGTTCGCCGTCGGCCACATAATCGCGGAAGGCGATCACGCGGATGCGCAGCTGGCTGATAACCTTGCGTTTTTTTTCCATGGCGCCGGTGACGTCCTTGTACAGGCTGAGCGCGTTTTGCTTGACAAAGTCCAGCACATGGCGCATGCTGCCGGTCGCGTCGATGCAGAACACCATGTCCACATGGTAGGTGAGCTGATACTTTTCCATGGGTTCCTCCTTCAGCGGAGCGGTTGGGTGCAATCAACTGTGTAATTCTTCATCCGAACCGTTTTTCCTCCGTGCCCGGGCCAAGTTGTGAAATTGCGGGGCCGCGCGCAGGAGGAAGGAAGCCGCCGCCTGTCGAACGTTACGGGTACAACGGCGCAATCTGCGGCGCGGGGGTGTGGTAACGCGATATGAAATTCTGGAGAGCGTTGGGCGGCGTGCTTTGCTTTATCGGATGTCTGGCCGCGCTGGTGGGCCTTTTGGCGACGGCTCTGCCCATTATCGACAACGGCCAGATTCAACGGATCATCGATTCGTTTTCGGTGCAGACGCAGGACCGGATCATCAACGCGGTCAACGCGGCGATTCTGTTCTGCCTTCATAACAATTACCTCGTGTTCGGCATCGGCGCGGGCGTGTTGCTGCTGGGCGGGCTGATGAAGACCATCGCCGGCGGCGTGCTGTACGAGCGGTACCGTTCGCGCGCGCACAGCGCGTCCGCCGCGCCCGAGGCAACCGCCAAACGTGCGGCGCCCGCCGCGGAGCCGGCCGAGAGGCCGACCACCGCGCCCGTGGCGGCCTATACTCCCGGGGCGGAGGCCGGGCTTTCGCCCTACGCGGCCGCGGAATACGGCAAGGCGCTGGCCGGCGGCGCGCGCGGCAGTCAGGCTTCGGAGATCGCTAAAAAATACATGCCGCGCTCCATCATTTCTTCGGAGGAATTTGCGCGGCCCGAGGAACCGCCCGCGCAGCCCGAAATGCTGGCGCCGCTGCCCACTGAAGCCCGGCCTGCGGCGGCGCCTGAGGTCACGGAA
>JAAYUF010000071.1 GCA_012517815.1 Clostridiales bacterium
GAGCACGGCGTGGGCCACGCCAAGCGGGCGTTCCTGGCGGAGTCGCTGGGGAGCACGCAGCTGGACCTCATGCGCGGCATCAAGCGCGTGTTTGACCCCAACGGAATCCTAAACCCCGGCAAGGTTGTGTAGAGGGGGGCCGCGGAGCCGGCTCCTGTCTGCCAGCCCGTGCGGCGTCGCATTCTGCGGGACGAAAGCGGAATGCGACGCTTTTTTCATGCCAAAGGAGACAATGAAAACTGAACATGCCATCGCGTGCCGTTTTCCTCCTCGGAACCGAAAATTTTCGAAAATGTGTATTGCACATTCCGGACAAATGTGCCATGATACCCCTGTTATGTGCCGCGCACATCGCGCCGTCCCTTCCGGCGACTGAAACAGCGAAAGGGGAAGAAAATCAAAACATGAACATGATGCCCAACGATGAGCGGATGGAATACCTGAACCTGCTGGCCGAACAGTACCCGACCATCCAGGCGCTTTGCACCGAGATCATCAACCTGCGCGCCATCCTGAACCTGCCCAAGGGCACGGAGCATTTCATCAGCGACCTCCACGGCGAGTACGAGGCGTTTTCGCATATCCTCAACAACTGCTCAGGCGTCATCCGGGAAAAGGCGGAAGTGTTGTTCGGGCACGAGATCGGCCGGGAAGAGATGAACGATCTGCTGACCCTGATTTATTACCCGGCAGAGAAGCTGGAGCGTCTGCACGAACGCGACGCCCTGGACGAGGGCTGGTACCGCCGCCGGCTCGATCAGCTCATCCGGCTCAACCGCCACCTTTCCTCCAAGTACACGCGCTCCAAGGTGCGCAAGGCCATGCCGCCCGCCTACGCCTACATCCTGGACGAGCTGCTCCACGCGCAGCCGGATGAGGACAACAATCAGCTGACCTACCACCGCAAGATCATCGATACGCTGATCCGTATCGGCGGCGGGGACGAGTTCATCATCGCCCTTTGCGCGCTGACCAAGCGGCTGGCGGTCGATCGCCTGCATATCGTCGGGGATATTTTCGACCGCGGGCCAAGGGCGGATAGCATTCTGGAACTGCTGACGCGCCACCACGCCGTGGACGTGGAGTGGGGCAACCACGACATCCTGTGGATGGGCGCGGCCTGCGGCAACGACCCGTGCATCGCGGCCGTGGTGCGCAACTGCCTGAACTACGGCAACATGGAAATTCTGGAAAAGGGCTACGGCATCAGCCTGCGCCCGCTGAGCCTGTTCGCTCAGCGGCAGTATGGCACCCTTGCGCTGGAGGAAGCTCAGCTGCACGCCATGACGGTGATCCTGTTCAAGCTGGAAGGGGAACTGATCCTGCGCCATCCCGAATACGGCATGGAGGAACGGCGCCTGCTGCACCGGATCGCGGGGGGAAAGCGTCGCGTTACCGTGCGGGGGAACGATTGGGCGGTGCGTGAAACCTGCCTGCCGACGGTCGACCCGGAAGACGCGTATTCGCTCAGCGTCGATGAGGAAGCCCTGATGGACGCCTTCCGCGCGGCTTTTGAACAAAGCGACCGCCTGCACAGGCATATCCGCTTCCTGTACAATCGGGGGAGCCTCTACCGGGTGGAAAACGGCAGCCTGATCTGCCACGGCTGCGTTCCCATGACGGACGACGGGGAACTGACCCAAGTCGGCTTCGGCGGAGCGGCCTATGCCGGGCGCGCCTTGCTCAACTACCACGAGGCAATGGCGCGCAGGGCCTACTTCCAGCGCGAGCCGGCCGCGGTCGATTTCATGTGGTACATGTGGTGCGCGGAGCTGTCGCCCGTCTGCGGACGCGAGATTCGCACGTTTGAACGGACATTTTTTTTGGACGAAGCATCCTGGGCTGAGGCGATCAACCCCTACTACCGCCATTGCGAGACCCGCGAGGGGTGCGCGCGGATCCTGCGGGAATTTGGCCTGTCCGAAGAGGAGGGGCACATCGTCAACGGTCATATGCCGATCCTTGCCAGCCGCGGCGAAAGCCCGGTCAAGGCCAGCGGCCGGATGATCATCATCGACGGCGGGTTTTGCCGCTCCATGCAAAAAAAGACCGGCAACGCCGGGTATACCCTGATCGCCAACTCGCACGGCATGCGCATTGTGGCGCACCAGCCCTTTACCTCCATCGCGGCTGCGCTGGATTCCAACGACGACATCCATTCCGAGCTGCGGGCGACGCTCCCGTTCTCCCGGCGAAGGATGGTCTGCGACACGGATAACGGCCGGAATATTCTGCGCCGTGTGGATGTGCTGGAAGAACTGCTGGGGTTATACCGCGCCGGGCTGATTCGCGAGAAAAACGCGTAGGAAGGAGCCGGCGCAAGGCAACGCGGCGTGACCGCCGGTACGGGGATTACGCGCCGTCGGTCTGTTTTCCGGTCGTTGCATGGCACGGTACAAACGTACGACGGTCGGTCGCGCTCACCGCGGTAACCCTGCGCCACGGCAAACGGAGCAACCGGCCGGCGCAGGGCTTTTCATGCGGCCGCATGATGCCGCGCCGGTTTTGCCGTTTCGCGTGCTGCCTGGAAACGGGCAGTCGCGCGATGCCGGCGTTTTGCCGGTGAAGGGGCCGGGAATCGATGCGCGGTTTCCGAGTATCAGAAGGGGGGAACCGCGTTAGGGCCGGAGCTGCGGGGCATTCTGATAAAGCCCTGCGGCACGGCTGCGAGCGGTTTTCGAAGGCCCGTTTGCCGATCGGGCCCTGTCGGGAGAAACAGGCAACTCATGATGCAGACGACAAACCAACATATCATGTCCAGATTGAATAAATGGTTCATCCGTGCTATAATGGTTTCACAGAAAGACAATGACGGCGGCGACAGCTGAACAAGGTGAAACGGCGCTTTTGGGCATGCAGGATCGACGGCTCCCCCGCGGAGCAAAGGAGGCAGCCATGCGCAAGACCATCGCCAACAAACTGTACGACACGGAAACCGCCAAACCCATGGGCAACTGGCAACGGGGGTACGAATCGGACAAGGGCTATATCTCCGAAACCCTGTACCTGAAAAAGACCGGGGAATACTTCCTGCACGGACAGGGCGGGTCGCGTTCCCGCTACGCGCAGCGTACCGCGCCAAACACCTGGGGCTTCGGGGAAAGGATCATCCCGTTTTCCAACGAGGAAGCGCATGCCTGGGCCGAAAACCACCTGACGGAATCGGCATTTGACGTGGTGTTTGGCGATGTGCCCGACGACGGCCGCCTGACCTCGGTTACGCTGAAACTCAGGGCCTCCACCGCCGAAAAGCTGCACCGGTTGGCCCGCAAGGACGGGCGGCAGCTTTCGGAATTCGCGGAGGAGATCATCGCCCGCGCGCTGGATTAACTGAGGTGCGAGCGGCAGGTACCCTCAGGGCGAACGGAAACGCAAAGACGGACGGATCCCGGGACTCCGTACGCCTGCGACGGCCCAAACGCCCGATAACCATTCGGCCGCTGTGGTAACAGCCTTTCTAGCCGGTTCCGCCCGCCCGCTTCATCCGATGCGGGCGCGGCCAGATTTCCGCACATGTTCACGCAAAATCCGCAATTCAATCACGCGCTTATCGCTCCGGGGTTGTACGATTACAGTGTCCTCAAGAGATGAAAGGACGAACTGAACAACGGAGTGATAAGGAGATGTCCATCATGTTTGACAGCAAGGAGAACCATTGGAAGAAGTGGAGTGCCCTTTTCCTGGCGCTGATGCTCGCCGCGGCCGTTCCGCTCGCGGCGCTTGCGGAACCGACGACCGACACCGCCGCCGTCACGGCGGACGCCTCCGCCGCTGCGACCGTGCCCGGCAAGCCTTCGGGCTTTGGGGGCGGCTTCGGCCAGGGCGGGGACAGGCTGGATGAAAGCACCCTGACCGACGAGCAGAAAGCGATCTACGAGAAAGCCACGACGCTCTATGAGGAGATCGAGGACGCCGTGCTGGCCGATCTGGTAACCGCCGCCGTGATCACCCAGGCGGACGCGGACAGCTACATCGCCCTGCGCGAGGCTGAGAAATCGCTGGAAGAACTGGATCAGAGCAGCTGGACGGCCGCGCAGTACAAGGCCTACTATGAGGCGATCGCCCTCAACGGCGACGCGCGGAAGACCGCTCTGCAGGCGCTGGCCGATGCAGGCCAACTGACGCAGGCTCAGGCGGACGCGCTGAGCGCGGAGAACCAGGCGGATCTGTGGAGCAAAATCACGCAGAACGCGAATACCAATTCCGCGATTCAGACGGCGATGAACACCATGCAGCAGGCGCGGCGCACGATGAACGAAACCCTTCGTGAAGCGGGCATCGCTTCCATGGGCAACGGCTTGGGAGGCTTCGGCAAGGATTCCGGCAACCAGAACGGCGCCGGCCCCATGGGGGATCAGAACGGCATGAGCAACCGGATGCAGAACGGCCGCGGCCAGAACAGCAATCCCAACAACAGTCAGGCAGGCGGCCAGCAGCCTGGGAACCAGACGCAGGACACGCAGGGCAGCGGTACCTGATCGGATGTCCCGTGGACCGGGGCGCGGAACCATCGGGCGGGGAGCAATCCCCGCCCTGTCCGCGGTGCTCGCGGGCCACAACGCCCAATCGGCAGGCAGTCACCTAATAGCCGGACGAAAATATCAAAAGAAAACGGTGATCCGTGATGCTACCTCTCATCGCCTTCGTGTGCACGGCCATAGGCCCGTGCGTTCTCGGTTCCATCCGCGTTGAAAAGGCGCTGGGGGCGGTTGTCGGCTTGTGGATGGCGCTGCTGACCGTGCTGGGGGCGTTTGGCGCTCTGGCGTGGATCGATATGGTTTCCGCCTGTCTGATAGCGCTGGCGCTGCCGTTCGGCATCGGCGCTCTGCGGCGGCACGGTTTTCGGACACTGGCAAACCGGTTCAGGACGCAAGTGCTGACGCCGGGTTTTTTGATATTTATACTGTCGGCGGCCTTTCTGTACTGGGCGACACGGCCGATGGTCGTCTGGTGGGCGGACGATGTCTACTACTGGGCGCTTGAACCCAAAGCCCTCTGGTTTCTGGGCGGCTTCTCCGACGCCGCGGGCTCCCTCGCGCCGGATTTTGCGACGAACACGCCGGGGGTACAGCTGATACAATGGCTTTTCCTGCGGTTCTCCGGAACGTTTGCCGAGGCGAACCTGTACCTTGCGCTCTACCTGACGGTGATCGTCTATCTGCTGCCGCTGTGCGAAGGGATCACCTGGAAGCGGTGGTGGGCGATTCCGCTGATGGGCGGAGCGCTGATCGCTCTGCCGCTGCTGGCGGACGCGTTAAGCTATACCTTTCTGGGCGTGGACGCGGCGCTGGCGGCCTGTTTCGCGTTCGTACTGATCACGCTGGAGGAGAAACGGGTTCAGCCTTTCGCGCTGGCCGGCGGGCTGTGCGGACTGGTGCTGATTAAGCAAACGGGCGCGTTTCTGCTGCTGGCGGCGGCGGGGTATCTCTGGGTGCGGCGTCGGGCGGCCGAAACCCAACCGCGCCTGACGGGAGAACCGCGGCCGCTCGGCCGAGCCCGCGCCGCGCTGCCGTGGCTGGCTCCGGCGCTCGCACTGGCCTTCTGGTACCTGATTTGCCGCGCTTCGGGGTTCACCGGCGCCAACGAGGGCCGCACGACCAACGCCCTTGCGCAGATACTCAGCGGTACATTCGTTTGGCCGGAGAACTGGGGCGTTTTTCCGGCCGCGTTCTGGCATGCGCTTACCCATGTGCCGACCGCCGAAAGACTGTTGACGGGTTTGCCTGTGCTGCCCCTCCCCAAAATTGGCTGGATCGCCTTGCTGGTTGTTGCGCCGCTGGGCCTGAGCCGGGTTTACGGCCGCAAGCGGATGGCGCGGTTGTCGGCGTATGCGCTGCTGCTTTCGGCGGCATACCTGTCGGGCATGCTGCTGAGCTTTGCAACCACCTTTGCCGCGGAAATCCGCGCGTATACCGGCGAGCACGTCAACAACCTGAGCCTCCTCATGGAGCGGTATCTGGCGCCGCTGGTGTTGGGGCTGCTGGCGCTGGAGGGCAAGCTCGCGCTGGATGCCATGGCCGACGCCCGGTGTTCGGCAAGAACAAAGGCGCTTCTCGCGTGCGCGTGTGCAGCGGGGCTGGCGCTTTGCCTCAACTGGGCGTCGCTTGGTTCCACGTTGCTGCCGGACGGCTACCGCGCCCGGGAGGATACCGTGGCCGTCACGGCGCAGACCGAAGAAACCGCCTTCTGGATGGACGCGATGGAAAGCCGGAGCGGCGCCGTTGTGCTGGTGGGCTTCAGCGACGATTCGGTTTTTTTGGAGAACCTGAGCTACACCTATGCGCCTGCCCGGTTCATCAGGCCCGGCGCGGACAATGGCGACGCGGATGCCCTGACCCGGGAACTGCAAGCGAGGGGAGTGACGCATCTGGTCTGCCTGGACGACGCCAACGCGCTGTATCAGGGAGCGTCCGCCCTGACGGAGGACGGATGGCTCGACACCTATACGCTGTATGCCGTCCGGTACGGCGAAGACGGGGTTACGCTGCAAACCATGGAATAGTCCAACCGGGGGAAGCACGCGCCGGTATAAAACAATGCGTGGGCAGTCGCCGGTTTGGCCGGGCTGGCCGGGCCGACCGGCCTGCCGTGCCTTGCGCAGCGTTCTTCAGCCCCCTCAAGCGTGCGACGAGAAAACCACAAACAGCCAGACGCCGCCTCTACGGGTACCCATGCAGCGATGACGCCGCGCGCATCCCTGTTCCCGAGGCTTCGTACCGGTTGGAATAAGTTGCTCCGCGGGCATCATGAGACCTCAGCAAAAGCAGAGCCGCTGCGTCCGCAGCGAAAGTAAGCGCGAGCCGGGCCGGTCAGCCGCGCGCCGGGGAGACATCCGGCCGTAAAGCAGATGCCTGATAAACGCCGGAGCGGGGTTGGCATGCGCGCCAATCCCGCTTTCGATGTGTCACAAATCTGCCGCAACGTTGCGAAGGGAAGCCGGAACATGGTATAATCAGGCAGACAGGCGCGCGCACAGCGAAGGAGGAGCGGCAATGAATCTGCTGAACACCATTCTTCTTTACCTCACGATGATTTTTGTGTCCTCGGTACAATCGGCGCCGGAACCTTCGCTTGTGCCGGAAACCCCCACGCCCGCGCCCACGGCGATTGCCGCCACGGCGACGCCGACCGCTGCTCCCACGCCGACGCCGACCCCCGTGCCGACGCCCGCCATCACCCCGAACAACGCCTACAAGACCCTCAAGGTTGGGGATAAGGGCGAGAACGTCAAACTGCTGCAGCGCCGCCTGGCGGAGCTTGGCTATTACACCGGCGATGTGGACGGCGTGTTCGGCAACCAGACCCGCCGCTCCGTGGAGCGTTTCCAATACTATCAGGGGCTGTCCGTGGACGGCATTGCCGGGAAGCGCACGCAAACCGTGCTCTACGAAAGCAGCGAAGTAGTCTACGCCCCGGTGGACGTGACGCCCTCGCCGACCCCCCGGACGACCGCCGGGCCTACGGCCGCCCTGACCTCCGCGCCACCCACATCGACGCCCGCGCCTACGTTTGTGCCTGCGCCGACTGCGACCCCGACCCCCTCGGCCGCGCAGGCAGCCGCGGCGGCTTCTGACGCGCCGGTTAGCGCCCTGACGGCGGATACCGCGACGGACGAGCAAGCGCTGTTATCCGGCGCGGCCGTCACCGTGCCGCAAACGACCCTGCTCCCCGAAACGGCATCCGGGAGCGAAACAGCCCAACCCGCCGGGGAAGCTACGGCAGAACCGACCGCCGCGACCTCGCCCGATACGGCTGATAGCGTGTCGCCCGCACCTTCGGATAGCGCCACACCCTCGCCGGAGGAGGCGATCCCGACCCTGCGGGAAGACCTCGTGTTTGTCCTGGCGGGACATACCGAGCCGCTCGTTTGGACCACGGACCAGCTTCCGGCGGACGCGGAGCCCGTCGTGCTGCATCCGCTGATGGTCGGCGAGCAGGCGTACCTGCCGATGCTGGAGATCCTGCGGGACGCCGGCGTGGTGCTGGTGCCGGGTGCGAATTCTGATACCGCCTTTGAAACGGCCTTCTCGGTGCTCACCCACGTCTATCAGTTGAGCGCCACGGTGGATGCGAACGGCGTGCTTTCCAACCTTTCGGTTGCGGACAACGGCGTGCCGATGCTCCTGTCCCGCCGCGACGGATACCTGCTGGACGGGATCGTGTACCTGCCCGCGGAAGTCTGCACCGAGATGACGGGGCTGACGTTTGCACCGGACGAGGCGACGGGCGTCTACACGGTCGTCATGCCCGCGCAGACGGAAAACTGAGCACCGGCGCAGACGGACCACCGAATGCCGGCGCAGACGGACCACCGAATGCCGGCGCAGGCGGACCACCGAATGCCGGAGTAGATGGAAAACGGTGCGCCGGAGCAGACGGGAAACGGAACCGTCGGCAGACCGGTGCCCCACAGGGGGGCTGGGGCGCATCCCGAAAGCCGGAACGCGAAACGCCGCAACGGTCATCCGGCCGCAAAGCGCAGGGCGCAGGGGCAAATACCGGCCGGCCGAACGGGAAAGCCTTGACAGATGGTCATGAGCGTCTATAATAAATAAAACTGAGCACAGCGGCCTGCCATGGCTTACCGATGCGCTTTGGAGGGGTGGAGGAGAGAGCATGTACGAGATCAAGATCACGGAGGTTGCCCAACGCAAGGAGAAACCGTCGGACGAAAGCAAACTGGGATTCGGGAAACTGTTCAGCGACCACATGCTGCTGATTAACTACCATAAGGATCGCGGTTGGTTCGATCCCCGTGTGGTACCCTACGGCAACCTGTCGCTGGACCCCGCCTGCTCGGTGCTGCATTACGGCCAGGAGATCTTCGAGGGCGCGAAGTGCTACCGTACGGACAAGGGTTTTAACCTCTTCCGCATCCGTGACAACTTCGAGCGCATGAACCGTTCGGCCGCGCGCATGGGCATGGCGCAGATTCCGGTGGAACTGTGCCTGGAAAGCCTGATGGCGCTGCTCTCCGTAGACAAGGAATGGACGCCGCACCGGACGGGCACGTCGCTCTACATTCGGCCGACGATGATCGCCACCGACGCCGCGCTGGGCGTTTCCGCCGCGGAGAACTATCTTTTCTATATTCTGCTCTCGCCCAGCGGCGCGTACTATGCGGGCGGGCTGGCGCCCGTGGCCATCTATGTGGAGGACAGCCTCGTGCGCGCGGTGCGGGGCGGCGTGGGCTTCGCCAAGACCGGCGGCAACTACGCGGCCAGCATCCTGGCCGGCGCGAAGGCCAAGCACGAGGGCTATGCCCAGGTGCTGTGGCTGGACGGCGTGGAGCAGCGTTACATCGAGGAAGTCGGCTCCATGAACATGATGTTCGTCTATGAAGATCGCAAGATCGTCACCCCCATGCTCAACGGCAGCATCCTGCCCGGCATCACCCGCGACAGCGTGCTCACCCTCGCCGGGCACATGGGCTACGAGGTGGAGGAGAAGCGCATCGCCATCGAGGACGTGATGGCCGACGCCGCCAGCGGCAAGCTGACGGAAGCGTTCGGCACGGGCACGGCGGCGGTTGTTTCACCTGTGAATAAAATTGCGTATAAAGATCAGGCGGTCCATGTCGGCGACGGCAGCATCGGCCGCATTACGCAGCAGCTCTACGACACGCTGACCGGCATCCAGTACGGCAAACTGGACGATCCGTTCGGCTGGATCACGAGCTTTTAGCCTGAACACAACCGACATACCGGCGGAGGAGGGATAACGATGCTAAGGGAAGCGAACATGGGACATGAGCAGGACTGGTGCGAAAAAACCATGAGCGTGCTGCGGGAAAAGCAGTTTGAAGCCTGTGAGCGCCGCCTGTCCGCCTATCCGTCCATCGCGCTGTTTTCACCCCTCGCGACCGACGCCGACGCCCAGAGCCTCAAGGAATGCTCCTTCTACGACAACGAACCCGGCAACGAGGGATTGGCGACCATCGGCGGCCTTCGGGAAAAGGTGCTGGAACTCCTGCCGTCGGAAGCGCTCTTCCTGTCCAACGGGGAAAGCGTGCTGCTGGAACGCCTGCTGGTAGCCCACGGGCATATCGCCTCGGATAACTGGGACGATATCGCCGCGGCCGAGGCGCTGGCCCGCCGCCTGTGGTGCTCCTTCTCCGCCGAGGGTGAGGAATGGTCGCTGGACCTGCCCGAAGCGCTGCAGGAACCGCTGCTCCGGGCTTTTAACGATCCGCTGTACACGCAGGCGAAAGCGAGGCTGTTCCGTTACGACGCGACCATCCACGGGCTGCTCTACATCGCCGGTTTCCTGCCTTCCAGCCAGCCGCTCGCCTTCTTTCTCAAGGATGTGATGCGGCGGGACGACGCCGGTGCGATCAACGTGGCCTACCGCTACATGAAGGCGTCCTTTGAATATTTCGCGGACACGGACCGGGCGATCATATTGGTGCACCCCGGGCTGGCCGACCCAAACCGCCTGATCGTGATGATGGGGCTGGGCGGGGAGATCACCCTGACGCTCAACGAAGAAACGCTTGCCGGCGGCATGAACGGCCTTCTCCCTGAGGAAGAACCGCTGCACGAAACCATGCGTTTCTCGCTGGAAGGCTTCATGCGCCCTGAGTGGGACGCCGAGGAAGCGGCCGAGGACCTGCGGATTCTCGCCAAACAGGGCGTGTCGCTGGATGAGATGGCCGAAGTGATGGCCTCGGTGATCTGCGTGCGACCCACGCCGGTCATGAAGGCCGCGCTCAGGGCGCTCCACGGCGGAACGCCGCACTGGATCGGCATGACGGCCAACCTCCAGCACTGAAGGGGTGCGCCATGATGGTCGAAACGTTCAGGCTTCCGCAGGACATGGCGGAGAGCCGCCTGTTTCCGGCGGTTTGCCGGATGCTTCCGCAGGTGCCGCGCCACGCGATCCGGGAAGCGTTTGACCGCCGGGATGTGAAAATGAACGGCGAGCGCGTTCGGCGGGACGCGCAGGCCCTGCCGGGAGCGGAAATCAAAGTCTATCTGTCGGGCGATCGCGCGATGCGTTTGCCCGACATTCTTTACGAAGACGGCCGGATCATGGTTGTGAACAAGCCCGCGGGGATGTCCTGCGAGCCGGACGGCAAGGGCGGGCTGACGGTGGGGGAATGGATTGCGCGGAGCCATACGCCGCCCTTGCCCCGCGCGCCGGTACCCTGCCACCGGCTGGACAACCCCACCGACGGGCTTTTGTTGCTCGCGCTGAATGAGGACGTGCGCCGGGAGATGGAAGAGGCGTTTCGACAGCGGCGCGTGCACAAGAAATACGTCTGCCTGGTGCGGGGCGAACCGCGCCCCGCCCACGCGGTGCTGGACGCATACCTGCGAAAGGACGCGGCCTGCGCCAGCGTGCGGGTTACGGACACGCCTGCGGCGGGCGCGGTATCCATCCGCACGGAGTATACGGTGCTGGCGGGCGGGCCGGTATCCCGGCTGGAAATCACGCTGCATACCGGACGCACGCACCAAATTCGCGCACAGATGGCGCACCTCGGACATCCGCTGCTGGGCGACGACAAATACGGCGACCGCGCTTGGAACCGGGAGCAGCATGCCAAGCGGCTGATGCTGACGGCTACGGAACTTACTTTCTCGCTGGAAGGGCCGCTGGACTACCTCAACGGTTTGCGGTTCACCGTCCAGCCGGGGTTTTAGGAGCGTTATGAACCGAATCGGACTGATTGCGATGGACATGGACGGGACGCTGCTGGACGGGCGCCAGCGGATCCCGCGGGCCAACATCGAAGCCCTGAAAGCCGCCGCGAACGGCAATGTGCACCTGGCGATCTGCAGCGGACGAAACCCGAGGGATATCAGCTTCTACGCAAGCGACGCGGGGCTGGACCGGTGCGCCGTGCTGGGCATCAACGGCAGCTGCTGCCTGGAAGCGCCGCACCGGGAGCCGTATGCGGTGCGCTATCTGGCGCCCGCCGTGGCCGCGCGAGCGGTTCAGACGCTGCTTGGATACCGGATCACCTTCGCATGCTTCCAGCCGGATCGCGTGCTTGTGGTGCCGCTGGACAGCCACGTGCAAAAACGGGAATGGGGCACCTACGTCGACCGCGGCAAGGCGGACGCCTATGAGTTTGGCGAAGCGACGCTCGCCCGCCGTTTGGAAGAGGGCATTTGCAAGATTGCCTGTGTCGACGCGGAGGATTCCCAACGCCTGTCGGCGGTCCGCGCGGAACTGTCGGCGGACGAGGGGCTGCAGGTGACGGCCTCCTGGTCGACCATACTGGAACTGATGCCACGGGGTGTGGGCAAGGGCGCGGCCTTGCGGGAACTGGCGGAGCGCCTGCATGTGCCGCGCGAGGCGGTGATGGCGCTGGGTGATTATGACAACGATCTGGACATGATCGAATACGCCGGGTTCGGCGTCGCGATGGGCAATGCTACGGAGCGCGTACGACAGGCGGCGCAGGCGCAGACGCTTACCAACCTGGAATGCGGCGTGGCGGCCGCCATCCGAAAATACGTGCTGGAAGCCTGAGGGTCCGCCTTGGACTGATCGGATTTCACAGCAGGAACGCTTTCCGTTTCCGGCGATTTTCTCCCGCGACCTCAACGTAAGGCTCGTCGCAGCTCCGCTGCGCGCTCCGCTTCCGCGGCCCGCCACAGAGGACAACCGCTCGTGAGCTTGAACACGTTCCTGCATTGAAATCGCGGGAGACGGAAACCCGCAGACAAATAAAAGCGCGGCGGCTACAGGGCCGGCGCGCTTTCCTGCCTGTGAATCGCAGGTATCGTCGCTGGATGCCGGTAACGGACGGACGCCCTCGCATGCGAGGCGTCCGTCACGGTTCAACCGGTTTGTTATTCCTCGCGGACGTAGCCCAGCGTTTTTAGGTCGTCGCGGCGGTTGCGCCAGTCCTCCCGGACCTTGACCCAAAGCCGGAGGTTGACGTGCGCGTCCAGCAGGGCTTCGATATCCTGTCGGGCTTCGGCTCCGATCCGCTTGAGCATGGCGCCCTGACGGCCGATGATGATCCCCTTGTGGGCGGCCCGCTCGCAGTACAGGGTCGCGTCGATCTCCGTGAGGCCGTCGCTGATGCGCTTGAGGCCCATCACCTCCACGCCGACGCCGTGGGGAACCTCGTCCTTGAGGTGCAAAAGCGCTTTTTCACGGATGATTTCGCCGCAGAGAAAGCGTTCCGGCTGGTCGGTCAGGGTATCCTCGGGGAAATACTGCGGGCCTTCGGGCAGCATGGCGAGCAGCACGCGCCTGAGCTCATCGATACCGTCCCCGGTCAGGGCGCTGACGGGGACGATCTCGTCGTACTTCTGGTCGGCAAAGCTCTGGAGCAGGGCCAGCAGCTTTTCCTTGGGCAGCAGGTCGATCTTGTTGAGCACGAGCGTCTTGCGTTCCTTGCGCGCGCTCATCTCTTCGACGATCTGCCGGTCCTGCTTGCCCACGCCGGTGACGTCCACCACCACCATCAGGCCGTCGATGCCCACCAGCGCGTCGCGCACGGTCTGCATCATGTATTCGCCCAGACGGTTGCGCGGCGTGTGCATCCCCGGCGTATCCAGAAAGACGATCTGGCTGCCTTCCTGAGTGCTGACGCCCAAAATGCGGTTGCGCGTCGTCTGGGGGCGGTTGCTGACAATGGCGATTTTTTCCCCCAGCAGGGCGTTGAGCAGGGTGCTCTTGCCGACGTTGGGGCGGCCGATGATCGCGATAAAACCGGAATGAAAGGGCTGTTTGGGTTGCATGTCGAACCTCGCTTTTCCGAAGGATGGTCAGGAAAGGGACGCCGGCTGGATGAGCCGGGCGCGCGGACGCGGCGGATTGGGGTTGAACACGGCGGATTCACGGGCTTCTGTTTCGGGCATCAATGCGCGGCGCAGGCGGCGCTTTGCCGGAAGAATACGCGCCGCATGCTTCCGTCCGGCGGCGCGGCCCCTGTGTTGCGGGCCCTGCGGGAGCGGCCTGCCCCGCGGACGGCCGTTTCGCGGGAGGCATGCGCAGGCGCTGACCCTAGATCAACTGCCGCTCGAGCTGCGGCGCCGCGGTTTGCGCGGCCCGAACCGGCCGGGCCGTGCCCCGCGCGGTACAGCCGCCTTGAGGGGCGGCGATCAACGTTTGCCGAAACCCCGATCAGCTTTATGTCCATGGGTCGCAGGCAGTACGCCCGGGGGGGAAGTCCTGGTTCGGGGCTCAGGGCAAATCCTTCGGGCCGAAACCGTGGGGCAGCAGCTGTTCCAGCGTTGCATCCTCGCAACGGTCCCCTTCCCAGGTGACCAGCACGCGAATCCCCGGCGCAAACTCGTTGAGCACCTGCCGGCACGCGCCGCAGGGCCACGGGGCCGCGTGGTCTGCCGCGATGGCGATGGCGGTGAATTCCCGCGCGCCTTCGCTGATCGCCTTGAACACGGCCGTGCGTTCCGCGCAGTTGGTCAGGCCGAAGGAGGCGTTTTCGACGTTGCAGCCCTGATAAACGCGCCCGTCGCCGCACAGCAGGCAGGCGCCCACGCGGAAATGGCTGTACGGGCTGTAGGAACGCTGCATCGCTTCGCGGGCCAGCGCCAGCAGTTGCTCGTCCGTCGGGGCTGCGTGGGTCTCCCCCTCGCGGGTTACGCCCGCCATGCCCAGCGCTTTCTCTTCCATGGTTCGCATCTCCCTTTGATCCTCGGGCCTGAGGTGATCATAACCCAACAGGTGAAAAATCGCGTGCGTCAGCAGGTAGCAAAGCTCGCGGTTCAGGCTGTGCCCGAAGGCTTCGGCCTGCGCGGCCGCCCGCTGCGCGGAAATCAACACATCGCCCAGAAAACAGGCGGACAGTTCGGGGTCGTACTCCCTGCGCAACAAAGCCCGCGAGGAGCGGGCGGTGCGCCCTGCGGCATACGCGACCGTGGGGAAGGAGAGCACGTCCGTTTCGCGGTCGATGCCGCGCTGTTCGCGGTTGACGGCGCGGATGCGCGCGTCGTCCGTTATAAGGACATGGACGGCGCACGCGCAGGGAAGCCCTTCGGCGACGGCGCAGCAATCCGCGACCAGCGAAAGCTGCGAGCCGATCTCGGAACCGACGCCCGAGGGCGCATCCCCTTCCTGCTCCCACTCAAGTTTCATTACGCTGTGACTCCTTGGCGGCCGATGCGGCAT
Source organism: Clostridiales bacterium (assembly GCA_012517815.1). Lineage (GTDB taxonomy): Bacteria > Bacillota > Clostridia > Christensenellales > Aristaeellaceae > CAXXOK01. The sequence continues at coordinate 15,094 of JAAYUF010000071.1, forward strand.
CGCCCGGGCCGGGGGAAACCCCGTCGGGCTGTGCGCCGGCAAACGGCATTTCGGTGTTGGCGGACGCGCCGTACGGAAGGGATTTGTCGGCAGGGTTCGCATCGCTGCGGGAGGAAACGGCCTCCCCTTGTGGAGCCTGCGCCGCGCCGGCACGCGAAGCATCCGAAGCATCCGAAGCATCCGAAGCATCTGAAGCGTCCGAAGCGTCCGAAGCGTCCGAAGCATCCGACGGCTGCTTGGCGTCAAAACCTGCTGAAACGGCCTGATCCGAAGCGACCGGAGCGCGGAGCGGCGAAGCGTCGGCATCCGCCTTTGCGCGCGCCGTCGGCGTTTCCGCGTTTGGGGCCGGACTTACGGGCGCGGAGTCCGCTTCGCTGTTGAGCGCCTCGGTAGCCGCCTTCTCAGCCTCCTGCGGATCGACGGTTGGGATGCGCACCAGTTCCATGGCTTCCACCGCGCTTTCCTCCGCGGGTGGCAGCGCGCGGGTGTTGGCGTACTGGCCCTTCAGCTGCTCGACCGACATGACGGGGTACTCGATCCGCTCGTGGAAAACGCCGTTGAGGACCGTGGAGAACGCCTCGCAGATGCGGTCGATATCCGACAGCGTCACAGGCGCGCGGCTCAGCTGGCCGTCCTCCAGCTTCCCGCGAACCAAGCGTTCGATAAACTCCTCGATGGCTTTGGGCGTGGGATCCGGCAGGGAACGCACGGCGGCTTCCACGGTATCCGCCAGCATGATGATGGCGCTTTCCTTCATGTGCGGCCGCCGGCCGTCATACCGGAAATCGTTGATATCCACGGGCTGTCCGTTTGCCTGCTGCAACGCCTTGTGGTAGAAGTACATGACCGGCGTGTCGCCGTGGTGCTCGATGATGATATCCTGAATTTCCTCCGGCAGCCTGCTCTGCTGGGCCATCATCAGCCCGTCCCGCGTGTGCGCGGTGAGGATGGCGGCGGAAACGTAGGGATTGGTGTGCTCGTGCGGGTTTTCGCCGATCTGGTTTTCCTTGAAATAGAGCGGCCGCTTGAGCTTGCCGATGTCGTGGAAATACGCGCCCGCGCGGGCCAGCAGCGGATTGGCGCCGATAGCCTCGGCGGCCGCCTCGGCCAGATTGGCGACAATGATGCTGTGGTGGTAGGTGCCCGGGGCTTCCATGAGCAGCCGGCGCAGCAGCGGATGGTTGGGATTGCTCAGTTCCAGCAGCTTGCTGGGCGTCGCCAGATGAAACGCCGATTCGACGATCGGGTCCAACCCGACGCACAGCAGGGAAGCACCCAGCGCCCCGGCGGCGCTCCACAGCGAGTTGGCAAAGACCTCCCGCACCGACGTGTTGGTCATGAAGCCGATGGTCAGGATGATGCCGACGTTGCTGATGGCGGTTACAACGCCCGCCAGCAGCACCTGCTGCCGGTAGGGCTTGTGCCGGATGATCGCAATCGCCAGAAAACCGCTGACGATGGAGGTGAGCAGCAGGTTGACCATCTCGGTGCCGTAGGTGCTGTTGCCGCCCGCGATCAGGGAACTGACAAGAATCGCCAGCGCGATGGAAGCCGCCGCGCCGGTGGCCACGCCCAGCAGGCCCGTGAGCATCATCGCGCCCAGAAGCACCGGCGGCACGTACAGGTCGATCAGTTTCCCGCCGATGCACAGGGCCAGCGTCAGGTTCAGGATGATCATCTGGATGACGAGCTTCTTCGGGCTTCGCAGAAACGCGGAGCCGAAGAGCAGCAGCGTGATGACGTAAGCGGTCATCGCAAACAGGACCAGAAGCGCGCCGCCCATGTACATGGTCCAGTCGAAGCCGGCGTCGTCCAGCAGCCCCAGGCTTCGGAGCATCTCCAGCTGGTTGGCGGTCACGCGCTCCCTTGCCAGCACAATGTTTTGCCCCTGCTTGTAGATCACGGGCTCCACCGCGTCCCGCGCTTCCTGCTGGAGCTTGGCGGTGGCGTCCTGATCGATCACCATGTTGGGCTGAACCACCTTGCGCAGGATCGGCGTGACCACGTTTTGCAGCAGATCCATATCGGTCTTGTAGCCGATAATCTGTTGCAGGTACTGGATGGACTCGCTCACATACCCTTCGCGGATGGTGGTGTTCATGGTGTTTTCAACGGCGGTGGTGATGTTGTCGTTCAGGTCCAGCATTTCCTGATCGCTGGCGCGCAGCAGGGTGTTAAGCTGATAATCCGCAAGCGCGACCAGCGTAAACAGCGCCTGCGCGTATTCCAGCTCGGCGGTTGTAAACACGTAGGCCTTCTGTTTTTGCGCGTCGTCCGGCGCGTGCTGTTGCAGCGTCTGGCTTCCGTACTGTTGCACGGTATTGGCCTGTGTGAGGATCGAGGTCAGGTTGTGCATGACCTCCGAGGTGACGCCTTCCTTAAAGAGGTAGGTCGGCTCCACCTGCCGGGCGGCCTCGTCGCGGTTGCGCTGGGTGGCGATTTCGTCCACCACGTCCTTGGAGGCGGTGATGGTGGCATAGGCGATATCGCCCACCTGTAAATCATACCGCTGCGGCGTGATGGCGATCATGAACAGAACGATTAACAGCAGCGTGCCCGCGGTGATCACGGTCCAACTGCGGGCTTGGGCGGAGCGCAGTTTCTTCCACAGCGTGACCAGCGACCAGCGGCTCTGTTTCGCACGGGTTGAAGCCGTGCGTTTCTTAGGCATCATGCCCCGTATTCCTCCCCATCGGGTCCCGTTGGAAAGCCTCGTAGGCCTTGACGATGGTCTGCACCAGATCGTGGCGCACCACGTCGGAATGGGTCAGCCGGACGATGGCGATTTCCGGGATGCCTTCCAGCACGCGTACCGCCTGCAACAGGCCGCTCTGCTTGCCCAAAGGCAGATCCGTCTGCGTATCGTCCCCGGTGACGACCACCCTGGAATTCGCGCCAAAGCGCGTCAGGAACATTTTCATCTGTTCGGGCGTGGTGTTCTGCGCCTCGTCCAGGATGATAAAGCTGTCCGACAGCGTGCGTCCGCGCATATAGGCCAGCGGGGCGACTTCCAATACGCCGCGTTCCTGCAGCCGCTGGTAGGATTCCGCGCCCATCATATCGTACAGCGCGTCGTACAGCGGCCTGAGGTAGGGATCGACCTTCTGGTTCAGATCGCCGGGCAGGAAGCCCAGCTTCTCGCCCGCTTCCACCGCCGGGCGGGTCAGCACAATGCGCTCAATTTCCTTCTTGCGCAGCGCCACGACGGCCAGCGCCATGGCAAGGTAGGTCTTTCCCGTGCCGGCCGGGCCAAGCGCAAACGTCAGCTCATGCTCGCGGATCGCCTGCACATACTGGTACTGGCCGAGCGTTTTGCAACGGACGGGACGGCCGCGGTGGTTGGTGGCGATCACCTCAAAGGCGATGTCCTCCAGCCGGTCGAGCTGCCCTTCCTTGGCCAGCGCCGCGGCATAGCGCAGGGTGGTGCGGTCGACCTGCGCGTGGCGTTGAATCAGGGAGATCAGCGTTTCCACGACCTGAACCGCCATGCCGACGTTCGGCTCCGGCCCGGCAATGTTCAGTTCGCAGCCGCGCAGCACAAGCCGCACGCCGAGTTCGCCTTCCAGCAGAGGGACATTTCGATCATTCGCGCCAAACAACGAAAGGTAGGATTCCATGCTTTCCAGCGACAGCGTCGCCAATGTTTCCTCCGCCAACAACGGTTCCTCCGTTCACAGCGGCCTGCGGCCGCCCGCGATGCCCGGCGGCGCGCGAAAGCCGCGCGCCTGTCCGCGCATCCTGTTCTATCATACAATAATATCCCCGTTTGTCAATGTTTTCGTGCGGTTGGCGGGCATGCGCGGCCGGGCGGGCGCCTCCTGAAACCGGTTGCGCGGCGCGCCGGTCCGCCCGGCCGGAGCCCGCACGCCAACCGCACGGGCTGCTCCCGCCGGGCCGGGGACAGCGGCAGATTGTCCCCCGCCGGAAACCGGTACGGCAAGGCACGGCCCCGACGGCCGGCGGACCGGTCGCCGGGCGAGGGCCGCCGGCGGTCCTTGCCCGGATCCGTCGGTTTGGTTTGCGACACGCGTCGCATCGGTTTACGGACGGGCGGTCGGAGGCGATACGGCGAACGGTCGACGCGCCTGCCGTCGCATCGGTTTACGGACGGGCGGACGTCATGTGCACCCAGAAAACGGAAATACGGTATACAATTTGTAACAATCTTGCAACAGAGAATCGGATGTTGTATAATAATTGATCTGAGAGGGGTGTTGAGCATGCGCCGTAGGGGAAAGGTCCAGCGCGGATGGATCGTTTTAGGTTGCGCTGTCTTGCTGCTTTGCGCGTGCCCCGCCGTGAATCCGGCGTGGGCTTCGCAACCCGCGGGGTCGCCGGAGGTGCGCGCGGTGGAAACTGAGCTCAACGGTAACGCCGTGCGTTATCCACAGCTTGTAGGGCTGGCGGACGAAGCCGTGCAGCAGGCCATCAACGACGCGGTTGTGGAACAGGGCAAGATCGCCCAGCGCATGGTTACCCTGAGCCTGCTCAAGGACGGCGGTGCCGGCCTGCAGGTAACCTACGAGGCGTTTCTGGGCGGGGGCGTGTTTTCCACGGTGCTCAGCGCCAAAGGGGTTATGGAAAACGGCCGCACCGGACAGGAGTACGCCGCGATGTCCTTCCATCTGGCGACCGGTCAGCCGGTAACGCTGGACGAACTTTTCACAGACCCCGACGCCGCGGTATCGCGCATGGAAGACGTACTGCTCAGCACCTATCTGGACGAACTGTCCAGCTATCTGGAAAACAGCGATCTGACGCCGCTCCCGCGGGAATCGTTCAACCTGGACGCGGACGGCATCACGTTTTACTACCCCTACCGGCAGTTCGCGCTGCTGAGCGGCTACTGCGGCGCGGCGCAGTTCTGTTACGACGAGCTGGCCGGGGAACTGCGAACCGATACGGACGCGCTGCCCGCGAAGCTTGGGGCGATCACCCCGCCCCGCGCCCAGGACGAGATCAGGCAGCTGATCGAACAGACGGTTTCCCAAGGGGCTTTGCCGCACATCAGCGCGCGGCTGGGCGACGGCATGGCCGACCTGATCGGCCGCTACCGCCTGCTCCGCACGCCCGACCAGTACCCCGGCGGTCGGTATTTCCAGCTGGAAGCGCCGTCGTTCAGGCAGGTGCTGGTACTGTCCGACGCGCTTTCCGGCGGCTGGGATAACTCGCGCGTGGAAGGGCTGCTGAGCTACCGGGCCAACCTGTTCGGCCTTCAGTGCGGGGTCACGTCCAGCGGCGCATGGCACGCCATCCTGGGCGAACCGGACAGCAGCGTGGCGTTTGACGAGGCGCTGGCCTACGATTACGGGCTGATCCCCGGAACGGCGGACTACTACTCATTTGGCGAGCGACAGCTCCTGCTGTACGCAGGGGAGGACGGCGTGCTCTACGCGGTGCGGTTGACATGAACCGTGTCCAGCGCTCAGGCGGAGGCATTATGCACAAAGGGAAAAAGGGCAGGGCAAAAACCTACGATTCGGGCAGCCTGATGTTCAGGAGCGTGACCGGGGTCATCCTGATCTCGCTGGGCCTGGTATCGGCCATATCCGTGGTGGGCGGCATCCAGGGCGCCGCGTTTACGCTGATCAAGCAGACGATGGTCGGTTTGGGCGGCGCGCTTTGCCTCGGCATTTCGCTGTTTTTGATCTGGGGCGGCGCGCTGGTCGCTTTTTCGGCCTACCGCAAGGCGCCGGTGCGCGCCATTCTGTTTCTGATGGTGTTTTACGTCGGCGTGCTGGGGATGATCAACCTCCTGAGCAAAATCGGCGAAACGCCGCTGATGGTCTATACGCAGAATTACAGCCGCGCGACAAGTCCGCTTTCTCCCACGCCGGAAGGCTTTTGGGAAACCATCCGGGCGGGTTATCAGGTTTGCATGGAAAAAGGCACGTTCGGCGGCGCGCTGGGGATGCTGACGGCCATGCCGCTGTGGGCCTACGTGGGGCAGACGGGCGGCGTAGCGATCCTGTGCGTTTTATGCCTGATCTGCGTGCTGTTCTTCTCCCGCTTCGATCTGCCGGGTACGTTCCGCCAGCTCCGGGAGAACTCCGAGCACCGGCTGGAACAGCGCGAGGTGGAGCGCGAAAAGAAGCGGATGCTCAAGGCACTGAAAGCCCAGCAGGCGGAGGAAGCGGCCGGGGAAACCGTTCAACCGGAACCCGAAAGCCCGCGCCGGCGGGGGAAGGACCGACGCGCCGCGGAAACAAGGGATGTTTCGCCGGCCGCGCCGGAAGCCGCGCCCGTTCGCCCCGAGCCGGTCGCCGCCTACGCGGGCGGCATGGTCGGCTATGCGCAGCCTGCCGGGCTTTCGGGCGTGATGGGTGGCGTTCCGGTGCAGACGACCTTGTTTACCATGCAGCCTTCCGCGGCGAAACTCTACGATGAAATGATCGTGCCGGAAGTGCCCGACGGAAGCGCGTCCACGCAGTGGCAGCTGGAGCGTCCGGGCGCGGCGAAAGCATCCGCGCCGACACCCGAAGCTCCCGCGCCTGTCAAGACGGCGCCGCCGGAACGGGACCGCGAGGTCAACCGCGTAATCGGGCGGATGGAGGATATCCGCAAGCGCAAGGAAGAAATCCTGCAAAAAATCGACGCAACGAACGGAAACAGCGCCCTGCCCTACGGCCCCGGCATCGGGCTGGAGCGGGCGATCAGCGCCGAGCGGCAGACCGAGGAACCTCCCGCCGCCCGCGCGAAGGCGGTCGGGAAAAGCGGCGCACCCGCGGGCGAACCCGCGACGCCCGCGAGGACTGCCGAGCAGGTCGCCTATGCGCGCCAGACGGCTGCCTATACCCCGCCCGCAAACGCCGAGCTCAGGTCGGCCGCGACCGGAGCTTCCGCCGCCGCAGCGCGCGCGGCCGATCGCTTCGCGGCCTACAAACGCCCCGCGAACGATGCTTCCGCCGAACCCGCGATGAGCGGCCAGCGGCTGGACCCGCCCATGATCAAACCCCCGAAACCGAACCCGCAGGCCGAGCATCCCGCGCAGCCCAGGGCGAAAGCCGCGTACCCCTATCCGATGATCGAGCTGCTGAACCTGAAAACCCAAACCCAGCCCGATACGCGGGATCAGGATCGCGCCAACGCCATGCGGCTGGAAAAAACGCTGGAAAGCTTCGGCATCCCGGCCCGGGTGCAGCGGGTTACGCACGGGCCGGCGGTCACCCGGTTTGAACTGGGGCTGGTGTCCAGCGGCATCAACGTCAAACGCATCATGAACATCGCGGACAACATTGCGCTGGATATGGCGGCCAACGGCGGCGTGCGCATTGAAGTGCCCATTCCCGGCACCAACCTGTTCGGCGTCGAGGTGCCCAACAAGGAGATCATCAGCGTTTCGCTGGCCGAGGTGCTCACCAGCCCCGAGATGACCAACGCCAAATCGCCGCTCTCCGTCGCCCTGGGAAAGGATATCGCGGGCCGGCCGATCATCTGCGACCTGGCGAAGATGCCGCACCTGCTGATCGCCGGGCAGACCGGCAGCGGCAAATCGGTGTGCATCAACGCCATCATCAACAGCCTGCTCTACCGTTCCTCGCCCGACGAGGTGCGCATGATCATGATCGACCCCAAGGTGGTCGAACTGCAGGGTTACAACCAGATTCCGCATCTGCTGATCCCCGTGGTCAGCGACCCGTTGAAGGCTTCGGGCGCGCTGGCCTGGGCGGTGCAGGAGATGCTGGACCGTTATCACAAGATGCAGAGCAAGGGCGTGCGCGAGATCACCGCCTACAACGCCAAGGTAACGGGCGACGAGCCGAGGCTGCCGCGCATCGTGATCATCATCGACGAGCTGTCCGACCTGATGCTGGCCTGCAAGCGGGATGTGGAGGAAAGCATCATCCGGCTGGCGCAGCTGGCGCGCGCGGCGGGCATCCACGTGGTGGTGGCCACCCAGCGCCCGACGGTTAACGTGATCACCGGCCTCATCAAGGCCAACATTCCTTCCCGCATCGCCTTTGCGGTGGCCTCCAGCATCGACAGCCGAACGATTCTGGATATGAACGGCGCGGAAAAGCTGCTGGGCAGGGGCGACATGTTCTACTACCCCACCGGGGAAAAGGCGCCGCTGCGCGTGCAGGGCTGTTACCTGAGCGATCAGGAGATCAGCGACGTGAACGATTATATTGGGAAGAACTCCGCCACGGACTACGACGAGCGCATCACCGAGATCATGGAAAGCCCCTCCGTCGACGACGCGGACGACGCCGAAGGGGACGAAGGCGGCTCGGGCGACGAGCGGCTGCAGGAAGCCATCGAGATGGCGATCACCGACGGACAGGCGAGCATCAGCATGCTGCAACGGCGCATGAAAATCGGCTACGCGCGCGCCGGTCGCCTGATCGACGACATGGCCGCGCGGGGCATCGTGAGCCGGAGCGCCGGCAGCAAGCCGCGCGACGTGCTCATCAGCTACGAGCAGTATCTGGAACAGCGGGACACGCTGCTTCGATAACCGCCGTCCGAGATACCGGCGCAAAGCTTTCCTTAACTAGGGTAGGATGAAAGCTTTACACCATAATGCCGAAACGCGATTCAACGGGGTTCCCAAGCGCCGCTGTGTACGCGCATGCGGCGCTTTCGTTACACCGGCAGGAAGGGCAGGGCGCTTGAACAGGAAACAAACCGCTCAGGCGCGGACAAAGTCATCCTTGAATTACCTGACGGGGAAATGCCCTTGATGAGCAAGGCAGCCCCCGTATCCGATGAAGCAACAGACAATCTTCTTTTGTGCCATAGGGACAAACAGCCGTCGGGGCATGAGGAAGCACCCCGAAGCCAAGCAAACCACAGCGGTCGAAACGGAACCGAAGCGCTAACCCGCCGCTCTAGCCGTACAGTCGATCAGGGCTGCCGACAACCGCTCGATGGCAATGCCAAACACTATGCGAAGCGATACGCCGAAACTTGCGCCATTCCTTGACAATGCGAAGAACGCCCGTGTATAATCCACAGGAACGCAGCGACTGAGGTGAATGAGATGTTGACGAGAATCCCCAAGGGAACCCGGGACGTGCTCCCCGCGGACAGCCCGCGCCTGCAGGCCGTAGAGGCGCTGATGCGCGAAAAGGCGCGTCTGGCGGGCTACGCGGAAATCCGTACCCCGGTTTTTGAGCATACGGAGCTTTTCTCCCGCGCCGCCGGCGAAACCAGCGATGTGGTGCGCAAGGAAATGTATACCTTTCTGGACAAGGCCGGCCGCTCCGTTACGCTCAAGCCGGAAAGCACGGCGGGCGTGGTGCGGGCGTTCATCGAATCCGGCCTGTACGCGCAGGCGCTGCCGCTGAAAGTGTATTATCTTTCCGCGCCGCATTTCCGCTACGAGGCGCCCCAGGCCGGTCGGCTGCGCGAGCATCACCAGTTTGGCATGGAGTGCTTTGGCGCGCAGCAGGCCTCCGCGGACGCGGAACTGATCCTGACAGCGATGGACGTGCTTACCGGCATGGGCCTCAAGGGTGTGGCGCTGCGCATCAACTCCATCGGCTGCCCCAACTGCCGCCCGGCCTATCAGGAGAAGCTCCGGGAGTATCTGCGCGCCCGCACGGACAAGCTGTGCAAGGATTGCGAGGAGCGCACGGAAACCAATCCCCTGCGCGTGCTGGACTGCAAGAATCCCGCGTGCCAGTCGGAGCTGGCCGACGCGCCCCGCATGCTTCATCACCTGTGCGACGAGTGCAGGCAGCACTTTGACGAGCTGCAGGGGTTCCTAAACGCCGCTGAGGTGCCCTATCTGGTGGATACGGGCATCGTGCGCGGGCTGGATTACTATACCAAAACGGTGTTCGAGCTGACCACCGACACGCCGACCGGCACCCTTACCGCCTGCGGTGGCGGCCGGTATGACCGGCTGGTGGAGATGATCGGGGGGCCCGCCATCCCGGCGGTGGGCTTCGGCATGGGCATCGAGCGCGTGTTGATGCTGCTGGATCAGCTTTCGCCGGAGGATCAGAGGCTCCGCGTGCCCGGCAACGCGCCGGACGTGTTTGTCGCCAGCCTGCACAAAGGGCTCGCGGTGCGGGCGTTCGAGCTGACGCTGGCGTTTCGCGCGGCCGGCCTCAACGCGGATATGGACCACGCCGCGCGCAGCCTGAAGGCGCAGTTCAAGTACGCCGATAAGCTGGGCGCCGCCTATGTCGCCATCCTGGGTGAGGACGAAGTCACCAAGGGCGTGGTCAAGCTACGGAACATGACCACCAAGGAAGAATGGGAAGTCACGCTCGCGTCCGCGCCGGAAGCGCTCAAAGCCCTGATCCACAAGCCGGTTGAGGAGGAATAACACCATGGCGATGACCAAGCGCACGCACATGTGCGGGGAGATCGTGACCAGCGAAGCGGGCAAACAGGTGCTGCTCAAGGGTTGGGTGCAGCGCGCCCGCAATCTAGGCGGCCTCATTTTTGTTTCCATGCGCGACCGGACCGGCATCGTGCAGGTGGTACTGGACAGCACCGCGCTGGACGCGGATACCTTTGCGCTGGCGGAGAGCCTGCGCGGCGAGTTTGTGATCGAGGTTTCCGGGCTGGTGCGCCTGCGCGCGCCGGAAGCCGTGAACGAGAAGATGGCGACCGGGCATGTCGAGGTGATCGCGGACAGCCTGAAAATCCTCAACACCAGCAAAACGCCGCCGATCTATGTGGAGGACGGCACCAACGAGCAGGAGTCGCTGCGGCTCAAATACCGCTACCTGGATCTGCGCCGGCCTTCCATGCAGGCGATGCTCCGTTTCCGCCACCGCGTGATCAAGTGCCTGCGCGACTACATCGACGGCGAGGGCTTCGTGGAGGTGGAAACGCCCATCCTCACCAAATCCACGCCGGAAGGCGCGCGCGACTATCTGGTGCCTTACCGCCAGAAGCCGGGCCTTTTCTACGCCCTGCCGCAAAGCCCGCAGATTTACAAGCAGCTGCTGATGCTGGCCGGGCTGGACCGCTATTACCAGATCGCCCGCTGCTTCCGCGACGAGGACGGCCGCGCCGACCGCCAGCCGGAGTTCACCCAGTTTGACATGGAAATGAGCTTCATCGAGCCGGAGGACATCCAGCGCGTGGTCGAAGGCGCGTACGCGCATGTGTTCCGGGAGGTGATGGGGCGGGAACTGGCCCTGCCGCTGCCCCGTATGACGTGGCGGGACGCCATGGCGCGCTACGGCAGCGACAAGCCGGACACGCGCTTCGGCATGGAAATTGCCGACGTAAGCGATACCGTGCGCGGGTGCGGCTTCGCGGTGTATGAAAACGCGCTCAACGACGGGCAGATCGTCTGCGCCGTCTGCGCCAGGGGGGCCGGATCGCTCAGCCGCAAGGAGCTGGACGCGCTGGGCGAGTTTGTGAAAACGTACCACGTCAAAGGGCTGGCCTGGGCCGTGCCCAACGCGGACGGGACCGTCCGCTCCAGCTTTGCCAAGGCCATGCAGGGCGACAGCATGGCGCGCCTGCTCACGCGCATGGATTGCCAGGTCGGGGACGCGCTGTTTGTGATCGCGGATCGCAAACTGGTCGCGCTGACCGCCATGGGGCAGCTTCGCCTGCGCCTGGGGCGCGAGCTCAAGCTCATCGATTCCGCGCGGTATGATCTGCTCTGGATCACCGAGTTCCCCCTCGTATCCTGGGACGAGGAAGAGAAGCGCTTTGTGGCGGAGCACCACCCCTTCACCACCGTCATGGAGGAGGATGTGAAGCTCATGGAAACCGATCCCGGCTCGGTGCGCGCCAAGTCGTACGATCTGGTGATGAACGGCATCGAGATGGGCAGCGGCTCCATCCGTATCCACCAGAGCGAGCTGCAGGCGAAGATGTTCGAGCTGATCGGGTTTTCGCCGGAGGAAGCGCACGAGAAGTTCGGCTTCCTGCTGGAGGCGTTCCAGTACGGCACGCCGCCGCACGGAGGCTTCGCCTTCGGCATCGACCGCATGGTGATGATCCTCTCCGGCGCGGACAGCCTGCGCGACGTGCTGGCCTTCCCGAAAATCCAGAGCGGCGTCTGCCTGATGATGGACACGCCCGCCACCGTTCATGAGGATCAGCTCAGGCTCCTCAAAATCAAGGTGGACGAAGGCTGAGGCCGACGGACGCGATCGTTACAATTTACGTGCCGACGTTGTCAACCGCCTGAAAATCTGCTATACTGAACGCTGGAAAGCATGAACCCTAGGAGGTGTGGAGCTTGGCAGCAAGGAAAGACAACCTTCCTTTGCGCTTGCAAAAGGATGATGATTCCACCGGAACCATCACCTATGCCAACGAGGTCATCGCCATCATCGCGGGCGTGGCCGCCAACGAAGTACAGGGCATCGCGGGGATGTGCACCAGCGGGGGCATTTCCGAGGTTTTTGGGCGCTATCGCAACATCACCAAGGGCGTCAAGGTGGAAATCGGCTCCGAAGAAGCCTCCGTCGACCTGTTTGTGGTCGTGGAGTACGGCACGCCGATTCAGACGGCCGCGCAGGACGTGCAGGAAAACGTCCGCAAGGCCATCGAAACCATGACCGGCCTGCATGTGGTGCGCGTGGACGTCCATGTGCAGGGCGTCAGCTTTGAAAAGGAAAACAAAGAAACGCAGGCGGGCCTGGCAAGCGCCGATCTGCCCAAGGTCGGCAGCGGCAAGTACCCCGCCAAAGACCGGGATAAAGAGAAGGACAAGGCCGAGCGTCCCCCGGCGAAGGTGATCCTGGAAGAAACGCCCAAGCCGGAGCCCGATCCCGAACCGGCGCCGATACCCAAAGCCCAGGCCGCGCCTGTCGGAGCTGAAACGCAACCGGAGCCGCACAACAGGCCGTCCGACGAAACCGAAGAACCCGGCCGTCCTGTGGCCGGTGAAACCGAGCCCGAAGCAAACGCGTAAGCGATACCCCAAAAGGCCGTCTGGGGTCTTTTGGGGTTTGCTTTGCACCATGCGTTCCGGCAGGGAGGGATCGACATGAGGTTCAAGGTGATCGACCGGATCGTGTCCGCGCTGTCCGGCCTCGTGGTTTTGGTAATGGGCATTGGACTGTTTGTGTTCGGCGCCGGGTTTTTTCCGTTCCGGTTGGACGTGAGCTTTCTGGACCGCGTGTTTCCGCTTTGGCAGCGCGCGATCATGGTGGCGGCTTCGCTGCTTTTATGCTGCGTCGGGCTGCGCGGGATCGCGATGCTGTTCCGCTCCAGCCGGGAAAAGGGTTTCATTCTGCAGCACACGGAATACGGCGATTTGAGCATTTCGATGACGGCGATGGAAAACATGGTCAAGAAATGCGTGGACACGCATGACGAGCTCAAGGTAAACGGCACGCGCATCCACCATGCCCGGGACGGCGTCATCGTAAGCATTCGCATCGCGCTGGCCAACGGGGTCAACATCCCCATCACCGTCAGCGCCCTGCAAAAGCAGATCAAGCAGTACATCACCTCCTGCTCCGGCGTGGACGTGCGGGAAGTGCGCGTGATGGTGGAAACCAACGGCAACCTCACCCCCTATACCGGCAGCAAAACGCCCGACGGGATGATGGCGGACGTGAGCGCCGCCGCCAAAGCCGGAGTTGTGGTCGAGAGCCTGCACGAGGCCGCCCAGAGCGCGATGCTGGGCGAAAGGCCCCAGACGGACAAGCCGGAACGCAAGCCGCTGCACCAGCGTCTGTTCCACCGGGAAGAAAAACCCCATGTCGTGCCCAATCCGCCGGCATTCGGTCCGCCGGCCACACCGGCGACGCCCGCGGAACCGATCCCGGCGCAAGATGTGTGGACGCCCGCCTCCTGCCCGCCCCCGACGGAACAGCAGGCGGCGGAAGCGGAAGAAAAGCGTATGGAAACAACCGACAACATCCCGCAAGCGGATGAAACGGGCAAGGAGGAAGAATGATGGACAACCAAAACGGAAGCGACTGGTTCAAAATCGGCACCACGCGCTGCGGCCTGCTGCTGGGCGCCTGCGGCGCGGTCATCGCCTTCATGCTCATCTTCCTGGGCGTGTGGAAAACACTGCTGGTCGCCGCTTTCATCGCGGTCGGATACTGGCTGGGCGCGTATGAAAGCAAAACGTCCCGCATCAAACGCGCCATCAACAGACTATTCCCCCCCAAGGGAGAATGACGAACGAAACGGAGTGTATGGAATGGCTCGATCTGTAGCCAGACAGGCTGCGATGCAGCTTTTGTACGAGCGGATGTCTGGCGGCGAGGCCGATGACGAATCGCTGGACCTGGTATACGAACAGCTGGCGATCGGCGGCGAACCGGCAGGCCGCAAGCCCACCGGGGAAGAACGCGCGTATATCGACGATGTGCTGGCCGGCGTGCGCGCACACCAGCGGGAACTGGACGGCCTGATTGAAACGCACAGCAGCGGAGACTGGGCGCTGGAGCGCGTACCCCATGTGGATTTGAGCATCCTCAGGCTTTCGGCCTACGAGCTTTGCTACCGCGACGACGTGCCGGACAACGTATCCATCAGCGAGGCGATGGAACTGGCCGACAAGTACAGCGAACCCAAGAGCGGCCGGTATATTAACGGCGTGCTGGGCGCAATCGAGCGCGACAAGCGGAAGGACTGACCGCCATGGACGTAGCCCTTGGTTTTGATACCAGTTGCTACACCACGTCGGTAGCGGCGGTGGACGAAACCGGAACCGTCGTCGCCTTTCAACGGATGCTTTTACCGGTGCGCAGCGGGCAACGCGGCCTTCGCCAGAGCGAGGCCGTTTTTGCGCATGTTAGGCAGTTGCCCCTTCTGGCTTCGCGGGTCGCGGAGGCACTGGGAACGGCGGGCATATGCGCCGTTGCGGCTTCCTGCGCGCCGCGGGAGGGGTCGGACAGCTACATGCCGGTGTTCACCGTGGGCGAGGGGCACGGGCGTGCGACAGCAAGCCTGCTGCGGGTGCCGTTTTATCCGGTAACCCACCAGCAGGGGCATATCGCGGCCGGGCAACTGGGCAACGCGGAGATGGACAGCCGCTTTGTGGCGCTGCACCTGAGCGGCGGCACTACGGACCTGCTGCTCTGCGAGCATGGCGCGCTGACCTTGCTGGGCGCAACGCTCGACCTGAACGCCGGCCAACTGGTGGACCGAATCGGCGTGGCGATGGGTCTGCCGTTTCCAGCCGGACCCAAGCTGGAAGCACTGGCGCTCAACAACCTTCTGCAGACCGAGGCGCTGCTCCCGGCAAGCCTGACGAGGGGCGATCTGGATTGCCACCTGTCCGGCGCGGAAACGCAGTGCCTGCGCTGGATTGCCGCGGAAACCTATCCGCGGGAGCGGATCGCTGCGGAAGCGTTCGATCTGTTGGCGAGGACCGTCGCGCGGATGATCACGGCCGCCTGCAAGCATACCGGCGCGCGGCAGGCGCTGGCGGTCGGCGGTGTGGCGTCGTCCACCCTTCTGCGAAAGCTGATTGCGGATCGAATGTCCAGGCTGAACCGGACGCTGGACCTCCGTTTTGGGAAGCCGGAGTACAGCGCGGATAACGCCGCAGGCGTCGCCTGGCTGGGGATGCGGAGATACCTTGCGGAACGGAAAACCGGCGACGGCGCCGGGGTAACGGAGGCAAGGCAACCGGGCGGCGACCCCACCCCCTGAACCCCGGAGAATTCCGAGCGCCTTCCGCAACGTTGGCGGCCTGAGGAACGCGGCGGAAAAGCCGGACGGGCGGTTCCCGCGCCTGTGATCCGCACGGCCGGTGCAAGCCTGCGGATGCGTGCGGCCGTTCAGCCGGCCGGCATGGATCAGATCGGCCTGCGGACGGATCGGACAGGCGACCGGTTTTTCTGCGCAAGCAGGAACGGCAGCATACGGCATCCGCCGTCAACGATATGGCGGATAGGGCCGGCCGGGCCTCCGAAACAGGGCGAACCGCACCTGGCTCATCGTTGAAACGCGACTCATTAATAAGCGACATTTTCTGTCGC
This sequence comes from Clostridiales bacterium, assembly GCA_012517815.1. Classification (GTDB taxonomy): domain Bacteria; phylum Bacillota; class Clostridia; order Christensenellales; family Aristaeellaceae; genus CAXXOK01. The sequence goes on from JAAYUF010000071.1 coordinate 30,969, forward strand.
CCGGGCCAACGATCCCGGATGACCCACAGGGCGGCGCGGATCGCCCAGAAGGAGGACGAATGGCAGCACAACTGTTGGATGGGAAGGTGCTCTCCGCACAGGTGGAAGAAGAGCTCAAGATTCGCGTGGACGCCCTGCTTGCCGGGGGGCACCGCCCCGGGCTGTGCGTTATCCTTGTGGGAGACGATCCCGCCAGCCACCTGTATGTCGGCAACAAGGAAAAAGCCTGCGACCGGCTGGGAATCGCTTCCACAACCATACGCCTGCCCGCCGATACCACCCAGGAAGATCTGGAAGCCGAGGTGCGCAAGGCCAACGCCGATCCGGCGATCCACGGCCTGCTGGTGCAACTGCCGCTGCCCAGGCATCTGGACGGCGCGAAAGCCCTGTCGCTGATCCTCCCGGAAAAGGACGCCGACGGCATTCACGATACCAACGCCGGCAAGCTCATGCGCGGCGAGTTCGGCGCGGTCGCGTGCACGCCCAAGGGAGCGCTGTACATGCTGAAGAGCGCCGGCATCGCAATCGGCGGCAAGAACGCCGTGGTGGTCGGCCGCAGCAACATCGTGGGCAAACCCATGGCCATGCTCCTGCTCCACGAGAACGCCACGGTCACCCTTTGCCACAGCCGTACCGCCGATTTGGCATGGCATACCCGCAACGCGGACATCCTGGTCGCGGCCATCGGGCAGCCCCGCTTCATCAAGGCCGATATGGTCAAGGAGGGCGCGGTGGTCATCGACGTGGGCATGAACCGCGTGGACGGCAAGTTCTGCGGCGACGTGGATTTTGACGCGGTGCGCCAGAAGGCTTCCTACATCACCCCCGTGCCCGGCGGCGTGGGGCGCATGACCATCGCCATGCTGATGAGCAACACCGTGGAGGCTGCCGAGCGAACTTTCGCAAAGGGTTGAGTGCCGCCATGCTGACGCTTACCGTGGAAGAGCTTAACGAGTACGTGCGAAAAAGCCTTGCGGGCGACCCGATCCTGCACGGATTGCGCCTGCGCGGCGAGATCAGCAATTTCAAGCGGCACGTTTCCGGCCACTGGTACTTCACGCTCAAGGACGCGCAAAGCGCCATCAACTGCGCCATGTTCCGGTCCGCCGCCTCGGGCGTGACCTTTGCGCCGCGGGACGGCCAGCAGGTCATCCTGCGGGGGAGCGTCGGCCTGTATGTGAAGACGGGTACCTATCAGTTTTACGCGGAGGGCATGGAGCCGGACGGTGTGGGGGA